>JAHDEB010000013.1:32783-62755 GCA_020629055.1 Chloroflexota bacterium
GCCTGAGGAAGAAGAAGGCACAGATACGCCTGAACCGGTGGCGACACCAACCTTGGCACCAACTCAGACAAACTTGCCCCCAACGGCACCACCGGCCGATACCAATGTCAATGTGCCACGTCGTCAGAGAGAGATACAGATTGATGGCTCTCTAGACGAATGGGGAGATTCAGTCGCCTCGTCTAACGTCATTGTGTATACCGCAGGAGAATGGGATGGTACAGATGACGTTGAAGCGGAATGGTTTATGGCTTGGGATGAACAGGCACTTTACGTTGCCGCTTTAGTCGTCGACGATATCCATGCCCAATATTCAAGCGGTTCAGGCACGTTTAGAGGGGACAGCTTAGAATTGCAGCTTGATACCGACCGTGCCGGTGATTTTGGAAACGGAATATCCGCAGACGAATTCCAACTCGAACTGTCTCCTGGAAACTTTAATGGATTAGAACCTGAAGGGTGGCGATTTAGCGGAACGGCCAACGGCAATTATGTTGATGCGATTGGGCATCAAATTGTGGTTGCTGCCGAAGAAGCTCCATTTGGTTACTTCATCGAAGCAAGAATTCCTTGGGGTAACATCAATGTTAGCCCGGCAGAGGGTTTAGTGATCGGGGCAAACTTAAACGTGAACGACAATGACACTTTTGGCGCGTTGCAAGAAATGATGAAATCAAACGTACCGACGAGAAGCTATTCTAATCCGACAACTTGGGGAACCTTGACCTTGCGGTAATTCGCTGCAGGCGCATAAAAGCTATGATTAAACCTGTACCCATCCAACCTGCGCCAGGACAAGAGTCTGTTTGGGATTACCCACGGCCGGCCATCGCTGAGCCAACACCAAAGAGAATTCAAGTTATTTTTAACGGCGTCATGATCGCTGATAGCGTGATGAGCTACAGGGTTTTAGAGACCAGTCATCCCCCCAGCTACTATTTGCCTCAAGAAGACCTGCGTATGGAATACTTTATTCCAAGCAACGGCCGGTCAACATGTGAATGGAAAGGGCCTGCCCAATACTTTACGATTTCGGTTAATGACCGCAAGGCGGAGAACGCCGCCTGGTGTTATCCTAGCCCAACCCCATCTTTTGAACAGATGAAAGGGTATGTTGCCTTTTACCCCCGCATGATGGATGAATGTCGGGTTGCTGGTGAGATCGCAACGCCACAAGCCGGTGGTTTTTATGGCGGCTGGGTAACAAAAGATATCGTGGGTCCGATGAAGGGTGAACCTGGGACTTGGGGCTGGTAATTCTTTTGTATTTATTCAGCAGCTTGGTCCAGTTTTACAAAAGGATCTATGTTCTACGGAAAGATGAGCTAAAAACCGGCCCAATCTGGCGCAAATAGTTGGAATGTTGAACAATTACGAATTTTTAATAGCAGTGTGGTGATGATGTGACGGGGAGCGCCTTGATTGGATGGACAATACTTTGCCAAAAGAGACGCAGCGTAGGTTTGTACAATTTAGCGGCCCACGTTTGGCCGAAATCTGTTTCGAGCCTCTTGGTGAGCTTCAGCCAAATCAAGTTCGGGTGCAGACGATTTGTTCAGCCATAAGTGCTGGCACAGAGCTATTGGTCTACAGAGGTGAATTGCCAGAATCGATGGCATTAGACACCAATATTCAATCATTAAGTGAACAGAAAAATAGCTGGCCGATTCGATATGGATACGCCTCCGTAGGCGTTGTAACCGAGTCAGGTGACGATGTTGGCTCCAAGTGGGTAGGTGAACGTGTGTTTGCCTTTCAACCGCATCAAAGCCATTTTTGCGCGATACCGGAAACGTTGATTCCATTGCCAGAAGGAATGGCGGCCGAAGACGGTGTGTTTTTGCCCAACATGGAAACGGCCGTTTCATTTGTGATGGACGGCCGTCCGTTGCTGGGGGAAACCGTCATTGTGTTGGGGTTAGGCGTGGTTGGGCAGCTAACTTTAAAGCTGCTCGCAGGGTTGTCTCCAGGCCGTTTAATCGGTGTGGATCAGTTATCATCTCGTCGTGAAGCGGGGTTAAAGTCAGGGGCGACCGCGGTGTTTGACCCTGCAGACCCGAACTTAAAACAATATTTAGGCGATCTTGGAGCTGATTTGCTCTTTGAGCTTTCCGGTAACCCTCAGGCGATTGATCTGGCCGTGCAGCTTGCTGGGTATAGCAGCCGAATTGTGATCGGCTCTTGGTATGGTAAAAAGCAGGCAACGGTCGATTTCGGTGGTCATTTTCACCGCAGCAATATTCAACTGATTGCAAGCCAAGTGAGCCGTTTACACCCTTCACTCACCGGCCGGTGGACCAAGCAGCGCCGGATGAATGTGGCTGTGCAAATGCTGGCAAAACATCGGCCGTCACGCACGTTAATCACCCATCGGCCGGATGTGAGTGAGGCGACTCAAATCTATAAAATGTTAGACGAACGGCCGGAAGAGGCTTTGCAGGTCGTTTTTAACTATTAATTAAAGTGGCTGAAGACCTAAATAAAGGGCGCGGTTAAACGTGACGGCTTTCGGCGGTTTTAATTGGAAAAGGAGAAAGGATGTACACAGTAGCAGTGAAACGAGACTTTGTAGGGCAGCACTTCTTGATCGGGGGAGATTGGGGGGCTGAAAACTTTTGGCACTCACACCATTATGTTGTTGAGGTTCAATTAGAAGGGGAGACGCTAGATAAACACGGTTATTTGGTAGACATTGTAGATATTGAACACAATTTAGAAAAAATCGTTGCTTACTACAAAGATAAAACACTCAATGAGTTACCAGAATTTGAGGGGTTAAATCCAAGTATTGAGCACTTTTCCCGCATCGTGTGTCAAACATTGGCTGCAAATATCTCTGCACCCAACTTGTCCTTTATCACGGCAAAGATTTGGGAAAATGAAATCGGGTGGGCCAGCTACCGCATGGCCGTTAACGTTTAAACCGTTACCCTTGCCCATCATACGATGAAAATTGCGCTGATCATTTACGGAAACCTTCAGACGGTTTCAGGCGGATATCTCTATGACCGCAAGTTGGTCGAGCACCTTCGTGCCAATGGGCACTTGGTCGAAATTATCAGTTTGCCTTGGCGCAATTACTTGGAACATTTAAAGGATAATTTTGACGGCCGGTTACTGCACAAAATGACGGCCGGGCGATTTAATCTGATCCTTCAAGACGAGCTAAACCATCCATCCCTATTTCGGTTGAACCAAACCTTTAAAGCCGAGAGCCAAACACCTCTTATTTCAATCGTGCATCACTTGCGCGCCGATGAACCCTGGGGGCGCTTTGAACGCTGGCGATATGCTCAAGTTGAAAAGGCGTATTTGAAAACCGTTGATGGATTTATATTCAATAGCGAAACGACACGGCGGTCTGTTGAAAAAATGATTGGGGCAGGACGCCCGTTTGTAGTCGGCCGACCGGCCGGCAATCGATTGGCCCCGGTGATGCCAGAAATTGATATTCAACGACATTCAGACTCTGGAAAGCTTAAACTGCTTTTCGTCGGGAACCTGATCAAGCGAAAAGGGTTAGACGTATTGTTAAGCGCCCTAAAGCAGCTCCCCGCAGGCAAGTGGGAGCTTGAGGTGGTCGGGGATGCGACAGTTGACCCTGACTATGCCGACCATTGTAAGAAATGGGTTCAAGGCATTCCTCGTTTACGAGCGGCCGTTCGTTTCTACGGCTCGTTGACCGATGAGCAGCTTGCGATTCGATATAGCATGAATCATTTATTTGTGCTCCCATCCCGTTATGAAGGCTTCGGTATTGTTTATCTCGAAGCGATGGGCTTTGCTCTTCCGGCCGTCGCGACTTCGGCCGGTGCTGCGCACGAAATTATCGTTGATGGAGAGAATGGCTTCTTGGTCCCGCCTGGGGATGCGAATGAGTTGGCCAAGGTCTTAAGATCTTTGATCAATGAACGCAAACCACTGGCTCGACTGAGTGAAAATGCCCGAAATACGTTTGACCAAGCCCCTAAATGGGAAGAGACTTGCGAGAAGATCGAAGGATTTTTAATTGATTTTGCGAATAGTAAACAATAAAACCGTCTTAGATAAGTAATATGCAACCTAACTTTATCCGTTATCTAGAATCGAAAAAAACTGTTGATGACCGTGCTTTGAATCAGCATGTTTGGCAAACTTTTTGGGAATCTTTGCCAGGCAGTTCGCGTCAGTTCCCTTTGGAAATGTTGGAACTGGGTGCAGGCACTGGGGCGATGACCCAACGAATTGTTGACTCCGGCAAAATTAGTACCTTGATGTACACCGCCATCGATGACCAAGCAAGCAATATCGCAGAATTGGAAAACCGGGCGACTGCTTGGCTAGAAAACCGGCCGTTTATAAACCTGTTTGCTAAAGTAGATACGGCCGAACAGTACGTCGAAGCCCAAATAAATGAACGCTTTTTCGATGCGATTTTGGCGCATGCATTTCTTGATTTGGTTGATCTTGACACTTTTTTGCCCAGGCTGCTTGAACTGCTCCCACCTGATGGTATCGGCTACTTCACGATTAACTTCGATGGAGATACGATCTTTCAGCCATCACACCCGGCCGATGAACAGATCTTAGCCGCTTATCATCGTTCAATGACCAACCCGCATAGCGGCCGGAAACTGCTCCACAAGCTTTCCAGCCTTGACACAGAAATACTGGCTGCCGGGAGTTCAGATTGGGTCGTATATCCGAAACAAGGGGTTTATCTGGCTGATGAAGCTTATTTTCTACAGCATATCCTTAGCTTCTTCAAAGACGCTCTTTCTGGCCAAGCTGAGGTTGATCAAGCTATCTTGGATGAATGGTTGCAAGCCCGCCAGGTACAAGTAGACGCAGGGGAGTTAATTTATATTGCTCATCAGCTTGATATTGTGTTTAAAAAACTGGATAGAGAATAATTTTATTTTCCTTTTCGATTAGCTGTTTGAATCAAAAATTTTGCCTGATCCATAATCGGTTGCCCAGGCATCGGGCAACTTAGGCAAGCCCACATTTTTAGTTTTCATATCCGGCCGCCAATCTTCCCATCCCATGTCAAAGGGAAACAGATTAGATTCGAAACGGCGAATAAATTCATCGGCATCGCTCAGAACCTTGGCTTGATGTTCAGCAGTGTCAACGCCAACTTCTAATCGCCGTTCAAATTCCTCTTTGTCCTTCCAAACCCAAGTTCGTTCTACGGTTCCCACAATGTCTAGTGCATAATCGCGAGTGTCAATGCCAATCGGGGTGCGTACAAATGGTGCTTCAAGATTGCAATACCAAGAATTGAAAACCCAGCTTTTATCAAAATTAAGCCAAACTGAAAAACCAACCCCTGGCAAATAAAGCCGGACCGTCGGATTGCGCCAAATTAGATCTTTGTATTCTCTTTGGCTCGATTTAACGATGTTGTCTACCGACGCCACCCGTTGATCTTCGGGGATAACCCAGTTGTTTTTAAATAACGTCCCTTGTGGAATATAAGTGGCTAAGAGGCGGTCAGACTCTGAAATGACAATCGCTGGTATGGCTGTGGTCACCGAGCTATCAGATTTGGCGATATTTCTTAATATGATTGTTGGTTGGCTGATGTGGGCAAGGGGCATGTCGGCTTAAACTGGAGATAAAAAAAGGCTTCGGGATTTAAACCCCCGAAGCCTTTTTTTTAATGCTCGTTATTTATTCATATCGGGCAGTTGACTTGGCTTGCCTTCGTCTAGCAAATGGCACGCAGCAAAATGCTCGTCGCCATAGTCAACAAACTTGGGTTCTTCCACTTTGCACCGGTCATAAGCGAGGGGGCAGCGAGTGTGGAACCGGCAGCCGGTAGGTGGGTTGATCGGGCTAGGAACGTCACCTTCCAAAATAACCCGTTTTTTGCGCTGTTTCGGGTCAGGGATCGGGATCGCTGACATTAACGCTTGGGTATATGGGTGCAGTGGGTTTCTGAACAACTCTTCACGAGTGGCCAATTCAGCCATTTTACCCAAATACATAACCCCCACACGGTCACTAAAATGCTCAACCACACTAAGATTATGGGCGATGAACAGATAGGTCAGGCCAAAATCATCTTGTAGTTCTTCGAGCAGATTCAAAACAGATGCTTGAATCGAAACGTCTAAAGCCGATACCGGTTCGTCGCAAACGATAAACTTCGGGTTGACGGCCAAAGCTCGGGCGATACCGATCCGTTGACGTTGACCACCCGAAAATTCGTGAGGATAACGCTTCGCATGGTCTGCTCGCATCCCGACGCGGGTTAGCATCTGCACCACTTGGTCATACCGTTCTTCGGCCGATTTATTGGTGTGGATGCGTAATCCTTCAGCGATACTTTCACCGACCGGCATACGAGGGTCTAGTGAAGAGTATGGGTCTTGAAAAATGATCTGCATTTCTTGACGCAGCTTCTTCAAATCTTGCTTAGAGACTGTGGCAACATCGGTACCGTTAAAAATTACCGATCCATCGCTGGGCTCAACCAAACGTAAAATGGTACGGCCGGCCGTTGTTTTTCCACAACCTGACTCACCGACAAGCCCCAGTGATTCTCCTTGATAAATCGTAAACGAGATATCATCTACCGCTTTAACCCAACCGGTTGTCCTTTGTAAAAGACCCGACTTAATTGGGAAATGCTTTTTGAGGTTTTTGACCTCGACTAAAACTTTCTTTTCTTTCACTTCGCTCATGCTGGTTCCCCTTGTTTTAATTTTGCTTGAGTTGATTCCTCATATAGCCAGCAGCGAACCTCATGTTCGTCCGAGATCGGTTTCAGCTCAGGATCTTCTTGTGTACAAATCTCCAATTCATTCTCAATTCGTGCCGCACAGCGAGCCGCAAATTTGCATCCGGTGGGCAGATTGATCAAGTTAGGAACAGAACCAGGAATCGATACCAACTCACGGTCAACATCCCCTAAAACCGGTGTGGCACCGATAAGTGCGGCCGTGTACGGATGTTTTGGATTCTCAAAGAGTTCGTTAACTTCAGCTGTCTCTACAACTCGCCCTGCATACATCACAACCACTCGGTCACAAAGTTCTGCGACAACGCCCAGGTCATGGGTGATGAGAATAACCGCGGTATCCATCTTAGATTTTAAATCTCGAATCAAGTCTAAAATCTGAGCCTGAATGGTTACATCTAAAGCCGTTGTAGGCTCGTCTGCAATTAATAATTCAGGGACACAGGCTAAAGCCATTGCGATCATCACACGCTGAGCCATACCACCTGACATTTCATGAGGCCATGCGGTAAAGCGGTCTTCAGGGGATGGAATGCCCACAAGTGCGAGCAGTTCAATCGCCCGATTCTTCGCTGTTTCACGATCCATGTTTTGATGAACGTGTAAAACCTCGGTGATTTGATCACCAACCCGGAATACCGGATTTAAAGAGCTTTGCGGCTGCTGGAAGATCATCGACATCCGGTTGCCCCGGATGGCTGACAGCTCAACCTGAGTCATCTTAGACAAGTCTTGACCATCAAACATGACTTCGCCTTCAACGATACGGCCGGGATTGCCCACAAGCCCCATAATTGAAAGTGATGTCACACTTTTACCACAACCGGATTCTCCCACAATGCCCAGTACTTCACCGCGCTCTACATGGAAATTTACTCCATCAACAGCACGTACAATACCGGATTCAGTAAAAAACTGAGTCTTAAGGTTGTTAACCTCTAAAATCGTTTTGTCGTTCTTTTTTTCACTCATAGTAAGATCTACAGTTTCAACCTTGGGTCTAAGGCGTCGCGTAATCCGTCCCCTAAATAGTTAAATGCCAAAACAGAAATTAGAATGAAGAACCCAGGGATTAGAGCTTTCCAAGGTGCTGTTAGCATGTCTGTTTGAGCGTTTTGTAACATGTTGCCCCATGTTGCTACCGGTGGATTAATTCCAAATCCTAAGAAGCTTAATGCTGATTCTGTCAGGATTACACCACCCAGACCGAGGGTCGCCAAAACGATAATCGGTGGGAGTGCGTTTGGAATCATGTGGCGGGTAATAATGCCTAAGTCAGACATTCCCAAAGCTTTGGCAGCCTCTGTAAATTGTTGATTTCGCAAACTCAACACCACGCCACGAGATAGCCGACATGATCCGGGCCATCCCAAAAAGCTTAGGATAACAATAATAAAGATCGACTGACTCCATTCTGGTGGAATGCCGGGAATCCGAACGTTCCGTAGAATCGACGACAGGGTGAGCAAGAGCGGCAGGGCGGGCAAAATGATAAAGAATTCAGCGATTCTTTGTATTAGCGAATCTACCCATCCTCCATAAAAGCCTGAAACCGCACCTAAGAAGATGCCGATTGAGACTTGAATGAGTACAACGCTAAGTGAAATAGTGAGTGATAGGCGGCCGGCAATTAAAAGACGGAAGAGCACATCACGCCCCAATTCATCAGTTCCCAGAAAGTGATCGCTTGAAGGCGATACATTCTTAGACTGTAGGTCTTGGGTATCTCTAGCATAGTTCACATAAGCGTCTTTTTGGACGTTGTAGTAAGTCATCTGCCCCATAATTAGAGGGCCGATTGCCACGCCCAGAATGATCAGTGCCAAGACGATTAGGCTGATAAATGCAAGTCGATGACGCTTCAGACGACCCCAATAAATTGAGATCATAGATTCATGTTCTTCGACCAAAAGAGCTTCATTGTTTAGCTCATCAAGGTTTATTTTTGCAACTGACATAGAGTTTTTGTTCCTGTGACCAACTGCCAGTTTCGACAGTTAGTAGGGGGAGTTTTAATCAAAACGGATCCGAGGATCGATCAAGGTGTACAAAATATCGCCAACTAAGGTCGCAAATACGACCAAGATTGCAGATATATAAAGGATGGCCATCACAATGGGCCAGTCATTACCACCGAGCGCACCGATAAATAATCGGCCGATGCCTGGATATGAAAACACCGATTCTGTTAGAACGGCACCGCTAAAAATTGCGGGGATTTCAAATACCACAATTGTAATCACGGGGATTAAAGCGTTGCGGGCGGCATGTTTGACGATAACCACATACTCGCGCAATCCTTTTGATCGAGCTGTGCGAACATAATCTTGACGTAAAACTTCCAGCATAGATGAGCGCATAAACCGGCTCCAACTTGCAAGCGATGCAAACGTCAGCATGAGCGTAGGCAAAGTTAGATGGATGATGCGATCAAAAGAAGAGCCTTTTGCAACGCCAAATACATCTTGAATACTGCCTGGCAAAATGCGAGAGGACTCTACACCACCACTAGGGAAGTAAGGGAGAGAGCCAAAGGCTTCTTTACAAGCATCAATGCCAAAACACTCTCGAAATTGGAATCCAAAAATAATGATCAGAATCAGACCCAGCCAGAAAACCGGCATCGAAAGCCCAAAAAAGCCAAAAGTGGTAACCACATAATCTAATATCGAGTATTGGCGCACGGCCGAAATGATTCCGATTGGCAAAGCGATCAGAAGCGACAAGACACTAACGGTTGCCATTAGTCGAACTGTATTACCTAATCGACCCCAAATAACTTCGCTGACTTCTTGTCCACGAGCCATTTGCCACGATACGCCAAAATCAAAGCGTAAAATACCACGGCCACAGGGCGATGTCTCTAAGTCGGTCTGGGCACCGGCATTGGTGCGTCCTGCGTCGATACAGCGTGGTGTTTGATAATTGGCCCAAGCTTCGGAGCGTCCAATAACCGCTGCTACATCATCGACCCAGTCCTCACCAGCCACCCAAGTTAAATACCGTAGGGGGAGAGGTTTGTTTAAACCGAGTGCTTGCTCAATACGGGCAATTTGCTCATCACTCAGGCGATCCCTCGTATTTCCAGTTTGGTTCAAGCCGGAGAGGGGGCCGCCAGGGACGGCATTTAGAATGACAAAGATAGCAAAAGTTGCAAAAATGATTGTTACAATCATTTGCAAGCTGCGACGAATTAGATAATTAATCATAAGTTAGCGCCTTTCAGAATTTTGCTGATTCTGACTTGAAACTTCAGTTTCAAATCTATGTTTTTTGGGGTTTTGGCCGTTCTCATGGAAATCAGTGAGGATCTTTATTAAATTAAAAGATGACTATTATCTTGAGATTGCCTTGTTGCAAGACTCTAAGCCCAAATAGTTTTTGAAAATATAAAAAAAGTAACCCAGGCCGGATTAATTTTAATCCGGCCTGGGTTAACGTGCTTTTGATTAATGAGGCGAAAGTTCGCCTCATTAATTTAAAAAGGCACGAACTAAACTTTTACTCCAAGTCGATTTCGAACAAGTTGTAAAGTTCTGAGTTTTGTGTCGGGTCTACACCGAAGTTTTTAACGTTGGTGCCAGCACCAGCAACTTTCAAGCGTAGGAACAAAGGAATCACAGGAACTTCTTGAGAGAAGATCCGTTGTGCTTCTTTATGATT
Organism: Chloroflexota bacterium; assembly: GCA_020629055.1. Classification (GTDB taxonomy): domain Bacteria; phylum Chloroflexota; class Anaerolineae; order Promineifilales; family Promineifilaceae; genus WTJY01. The sequence continues at coordinate 43,174 of JAHDEB010000013.1, forward strand.
TTCTTCGTATTCAGGTGTACCTGGCAATGAACCAAGTGCTGCATTACAAATCGCATCATATTCTTCGTTAACCCAGCCGGTTTCACTCGCGTTACCCCAGCCACCAAAACCTTCTTCTTCAGGACCAGTGATGTTCTCTGAAATGTAAAGGTCACAAGCTGGATTCACACCGGTTAACCATGCGAATTCACCAAGGTCGAAGCGGCGGCCGAATAGAACACCATCAGGACCGTCAGCGAACCATTCGCCAGCTGGTTGATAGTAAAGTTCTACGTCGATACCACATTCAATCATGTTGTCTTTGAAGATCTGGGTCAATTGTTGACGCATTTCGTTACCAGTGGTTGTACCCAAGGTAATTGCAAATGGAACGCCAGTGATTGAATCTTCACGGATGCCGTCGCCGTCGCTGTCAACATAGCCAACTTCGTCGAGTAGAGCGTTACCCGCGTCAACGTCAAATGGCCATTCGGTCAACCCTTCTGGGTAAAGCGGATGCACACTTGGGATGAAGGTGTGGATAACTTCTGAGCGGCCGTAAAGGATATTGTCAACCATGCTTTGACGGTCGGTACACATGGTCATCGCTTGACGAACACGTACATCTTCGAACCAGTCTGGACGGCCAATGCCATCGCCATAGTCGCCGTAGCTGTTAATACCAAAGTCGATGTGCTCGAATACGGTACCAGTTTGGAAGTAAGGTGTTAATTGACCTTGAGCTTCAGCTTCTAGTAAGAATGGAGATTGTGCAACGTCCATTCCGTCTTGTGTACCGATGTCACATTCGCCTGAGAGCAATTGTAGAACCAAAGAGTTGGTGTCTGGAATGAAACGATAGGTTACGGTGTCAACTTTTGGATAGCCTTCAGAAGCGCGATAGTAGTTTTCATTTTTAACCATCGTGATTCTTTCGCCAGGAACCCATTCTTCGATAACGAATGGACCGTCACCCATAGGCATACGGCTTGATTCTTCAGCTTCGATCAACTCAGCTGCGGTGAATCCACCCCAAGCATGCTCTGGTAATGGACCCCAGAAACCGATGTGGTATTCAGAGTCTAGGAAACCAGGAATCATAGTACGTTGAACAGTCAAGTCACCGGTTGCTTCATAGCTAGCGGTACGATCGATGTTGAATTTACTTGATTGGGTGTCTGGGTCTGCTGCTAGGCTGTAGCTGTAAACAGAGTCAGATGCGCTAACAGGTGTTCCGTCTGACCACACACGTGGTTTCATTTCGAAATCAACAACCATTTGCTCCATAGAAATGGTGCCGCCTTCATATGTTACGGTTTCACCATCTGCAGTTGCAACTTCGTCGCCAACTTCAAGTGCTTTTGGCTCGCCGCCAACTAAAACCATATCGCCTTCAGTTACGTCAACGGTGTTGATTACAGCGTCGCCGTCTGAAAGGCTTGGCAATTTGACAAGACCTTGAGCTTGGAAGTCATAAGAAAGCGTCGTGATGTCGTTTTCAAATACCGCATGACGGATAGCAGAAGCTACTAGAGTTCCACCACCATATACGTATAGAGTTTCTGGTTCCTGAGCCATACAAATGATCAGGTCTTTTGAAGCTGCTTCTTCTTCCATCGCAGGTTCTGGAGTAGCGGTTACAACAACCTCTACTTCCTTTTCTACCTCGACGACTTCGCCTTCAACCATTACCTCTTCAACAACCGTTTCAGTTACCACGCGGGTTACTTCAACTTCAACGATTTGCGCTTCACACGCAGACAGCACTAGGGCTAGTGCTGATAAACCGACTATCGCCAAAAGCGATTTTTTCAATTTAATCATTTTCTCCTCCAGAGAAGATTGTCACACTGTGACTAAAGATATAATAGAATGTTTGGTTTTCACCAAGTGGTTTGTGATTAAAAAAAACTTTTTTTTCGCTAACCTCCTTTGAAAGGTAACAAAGCAATAAATTAAAATTTAACAAAAGCGTTTTATAGAAATTATTTCTTTGAGGAATTTAAAGATGTCATGTTACACATCTGTAACTGAACACAATCATATTGTGTGATCGATTTTTTGCCCATTTAGGCAGTTGAAAATCTAATGAATAACTAAATAAGTGGGTTCAAAAAAGATACTCGTCTCAAAGATTGTTTGTTGGTTATGCGTTTGTTGTTGGCTACGATGCAGAGATGTTGATACTTAATTTACCCGTTTTGCTGTCATTAAACAACTGTTTAAAGCAAAAAGAAGTCTTACGACCCTTTAAAGCTTTTGATTGATTAATGAGTTTTTTGAATTGGATCAATTAAACGTGCTGTGAAGAATAGATAGTTAAATGAATTGTCATCCACGTTTTGGATGATCAAAACTACCTAAAGTTGATTTTAATAGTTAAACGATTTTGTTTGCTTAAGGCTCCTTAAAATTATCTATATCGATTATAGGCATTCTATTTTAGTCAGGCAAACTCCCTTAAGCTCGACGGTTGTTTGATATTTCCAAGCGTTCAAAACCGCAATTCTCTTTAGCACTGTGGTATCTTGACCCTAATCGACCCTTATGATAGACTGCATTATGTCAATCTGACTGTGATTATTAAACACCAAGACATCCTAAAAACGGGGTCCAAAATAATGATAAAGAGTAGTAAAAAAGTTGTTTTTCTAATTGGTGCATTGGTCGCCATTTTTGTTTTAAGCGGATGCGGCCTGAACCAGCGAAGTGCGTCCAGTTCTGAACCTGTTGTGGTTGAACCACTGACTGACCCCGCAGCGAACCAAAATAATGGGCAAACCGGCGGCGAGCAGACGGGGGGCGAAGCAAATAGCAATGCAGAAAATAATGGGGCCACTGGTGAAGGTGACAACAACTCCGATCAAGGGCAAAGCAATGACGGTGGCACGACCGATCAATCGCAGCCGGCCGACAATGGTGATCAAAATGCTGACAATGCGAATGCAGACCAGGCGGCTGAAACGCCTCGTGAAGAACAGCCTGCCGCTACTGCAGTTCCCGTTGAACCACAACCCACCGAGCCTCCTGCACCGCAACCCACAGCGCCTCCGGCCACAAATGCAGGCGGTAAACATTCTGTTCTAGCAGGTCAGACCCTTTATTCAATTGCACAATCTTATGGCTTAACGGTTCAAGAATTAGCGGCAGCAAATGGTATCGTTAACCCCAATCTCCTCTCTGTTGGTGAGGAATTGGTGATCCCATCACCTGGTTCAGTCGTTATTCCTGAAACTGCGACGGTTCATACAGTGGTCTATGGTGACACAGTCTTCAAAATCGCAACTCGTTATGGTGTGACCGTTGAGCAAATCGCTTTGCACAATAACTTGCCAAATATCAATCGAATTGATATCGGTCAACAAATTAAAATCCCGAGTCAGTAAGCTCAATTGTTTCAAAGGGATATTTACCTGGCGAACTTTTAGCTTTAGATAAATAATTAAAGGCCATTGGCGATTAAGCTGATGGCCTTTTTTTATTTTCACTTTTAGTAATTATTCAGCAGGGGTGTAAGAATCGGGATTAGACGTTATAGGGATCGCATAAATTTTCCGCCGCTTCTTTCACCCCTACGATTTTCCCGACATTTTGAAAGGTGCTGAACAATTACCACTTTATTCATATCTATTCTAAGTTTTAGGGAAACCCCCTTTTGCTAAATAGACAAGTTCAATTAACCGCATTATGCCAGAAGAAAAACAAGAAACATCGGACAGTAAAGCCGAAAAGAATCAACCTCTCGCAGTTCAAGAAAAAAGAGTTGAAACGCAGCATTCGATAAAACTCCACGGAAAAAAAATCGACTACACTGCTGTGGCTGGCACAATTGTGCTTTATGATGAAGAGGATAAGAAAGCACCGCAGCCAAAAGGTGAAATTTTTTATATCGCCTACACAGTGAACAACGTTAAAGATAATAAAACGCGTCCTGTTACGTTTTCATTTAATGGTGGACCTGGATCCTCATCAGTTTGGATGCATCTGGGGCTTTTAGGACCACGTCGCGTACCAATGAGCGATGAGAACAATGAAATGATCAGGCCCCCATACCAAGTTGAAGACAATGAATTTTCAATTTTGGATCAAACAGATTTGGTTTTTATTGATCCTGTGGGAACCGGTTTTAGCCGGCCGGTGGAAGGAGAAGAGGGTGAGCAATTCTGGAACTTTACGAAAGACATTGAATCAGTTGGTGAATTTATCCGACTGTATACGACGCGAAATAAACGCTGGGCATCGCCAAAATTTTTAATTGGAGAAAGTTACGGGACAACACGGGCGGCCGGGCTTTCCGGCTATTTGCAAGATCGTCACGGGATGTTCTTGAATGGAATTATGCTTGTCTCGGTGATTTTGAACTTTCAGACGGCCCGATTCGAACATGGGAACGATCTACCCTATCCTCTATTTTTGCCAACTTACGCAGCAACCGCGTGGTACCACAAAAAACTTCAATCCCCTTATCAGTCCATGCCTTTAGCCGAGTTCCTGACAGAGGTTACAGATTTTGCTGAATCAGAATATACGGTTGCACTGATGCGTGGGGCAAAGATGAGTGGGGATGAGCGTAACTTTGTGATTCAGCGGCTTGCAGCCTTCACAGGTCTATCCCCGACGTATTTAGAGCAGACCAATATGCGTATTAATATCCACCGCTTTTGCCGTGAGTTGATGCGTAATGAAGGAAAGTCGGTTGGTCGTTTAGATAGCAGGCTGACCAGCTATAACCGGGACGAAGCGGGTGAAACCAATGAGTTTGATCCTGCTTTCCCAATTATTACTGGGGTGTACGCTGGCAGTTTAAACCAATATTTGCGAGAAGAACTTGAATTTGAATCTGATTTGCCGTACGAGATCTTAAGCTTTAAAGTGTTCCCATCTTGGAAATATACAAAGTTCATGAATTCATATGTAAATACGGCCGAAACTTTGCGGAGCGCAATGACAAAAAACCCGCATCTTCGTATCTTTGTCGCCAATGGGTATTATGATTTGGCGACCCCGTTTTTTGCGACTGAATACACCTTGAATCATCTAGAATTGAAAGAGCATCTGTTGAAGAATATCACCATGTCGTATTACGAAGCAGGTCACATGATGTATATACATCCTCCATCCTTGGCGAAGATGCGCGGAGATTTAATCGCATTCTTAGCGGAAGCTGCATAAGACAAGCTGACAAGGCTAGATCGAGGCAGATTTCAATTTTCGCTTCTTTAGTTTTAGCTTTTAACTTTAGGCTATCGGGATTCTCTTTGAACGATGGTTGAAACGGTGTTGATAAACTCTGTCCCTAAAGGGGGTAGGGTGTAGCCCGGCCGGGTTGCGAGCACCACGTCCCATGGCCAATGGAGGTCTGCGACGTCGAGCGCTTTTAAACCGGCCGCAGCGGCAACCCTTTCGGGCACAAACGTCAGCGAATCAGGTTCTGTCATCATAGGCAGGCAAACGGATAGGGGGACTTTGATAAAAGGGCGTGGATTGGTGGCTAACTCTCGGTAACTATTAATCCATGCCTCGAACGCGGTCCCCCAACGAGGGAGCACAATGCGCCAACTCCAAATATCTTCGATCTTAATTTTACTGTCTCCACTAGCTAGGGGGTGTTTGGGATGAGCTGCAACGACAATTCGGTCTCGAACACGCATCAGGATTTGGGTTTGCCGAACAAGATGGGGAAAAACGGCGGTAAAGACAATGTCATGGACCCCATCCAGCAAATGCTCAACGAGCAGGGCCGAATGGCCCGTTTCAACCGAAAGCTCTGAATCTGGGAAGCGACTATTAAATAAGGTTACAACTTGGGGCATTAGATAAGTCGAAACTGACATCGGGCAGCCTACATTTAGTTGACCTGCAAACCCCTTTTCGGCGATTTTGATCGCACTTTCCCCAGCTTCTGCAACACCAATGATGCGTTCAGCGTAGGGCAAAAACGTTTTGCCTGTATCGGTCAACTCGATCGGCCGTTTGCCTCGTTTGAAGAGCGACACGCCTAAATCTAGCTCTAGCTGACGAATGCGAGAGCTAAGCGAAGGTTGAGACAAATTAAGTCGTTCGGCCGCATGTGTAAAACTGCCTTCACGGACCACGGCGATAAATGCTTCCAGCTGTCTGAATTCCATGGGTTAACTGTAATCCCTTTTGCGAGATGGGCAAATCTGCGATTTTTGCCGTTAGTAAGCGATGATTATTTGACAAAGGAAGAAACCCAAAAGGGGACAAATAGGGTATATGATGGCCTTGGTTCGAAACGTTTTAGACAATGAAAAAAAAGCTGTTTTATTGTATACTTTTAAGATGACGACCGACGATTTCCGACCATCAGAGAGCTTTGTTAGAGCGATTAACGAGCAACTTGATCAATTTAACCTTGATCGGGTTGTTAGTCTGCCTGCCAGCCGCTATTCGATAGATGAGCTGACCGAAGCTTATAACACCGCTCGGGCCGATTATGTGATTCCGATGCCGATGTCTCCGGCGCAATTTCAGGAATACATTGAAGTCTATGACATTAATTTATCGGCTTCTTGTGTAATTGTTGATACGGTTATGTCACGGATTGTCGGGCTGGGCCTGTTGGGGGTCCGTTCAGGTCGCTGTTGGATTTCTCGGTTTGGGGTGATCCCGGTTTCTCGTAAAAGCGGTATCGGACAGCTGATCATGGAGCAATTGGCGAAATCTGCAAAACAGTATGGGGCCAACGAAATCACCATGGAAATGATTAGCACCTACGAAGCTGGAAACGCTTTGGCTGAACAAATGGGATTCAAAGCGGGCCGCGAATTGATTATCGGCCGACGTCCACCCGAGACCACGCTGCATGGCCCACCAGGACCACTAGAAGGGGTAACCCATGTGCAAGGCAAAGAGGCGTTGAATTGGTTGAAAGAGCGTGGCGGCCGTATGGATTGGCACAATGACCTGACGACATTTCAGCATATCGCCGAACGTTTAGAGGGAATCGAATATCACGAAGAGAAAGATGATGGGGTAATTCATGGCCGCGTCATTTTTGAAGATCGGAAACTACAGTTGAACAGAGTTACTGTACAGGTGATTGCTGGTGATAGCGTTCGTGTCACTGAAGGGATGCTAAATCTGCTGCATATTCTTTACCCACGTCGAGATGCGATTGTCGAGAATATCGATGCTAAAGACATCCGTTGGGCCGGATATGAGGCGGTTGGCTTTTTCGAGTCTTTCCGGCGAATTGAGTATATTAAGAAGCTTTAGTTAGCGGATGCCTGTTTATAACTTTATTCTTGACGAATAACAGAGAGGGGGCAGTTGATGGGAGGAGCCATCAAACCAGCAAATTGACTGTTTTTGGCCCAAATGCGTGCACGGACTTCATCTTCATAAAAGGGTGGCGGCTGCAAAAACAGTCCGGCCGTGCTTCCATCACGCTCTCCATTGACAACACATTTCGTCGGTATTGGGGGTTTTGTTCCATCGCTTAAGTCTAACTGATTGATTTCGACCGCTATGTCACTCGGTAAAGGCATTGTATCTAGGCTCCATGCGCCAGGTTGGTTGGCGGGGTCAATTGCGTACCCAAACCGTGCCACAGTGCGATACGGGGCGCCCAAAATCATTGGCTCTTGTCGCTCGGCCGAGCATGTTTTTCCACCTGCACCCCTAGGTAAGCAAACGGTTTGATCGACAATATTGCCGGGTCTTGCAAAATCAAATGAAGGAGCAAAGCCGTTGACCAAAAGGGATTGCCCATAGGCACTATTTAACTGAACTTCATCGATAATCTGCCCCCATAACGGAGCCGCGCCACTTAATCCAGAGCTGTTCTGCATCGGCCGACTATCACTGTTGCCCAGCCAGACCCCGACGACGACCCCTGGCGTGTACCCGATGGTGAGATTGTCTCTAAAGTCGTTGGTTGTGCCGGTTTTTACCGCTGCAGGAAAACTGCGTTCTAACGCACTGTTGGCACCCATTGCCGGGGTGCGGGCCGCGTTGTCATCGAGCATATCACTTAGCAGCCATGCGATTGATGGATCAACGACCTGATTGACTCGCTGTGGTTTGCCGTTTAGGTCGTAAACGGCTCGCCCAAGATTGTCCCGTATGGTGACAACAGAATTTAAGCGGCTGTATTTTCCTTCGGCCGCAAGTGTGCCATAGGCGTGGGTCATTTCGAGCAGAGGCACTTCACCGCCGCCCAAAGTGAGTGATAAACCATAGAATTCAGCCGGCTGATTAAGGGAGTGAATGCCGAGCTGGCGTCCTGTTTGCATAACGGCCGGAATCCCAATGTCACGAGCCAATTGGAGCGGGGGAATGTTGTAGCTATTCGCGAGGGCATCTCGCAAGAGAACAGGGCCGTGGAAGCGATTGTCGTAATTGGTCGGCCGCATAACGGTCGTGTTGTCGATCTCTAGCTCCATGGGGGTGTCCCACAGTACATCGGCCGGACCCCATCCCTTTTGCATCGCGGCCGCATACGTTATCGGTTTAAACGTACTGCCTGGCTGTCTGGGTGCGAGCGCCATATTGACTTGCCCATCGATCTGTTCATTAAAATAATCGAGTGAGCCGACCATTGTTAAAATTTCGCTTGACTGAGGCTTCAATATCACAACCGCTGCGTTGCTGACATTGTGGTTGGGTCCCCAAACCGCGATACGTTGCCGGGCAGCAGCTTCGGCCATCCGCTGCATGTTTAAATCGAGCGTTGTCGTGACTTGCCAGCCACCGAGCTCAAGCGCCCGCGGCCCATATCTCGCCTCTAATTCTTTTTGAACATACAAAACAAAATGGGGGGCGTTTTTCAATTGATCAGGGTCTGCTGCTGCCAATCGGTAGGGTTGAATATGGATCGGTTCTAGTTTGGCCGCAACCGCTTCTGATTCGGTGATAAAGCCGTCCTCTGCCATTAGGTCTAAAATGAAAAGCTGTCGATCTAGCACCTGATTCGGGTTGGTGTAAGGGTCCCATTGGCTAGGGGCCTGTGGGATTGCAGCCAGATAGGCGGCTTCGGCAAGGGTTAGGTCGCTGACCTGTTTGCCGAAATAGGTTTGGGCAGCTGCGGCGATGCCATATGCCCGATTGCCGTAGTAGATTTCATTTAGATAGAGGGCGAGAATTTCCTCTTTGTGTTTGCGCGTAGTCAGAATGACAGAGAGTAATATCTCTTTTACTTTTCGATCGTAACCGGTCGCAATTCGCTCTTCGTAATCAAAAACAACATGCCGGACCAGCTGTTGTGTGATTGTTGAGGCGCCAACCGGCCGGCCGCTATTTTTACTGTTTGCCCACACTGCGGCCCCAATGGCGGCTGGGTCTACTCCATAGTTGTCCCAAAAGGTATCGTCTTCGACGGCGACCGTTGCTTGTTTAATGTTTTCAGGGATTAAGTTCCATGTAAGCGCTTGGCGCTGTTCAGTGACAGGCATCTCATAAATCAGCTGCCCGTGCCGGTCGTAGAAGCGGGGGGTTCCTCCAGCGGCTGATTCATAGGTTTCTAGCTTTTGTATCGCGGTTTCCAGCTCTTGTCCCAAAAAATACCACAGAGAGCCTAGGACTGTAATGAGGATAACGAGGCCGAATAAGGCGGACCAGAGTAAAAAGTCTAATAGGCGGCCGAAAAAGCCTTTTTGCCCGTTTGGGTCTCTATTTTTACGACGGCGACGTGGTTTCTTTGATGGAGGATCGTCGTATTTTCCGAGAAATTCATATTCCGGCATGATATAGTTCATCCAAGTTGGGACCTTAAAAGAATTATTTCAGACTGATCGCCTGTGTAAATAGCTACAATTCAATCTTCCATGAACCGTTTATTCTAGAATTTTTTGGCGTAATTACACTAGATAGGTTCCTAGACTTTTCAAAATGCTATTTTATGGTCATAACTTAAGCTAGTGCTTCGCCCCACTTCTTTTGCGAGGTTGCTGATTCAAGATGGCGAAGCCTAAAGTGTTTGCCCCGTTTTAAAACCTAGCAATCTTTGTTGGGTCAAACACTAGTTAGTTTACCTTATTTTAGGGTTGTCTTCTTTCTTATAGAATGTTACTTAGATGCTAAACTTAATACGAACAACATATGTAAACGATTCAGAACCATTGAAGCCAACATTAAAAATGTTTGGGATTAGTCTATTATTTGGTGTTTTCTTTGCTGTAATCAATTATTTTGTTTACACGTTTGTTCACGCTGAAATGGATTTTTGGTGGTCAATCCGTATTGCGGAAGATGTTCTTGCTGGACGAGATCCTTATGCATTTAATGCTACCTCTCGAAATGTACCATATCCCTTACCTGTATTTTTGTTTGGGATTTTGTTTATTCCGTTTTCATTTCGGCTTGCTGGGTCTGTGTTTATCGGGATCTCAGTTTTTTTGCTTACATTAGGTATGCAGATGCACGATGAGATGTGGAGACTGCCAATGTTTCTTTCTTTCCCTTTTTTCGGGGCAACCATATTTTTGCCTCAATGGGCCCCCATAATTATGGCGGCTTGGTTTTTTCCGATGATAGCGCCCTATTTTGTTTTAGTTAAGCCTCAGAATGCTCTGCCCATTGGCCTGGCAAAGTGGAATTGGAAAGGAATATTTATTTCTGCTGCTATATTACTTTTCACCTTAATAATAGACCCCACTTGGCCGATACGCTGGCTTTCAAAAACAGGGGACTTCGCCTATATCATCCCTTTTATGGTTCTTCCTTTTGGCCCTTTACTGTTGCTCTCCGTAAGATATTGGCGTATTCCTGAAGGTCGGCTGCTGTTCTTTATGGTCTTGTTTCCCATTCGTGCTGCTTATGATTTACCTATTTTGTGGTTGATCACTAAATCCAAGTGGCAGGCTTGGGTGCTCACAATTTTGAGCTGGGTTATACCTGCCTTTTCCTACCAACTTGCGCTTAGCACTCACCCCAGGTGGGCTATTCCACTACTTTATCTACCTGCATTACTTTTTTTGATTTGGAACGAAGAGGTATGGCTCTTTTTTAAAAAAGAAAAAGCGGTAATCAATTTAGATGCAGGGATGAAAGATGATTAACTTGTGCTATTGCAGCCGCCATCCCATTTGTAAGCTCCCCCCTTGAAAGTTTAGCCAGCGATAATGACAGGCAAGTTACCCAAAGCAACCACGTGTGACCAATCGGCATCACCTTCTGTGAAGACTGCTGCGATATCAACCGTTTCGCCTTCGGCCGCATCTACCACGTTCTGCATTCCTTTTAGGGTGCTTCCCGTACTGATCACATCATCTATGACGATCACCTTTTCACCTTTGACAAGCGCACGGTCCTTTTCATCTAAGAAAAGCTGTTGTTTGGCTCCTGTTGTAATTGATACGGTTTCGGCACTAATCGCATCACCCATATAGCTTTTGTATGTCTTGCGTAGAACGACATAAGGTAGCCCCATTAAGGCGCTCATTTCATATACAAGCGGCATAGACTTCGCTTCGGCCGTCAGCAAGACTGTGCCGGTTGAATTCTCGAGACGTTCTGCCAAGACGGCCGCTGCCGCTTTTACCACATGGGTATCACCCAACATGTTAAAAATAGCGATCGTTACCCCAGGGGCAACTTCAAATAAAGGGAGGTGGCGCGTGAGGCCAGCAATTTCTACGGTGTAAGTTTTGCGTTCAGACATAGTCATTTTTTAGAGACGAGGGTGTAAATTTAAGTTGTCTCGTCGCGGAATTTTATCGAACTTCAGCTTAAAGTGCATTAAATATAAAGGCTTTTGGGGTTGCTTACTCATCATTTGCGCTCACGTCATCTGGTACCCCCAATTCGATCTCTGGAAAATTTGGATCGGCTGAATAGAGAAAGGAGGCCGGTTCCCCTTCTTTTAAATGGGTGTCAAAAAAATCGAGCACAAATAATCGATTAATTTCTTGTCCACGATAAGGGTCAATCCCCCCAGAGAAGCCGAACCGTTTTGTAAGCGGAGAGAGGAATGGGATATCTGCAAAATCATAATGGCCGGTATTTTTGACGGTTGCCCATGTAGAAACGGCCGAATTTTTATCGTATTCGCGGATTCTGTTTGTATTTATCGTCTTGGGCCAAAATTCTGACATCAAAAAGTATGTTGGGGCAGGGCTGCCTTTGCTGATCACATCATCCGGTGTAGGGCCAAGCCATGCATCGAACCCAAAGGTCGCTTTGCAACGCGGGTCACGGGCGCAAATGTTTAATGCCACCCCTCCGCCGGTTGAGTGGCCAAACACGCCTAATTGATCTAGCTGATAATGTTGGCTTAATAGATGAGAAGTGGCGACCTGATTCCGTTCGAGCTGGTCGATTGTAAATTCAATATCTCGGGTCCACTGTTCCCCAAGCAGAAGACCTGTTTGACGCAGCTCTTCGCCAACGCCGACGAGGGTATCTGGATTGTGAAAAACGATACGGCCGTCTGGAAAGATGCTAATCGCACTGCCATATGGATGGGACATTGAAACGACAATGTAGCCATGACTGGCTAAATCTTCCATGATCGCAGTGCTTTGCCCGCGAAAGCTGTTGTACCCGTGCGAAAAAATGAGGATTGGGAATTCACCTGCGGCCGGGGGGACCTCGACAAAGCTGTTCGTCTTAATTAAATTGACATGGTCCAAAATAAAGAAGGGGAGGCCCAGCCTTGCTGCGATGGTTCGGGCGGCGGTCCGGCCGGTTGGAATGTATTCGCTCCGTTGGGCTGTGGCGGGGACAGTGTCGGCCGGATACCAAGTTTGGGTGATAAACTCTCGGGCCGCTTCTGAGTTATCTCCATAAATTTCTTTACGACTGTCATCGATCCATGCTTCGGTTAAGGTGCCAACCGCATACGACCCGGTTGGTTCGGGAAAGTTGCGGATTGGAAAAAGAATAGGTGGGGCCAGAAACACGATTGTAAGGAGGGACAAAATAGATACGCCGACCCAGCCTAGCCAGCTACGATCACCGGTGGGCAACAGCCAAATGGTCAACAAGATGGCAAATAAAATATAAAGCGGAACCATCTGCCAGCGATAAAGTTCGAGGGTTAGATGCAAGACCAAGATGATCACACCTAGAAATCCTAAAAGAATGAAGGGTCTTGATGAACTTCTTACACCTACGGGTAAGAGAATCCCAAACATTAAGATAACCGTTACAACTGCAAAAATCGTTTCAAATATGCGCATAAGGTGTATTTTGACCCCTTGATTTCGATTGGACAATAGCAATCGTAAAGAAATATCGAATTTATGCTTTGGATTTGTAAATATCCCTTGATATTGGGATATGGTGTTTGTATACTACCAATCCTGTTTCGGGGCATAGCTCAGCTTGGTAGAGCGCTCGCTTTGGGAGCGAGAGGCCGTCGGTTCGAGTCCGGCTGCCCCGACCAGTTTTTTTACAAATGATCGGTAGAAATAACATCCAGATAATGGATAGAGGTTTTACCTTTTGCTGCTTATCAAATTGCGGGTATAGCTCAGTTGGTAGAGCGCCAGCCTTCCAAGCTGGATGCACGAGTTCGAGTCTCGTTACCCGCTCTTTATTTTGGGCCTATAGCTCAATGGCAGAGCACGCGGCTCATAACCGCTCGGTTCTGGGTTCGAATCCCGGTAGGCCCACAAATAAAAATGCTCTAAGAATTGGCCTAGAGATAAAGGGAAAAAGGCTTTTTGGTAGATAACAACCGGCGCCTTCTTTAGATTTTAAAACTGTGACAGAAAAAACTGACCCGTCATCTGCTCATTCGTCGCTAGACGAAGATGATCAGACGGACAAAGCTCACACCGATCATAACGCCTACACTTTCACCCATCAGAACAAATGGAAAAAAATAACCTGCGGTTCTTTTTGGCTTTCCCAAAACACTTTGGAGGAAGTCGTTAGATAAACCAATGCCTGGACTTATAACTGCACTCATCATCACCGTTGTAATTATTGTTTTAGTCGGGTTTAACGCACTGTACGTCGCTGGCGAATTTGCCACTGTGGCTGCGCGCAAAACTCGCATTGCGGAAATGGCTGAAGCGGGGAACCCGCTTGCAAAAAGATTGATACCGATCATGGATGATCCGGTTGCTCTGGATAACTATGTAGCAACCTCTCAAATCGGCATCACCATTTCTTCATTGGTTTTAGGAATTTTTGGCGAACGTGTGATTGCGGCAGGGCTTGAAACCTCCTTGGCGCTCTCGGTTCCGTTGGCCATTACATTGACCCTGATCTTAACAACCACGCTTCAGGTGGTTTTGGGGGAATTGGTGCCAAAATCACTTTCGATTCAATATCCTGAAACGATTGCGATGGCTTTGGCTCTACCGATGCAAATATCTTCTTGGGTATTGCGGCCGCTGCTGTGGCTGTGTAATGGTAGTGCCAATATGTTGTTGCGCCTGATCGGTATGAGCCATGAAGGGGGTCACGGACATGTGCATTCTCCACAAGAAATTGAAATTTTGGTGGGTGAAAGCCATGTGGCCGGCATTTTAGACGACGAGGAGCAGGAACTGCTGCGCAACGCGTTTAGGATGCGAGATTTGACCGCAAGGCAAGTTATGATTCCCAGAAGACGCATTGTGGCGGCCCCGGCCGATTCAAGCGTTCAGGATTTGCTTGCATTGACCGTGGATACCGGCAAAAGCCGAATCCCGCTATTCGATGGTGATATCGATAATATTGTGGGATTTGTCCATGTGCGCGATCTGTTTAGATTGCAGGTTCAGGGGAAGCGACAATTGCCTAAAGATTTGCGGCCGATTGTCCATATCCCAGAAGCGATGCCGGTTTCAGACGTTTGGAACAAACTGGAAGAGGCCAAGCAATATTTTGGCATTGTTTTTGATGAGTTCGGCGGCACCCACGGATTAATTACGCTCGAAGATTTGATCGAAGAGATTTTTGGCGAACTACAGGATGAGTCTGATGATGAAGCGGCCCTGCTTTATCGTGGTGCTCAAGGGAAGTTGCGCTTCCGTTGGGACTGGCTGGTTTCTGATATCAACGAATACTTTGATCTCACCCTAGATGAATCATATGACACGCTCGACGCTCTCGTCATCGGCTATCTTGGTCGTGCGCCAGAGTTTAAAGATGAAATTGTGCTTCAGGGGACGACAATTCGAGTTGAAAAAGTGGGGGAGAAAGGGATCGAAGAGCTTTCTTTGGTTAACCCTGATCATCCTAAATTACAAAACGAAGAAGTGTTTAACTTGTTCTCGCAAAGTGTTGCCGGTTCGGGGAAAAGTAACAAAGGGGAGGCAGGCGCATGAAATTCTGGATCTCTATCTTAGCAGCAGGTGCATTATGGTTTGGTGTGGGCTCTGTTTTACCAGCTGAAGAAGTTGGGGAAGCTGTCACCATAATCGATTGGTTGATACCAGTTGCTATTATTATCGTTCTTATTGTTGTGAACGGTATTTTTGTGGCGGCCGAGTTTGCCATTATCGGCGTACGGCCGAGCCAGTTGGAAGCGATTGTTCAAGAAACAAGCAGCAGCCAAGCAAAAACAATTTACGACACCGTTGTTGATCCGGTGAAGCAAGACCGGTATATCGCCACAGCTCAATTGGGTATTACGATCGCCTCGCTTGGCTTGGCGATGTATGCAGAACCGGCCATTGAACATTTGCTGGTTCCTTATATCGAAAATTGGTTTTCGATTGATCACGAACGGGCGGTCAATATCACGACATTTGCAATTGTGCTTCCATTTTTGACCTATTTACATGTCGTGATTGGGGAAATGATTCCAAAGGCATTTGCACTAAGCCAGGCGGTTGATACCGCGATGGTTTTACAGCGGCCGATGGCGATTTTCCGGGCGATCTTATCTCCGTTGATCACCATTTTAAATTGGATCGGTAACAGCTTGCTGCGGATGATGAATTTGCCTCCGGCTCAGCCGCGCCCCCATTCATTGCAGGAAATTGAGCACTTGGTCATTGAAAGTGCTGAAGGTGGCTTTATTGATGAGGACGAAGAAGAAATCATCAAGAATATTTTTGATTTTAGCGAACGTCGCGTCGGCAATGTGATGACGCCTCGGCCGAAAGTTGAAGCGTTTATGCTGGATGTTCCAATTGATGAGCTGATTAGCGAAGTGGCTGAAAGTACCCATACGCGCTTCCCAGTTTATGATCAAGATATCGACAATGTGGCTGGTGTCTTGCACATGCGTGAGCTAATCCCATGGAGCTTGAACCCTAGTGGTGAATTTAAGCTAAATGAAGTACTCAGCCCAATCCTGACTGTAACTGAAAGTACGATGGTTGAGGATTTGCTTGAACGTTTCCGTGAAGAGCATGTTCATATGGCGATTGTTCTAGACGATCGTGGTGGCATGGCCGGTGTTGTTACTCTAGAAGATTTGGTTGAAGAGGTCGTTGGGGAAGTGCGAGACGAATTCGATGTAGAGCGGGAACCGATTTTTGAAGTTTCACCCGGGGTTATCGAAGTTAATGGTGAGGTCTTGGTTGAAGCTTTGCTCGAAATGGAAGTTTTGTCTTCAGACTTGAATTTGCCTGATGTTGAGACTGTTGGTGGTTTAATCACAACCCGTTTGGGGCGCCCTCCTCGTGAGGGGGATGAGTGTGTTTATGGTCAAAGCAGCGGGCATCCGGTGACGTTTGCGGTAACGGATGTTGACGGGCTGGCTGTAACGCGTGCTCGCATGACGTTTAATCCACCGCCGGAAACAAAGCCTGATCACCACTAATTTTTAGTGTGCGGTGATGGTTCATCAATTTAGTTTATTTAATATACGCGTGATACGCGGTAGGTAAAAGACTACGGTTCGTAGATTTTACACGCCATGTATCACGCGTTTTTGTTGGCTATAATCTAGTTGTTCAGTCTCCCCAATCTGCCTTAGACAGGCAGCTTTAACCCGTCATAAGCGAATCGAATATTTTTGCCTTCGGCCGCAAAGCGTTTTTCTGCCAGTGCCAAAATTTCGGGAGTCATATCAAACGCCTCTTCGATGTGAGTAACCCATGTTTCTGTCGCCCCTAACTTTTCAATCATTTCGACCGTTTGCTGAAATGAAGCCTCTTCTTTAAAAAGCGGATGATTGGGTTCCATGATGCGCTCCCCTGTAGCAGGGTTAAATTCAAAAAGCCCGGCCGGTAAAATCGCGATATCGGGATTTTTAAGCGCTTCAGGTGGATCCCAGCCAAAAAGCTCGTCGGCCGCATGTACAATGCGTTTGCCGCCCGTTTTAATCTCGAACCCATACACATAATCTAGGTGTAGCCTAAACGGGGTGATACTGACATCATGCCCTGTGCCGTCATCAAGCGTGACCACATCCCCATCCGTAAGTTCGTGAACCTGAACGACCCCCATGTGTGTGTAGTATTCAAGCGATTCCCAGATCGCAAGCCAACGGCGGGCATCGATCGCGACCTGTTGCGGCAGATAAACATCGGTTGGAGGGGCCATTTTGTAGGGTTTAGAACTGTAATCACGGATATTTGTTTCGAAAACCCGCTTTCCGGCCGTGTGATCAGGGTGCCAGTGGGAATAAAAGCAGGCGTTGATGTAGTCGATCTTAGCCCGGTTAAGCTGATGGATGATGTCTTCTGAGGTGTCGATTACCAACTGTGGGCCGTGTAAAAACAGGCCAGGTCCTGAGCGGACCCAAGGAGACGTTCCTTTTTCACGTGCCAAGCGGCTTGCTTCCGTCGTGCTCCCGGGCCGTGGTGTGGTGGTGGCACCGCCGGTGCCTAAAAATTCAATGATCATGTCTATAGTTGGAAGAAATTAGATGTTAGTTGTGGGCTATTTCATCACTCACGAGAGCATCCTAGCAAATTGTTATGTTCTCCTTAATGTATTGTGGAGAACAAACTTGTATAATTGGACCAAATTACGAAAAACAACCTAGTGAGAGTTGATATTCAGAGTTTTAATGGGTTAGTACGATAAGTATACCGGCTCACCGAATATTGACCTACCGAATACCGGATACCAAAAATATGGCTCCAGAACAAATTGAAATCGCGTTAGAGAAAATTTTGCCACGAGTGACCAAGCCCGGCCGCTACACGGGTGGAGAGTACAACCAAGTCGTTAAGGACTGGGACACCACTGAATTTAAAGTGTGTACCGCCTTTCCAGACATCTATGATTTGGGTATGTCCAACCTTGGATTGATGATCTTGTATAACATGATCAACGACTGGGAAAATTTGCTCTGTGAGCGGACCTATACGGTTTGGGAAGATATGGAAGAGAAAATGCGAGAGAATAACATTCCTCTATTTTCGCTTGAGACCAAACATGATGTCCGTGATTTTGATATGATCGCGCTGAGCCTGCCATACGAACAACTGTACACCAACGCGCTCAACATCATTGATTTAGCTGGGATGCCACTTCGTGCTGAAGATCGTGATGCGAGTTATCCGCTGATTGTGGCGGGCGGGCATGCGACCTATAACCCCGAGCCGATGGCCCCGTTCATCGACGTGTTTGTCATTGGTGAGGCGGAAGATGCCATCATGAAAATCATTTCGACAATGATGAGCGCCAAAGGGATGGATCGGGAAACGCAACTGCGCTACTTGGCGATGATCGAGGGTGTGTATGTGCCTCGTTTTTACGATGTGGCGTACAACGACGACGGAACGGTACAGGCGATCACATCTAACATGCCAGAGGCACCGGCCAAGGTGATGAAAACCATCGCCCCAACACTGCCGCCACCGGTGACAAAATTTGTGGTGCCGTACATCGAAACGGTGCATACCCGGGCGCCGATCGAAATTATGCGCGGTTGTACCCGCGGCTGCCGCTTCTGCCATGCGGGTATGATTACCCGGCCGGTGCGCGAAAGATCTGTTCAAGAAGTTTTGGATGCGATGGATGAGATTTTAGCCAGCACCGGGTACGAAGAAATCGCCCTGCTGTCACTCTCGTCTAGCGATTACACCCATGTGCTAGAGCTAACAAAAGCGATTGGAGAGCGGTACGGCCATTTGGGCCTCAATGTGTCGCTGCCCTCATTGCGCATTGAATCGGTGAGCACCGAACTGATGGATAATTTGGGTGACAGCAAACGAGGTGGCTTTACATTGGCCCCTGAAGCTGCCACTGAAAAAATGCGGAACACGATCAATAAATATGTGACTGACCAAGAGCTGCTAGAGACGGCCGCCGCAATCTACGAACGCGAGTGGCGCACGATCAAGCTCTATTTCATGATTGGTCACCCGACCGAAGATTTAGACGATGTGTATGCGATCGCTGAATTGTGCAAAGACGTTGTTGGCGTCGGCCGGAAGTTCCACGGGAAAAAAGCGGCCGTCAATGCCGGTGTCTCGACCTTTATTCCGAAGCCGCATACCCCGTTCCAGTGGGAACCGATGGACACGGTTGAAAACGTGATCGAAAAGCAAAATCTGTTAAAAGACCGGATGCGTATGACCGGCCTGCGTTTGCGCTGGAACGACCCGCATGAAAGTGTGTTTGAAGGATTCTTGTCTCGCGGAGACCGGCGAGTGGCCAATGTGGTCGAGCGGGCATTCTTAAACGGGGCTAAATTTGACGCATGGGGTGAACATTTTGACCTCCAGGTATGGGAAGATGCGTTTGAAGCGGAAGGGTTAAGCATTCCGTTTTATGTGTATCGCAAACGGCCGATCAACGA
>JAHDEB010000177.1 GCA_020629055.1 Chloroflexota bacterium
ATTCTGTTTTCTTGGGCAGACTGATAAAGGGCCAGTGCTGTGCGAATATGATTCCGCGTTTCGTCAGCTGTTAAATAATTCGGTTTGCCATCAAGGATCGCAGCGTGCATGTCGTTGACTTCGCCTAAATACAAATACTCGTATTCAAAATCAATCTTTTCTGCATCCCCTTGCCTAGGAAAAAACATCATCGATCCTTCCGGATCATGCGGACCGGTAAACGGCCGGGTCAGTTCTATGCGACCTTGTGTTCCTCTAATTTCAGCCCGAGTCTGAAATGCGGTATCAAACGAGCAGGTAAATTGTGCCGTACGCCCATTCTCGTAAACCATCTGACCCGCAAAATCCATATCAATGCCAAACTGTACACGTTGTTGCCCCCAAACATGGATTGGGTTTCCCCCCATAACAAATTGGGCCAATGAAATCGGATAAACACCAACATCCCAAACAGCCCCACCCCCTAAAACAGAGTCTAAGCGTACGTTTCGGGGGCCTTCAGCTACATCGGTTGCAATCGGGAAGCTAAATGCGGCTGAAAGTGAAACAACTTCACCCAACTTGCCTGATTCGATTAGTTCTCCAATCTTTTTACATTGTGGATGATGGCGATACATAAAAGCTTCAGCGATCACCCGATCATTGGCTTGTGCGGCCGCAAACATCGCATCGACATTCTCAACCGAAACAGAAAATGGTTTTTCACACAACACGTGCAAACCAGCCTCGAGTGCCTTGATGCTTAATGGTGCGTGTAATTCATTTGGGACTGAAATATAAACAGCATCCACTTCTCCAGATGCAAACATCGCATCATAACTACCAAATGCTTGTGGAATATCCCATTGAACCGCATACGCTTGGGCTTTTTCTAATGATCGGCTCGCAACAGCCACAAGCTCCCCTCGTTCCGACTCACGTACCGCCGGTATAAACCGTCGATTAATCCGGGCGGTAGAAACCAAACCCCATCGAACTTTTTTCATACTGTTCTCCAATTTTTCTGCGGCCCAACTTAGGTTGATATCGAGCAAAATTAAACACAAAAGGCCAGCAATCGATCCATTGTACCGATTACTGGCCTTATAGGTATCTATTAGCTTACTTAAAGCAGACTATTTTTTAGCTTTTTTGCCTTTTTCAGCCTTTAAGACCTGTTCTTTGGTGCCGCGTAATAGCTGGCCACCAACAGGTAGGTAGTCATACCCTTTATTGGTTAGGGCATCATTGTCGAAGATCATACGGCGGCCGTCGATCACCAAGTATGGTACGTTGGTCGCCTTTTCAATCGTCGTTGCCAAACCACGGAACTCTTCCCAGTCGGTAGAAATGTAGCATGCATCGCTACCTTTGAGGGCTTCTGCAGCTGAATCGTGGTAGGTAATCCGTTCAAACAAATAATTGTCTTTTGGATTAAACCAGTAGTCTTTTGCTGGATCCATTGCAAGCGGGTCATAAGCGCGAATCTCTTTCACACCTTTTGCCAACAATGCTTCAACCGCTTTTAATGCAGCTGAATCACGCATATCGTTGGTCCGCTTTTTGAAAGCCAACCCCAATAGCGTTACTGTTTTGTTGTTAAAGCTGAAGTCAGCTTCATGAACGGCCCGATCAATCAAATAATGTTTTTGATATTCGTTGATGTTATAGACAGCTCGCAATAAGTCTGTTTGTTGGCCAGCACGGTTTAGCTGGTACATCAAAGATTGGATGTCTTTGCCAAAACAGCTACCACCAGCACCGTTGCTTACATATGAACCCCAAGTGCTAATACGACTGTCCGAAGTTACACCACGTTTAAGATCTTCCATACGGATATTGTCGAAGCTTTCAGCCAAACGGCCGCCAACCCCATTCCAATAAGAGATGTAGGTCAGTAGCAACGAGTTTGCCATATATTTAATCGACTCTGCGGTCTCTGGGGTCGTCTCGAGGTAGTGAATGCGTACGTGGTTGGTAAATTGTGCATACACACGACGCAAGATGTTCAAGTCTTCCTCGGTATCTGCTCCAACGACAATACGGTCCGGCCGGCGAGAGCCCTCGATCGCGTTACCTTGTGCCAAAAACTCAGGATTAGAAGCAACACCAAAGTTTGTTGCACCGTTTTCGCGCAAAACGCCCTCAACCATCCGAGCGGTACCAACAGGCACGGTGCTCTTATTAACAATGACGACCCGTTTCTTTTCTTTACGGCCCGCCAATGCACGCCCCACATCGCGAGCGGCACTGCTCAAATAGCTTAAATCGCTTGAGCCATCTCGCTGCGGTGGTGTGTTTAGACACATGAAGATTACATCGACACCTTCAATGACTGATTCAACATCGGTCGTAAAGAATAGATACCGATTGAGGTTTTCTGCAATTGAATCTGCCAAACCAGGTTCATTTACCTGACGCTCGATTTGAGCCTTGTCACCTGATTTATAGGCGTTGATACGCCGTTCATCAATGTCGTAAGCATGGACTTCATGTCCGTATTCGGCGCATACAGCACCATGAGGTAGGCCAACATAGCCTGTTCCAACGATTAAAATTTTCATTTAACAACTCCGTTCGTATGAATGGGTTTAAGGAATTTATTTTCCTAAACGCTTCGTTACTGCTCTTTGGTGAATAAGATGATGTTTGACGAGCAGCAAACGATCAACTAGCTAGTGTAATGGGTATTAACAACTGTAAAGTTCAAATTGCGTTTACCCTTTGTTGAGGGTATAGCGCGCAATTTTATCTTAATAGTTACTGATGCCGCGCTGTACTAGCAAGCTCTTTCGCCACGCGGCGGCCTATTTCGACAGCAAAGTTTGTTCCTCTATCCCAAGGATAAACTTGGCTCATCGATGCAAACCACAATCCATTGATAGGTGTGCGCAATGGCGGCAAATTTTCTGAATGATTGACAAATGGTACCGGCTGAGCGTATTTGGCTCTAAAAAGCCATGTTTTTCTCACCCAGCTGGGGTCAAATTCAGGATTAAATTTTTTAAGTTCACTAATAAATCTTTCTGAAATATCAGCTTCATCTTGATGAAGATAAGGGTGATCTTCTGCGATATAGTCACCCATATAAACGATATGATCACCATTGTAATGGCTTTTATCGATGTAATTTGTATGTTCGACTAAGGCTAGAAATGGTATTTCATTTTCCAGCTTGTCCGAGCTTGTCGCCGGCAAATTTAGCCAATATGTATCTTTAAGGATCGGTTTTTTAAGGGCAGCTACCAAGACAACGGCCCCAATGCTCACCAGATCTGAAATTTGCTTGGCATACGACGGGGCCTGTTCTTTTAAGGATGGTACCATGTCGAGCATACGCTCAGGAGACACGGTGGATAAACATCGGTCAAACACACGTTCACCGTCAGCCGTTTGTAACTTTAATCGGCCGTCCGCCTGTGGAGAAATCAGATTTACTGGATGATTTAGTTGAACATCACCACCCTTCGCCTTAATCGATTTTACCAATCCATTGGCGAAGGTCTGGAATCCACCTTCAAAATACCCTAGTCGAAAACTGCGAGCCACCAAACGGGCCCACATCCATGACATGGGGACTTGATCAAAATATTTTCCAAACTTGTTAATGAGGATCGGCCGCCAAACGGCTTCATATACCTTCTTTCCATACCAGC
Source organism: Chloroflexota bacterium (assembly GCA_020629055.1). Lineage (GTDB taxonomy): Bacteria > Chloroflexota > Anaerolineae > Promineifilales > Promineifilaceae > WTJY01. Next base: position 3,636 of record JAHDEB010000177.1, read on the forward strand.
GAGACATCCACTGATCGGCTGTCACTTTTTCTAATGCACGCCAAAAATTGGTATATCTTAAAAGGGCTGTCACACCGCCAAAACGCACTGTATCAAAAAAGTTAAAGCCTGGGTATGAGAAAAAAGCGGGAATAGAATCAAACGGGTAGATATCACCTTTGTAGTAGATGGAGGAGAGCGGCTTCGGAAAAAAGATCTTATCCTTAACCCCAATTTCCTCTGCTAGGCCGATAATATCGCTGTCTGTTTCAAAAATATGGTGATAAAAATGTTCTAGCGACCAGTCCCAAGTTTCATCTTTAAAACCTTGGGCTAGCCCTCCTGCATTGGGTCCGGCTTCATAAACGGTTACGCTGTGACCGGCCAAAAGTAAATCATGTGCGGCCGATAATCCAGCTAATCCACCACCAACTATCGCTATTTCCATGTGCTATCTCCCAGAGAGGACCAGAGCAACGGTATCATCCATTTATTATGATTTACCTTACGGTTTTTCGACTTTTTCATTTCGTTATACTCGAGGCACATGGTCAACAAACCTGACACCTTTAAGCTCCAGTCTCCGCATTAATATTCGCTGCGGCCGTCATATCTGCCCAAGACAATCCTTGGCGAATCATATACCAACCACCCAACAAAGTAACCGGCAGCCATAGGGCGATGTGCAAAACCAAGGTATAGGCTGTCGCAACAGACTGAGCCACCCCATATGCTTGTAAAACTTTAATTCCTGGGCCGTCAAATGTACCCACATAGCCAGGGGCTGTTGGCAGGGTTGTGGCCAGATTGACAACCCCATTCATTAGCATTAAAGCAAAGAATGGAACAATCACATCGCCAAAATCAAAAGCCTGCATAACAAACCAATACTTGACCGTTTCTAACAGCCAAATAATCAGAGAGGTAAAAAAGATCATTAAAACGTTTTTAAATTCGCGCAATGATTTCAGCCCCTCTAAAAACTTTTCGCCAAATTCGAGCAATGGCTTGCTCAACCGTTCCGGCAATATCAGTCCCAAGCTCCAATGTGCAAAAGCCAATGCACGGTCCGGCATAGCGGCTAAAACAAAAAAGATGACAAGGGCACTGAAAAAGGCGATGCTTGCGACAGTGACCAAAAACTGATAATCGCCTGGAAATGGCAAAAACGGGAGACCCACAAAAACAAAGATAAGCATGATCAGCCCATCAAACACCCGCTCAACAACCACAGTGCCCAGGCTGGCCCCAACTGGAATATCTTCACGGCGCCACAAAACATATGAACGCAGCAGTTCACCCATCCGCAAAGGATAGATGTTGTTGCCCATATAGCCGATAACAACAACAGGAAATAGTTCTCGTACCGGAATGTGCTTCAACGGCCGTAACATATAATCCCAGCGCCAAGTACGCACCCAAACAGCGATGAAATAGGTCACGACAGAAGGGATAAGCCACCAGTAATTTGCGGTTGCGACCTCGTTTAAGAACCCGCTCATATCAAGCCCTTGTAAGGCCCAATACAAAAAACCGACACTTACTAGTAGTCCGATCCAGAATTTCCAATTTTTTAGCATTTAATATTTTTATTGATTGAGGAAAGGGGGTGGGTGAATGTTTGACTGTGTATGACTAACTGGAGCTTGGCCCAACTTTTTTGTTGAGTTAACCTCGTAAAAGGGGACGCTTTAATCATTTGACCAGATTAGAAACCTAGCGATCTTTATTTGGTCAAAGTTAAGGTTAATTTTAACCTCTGCCAGAGAGCGATTCAAAAAAAACCGGACCTATTCACCAGAAGCTTACGTTAAAAGCAGCAATTATTCACCGCCAAGGTATACGCGCGGCACCCGGCGGCTTAAACTCGTTAATACTTCATAGGGGATTGTGTCAGCCCATTTCGCTAATGACTCTATCGTAATGCCATTGCCAAACTCATCCTCCCCCAACAAAACGACTTCATCACCGTTATACGCGGACTGATCTGCGATATTAACCATGGTTTGGTCCATGCACACTCGGCCGATAACTGGAAAATGCTGCCCTCTGATTAAGACGTTGGCTTTATTTGATAAGGCTCGAAAATAACCGTCTCCATACCCAACGGGCAATGTCACAACCCGCACCGGCTCATCACTTTTCCAGGTAGACCCGTAGCTAACCGGATGGCCAGGTTGAACAACCTTGAAATAAACGACGCGTGATGTCCAACGCAAAGCGGGCTGAACTTGGATCGTTCGGCTCACTTCGGCAGATGGGTAGACACCGTACATTAATATGCCCGGACGGACCATATCGAACCAGCTTTCTTCCAGCTGCAACACCCCTCCAGAGTTTGCCATATGACGTAAAGGAGGGATTGGAGCATCGATTTCGGGGTAAATGGTTAAAATTTGTTTAAAGCGATCTAGTTGCGCCTGCGAATAGCTAAGGTCGGCCGTATCCGCATTGGCATAGTGGGTATAGATCCCTTCAATAAAACTGTGCTCTACATTTAAAGAGGCTTGGATCAGCTCACGGGCGTTGTAATAGTGAACGCCCAAACGCTCCATTCCGGTATCAAATATCAAATGAACCTTGGCACGCACTCCCAATTCGGCCGCACGTGCATCGATCATCTGCAACTTTTCGACAGACGGTGCCGTAATTGTCAATTGATTTTCTAAGTACGCATCGATTTGCTCTTGGACAATACCACCAAAAACTAAAATCGGTGTCTTGATTCCGGCTTGGCGTAATTCGATCGCTTCTTCTAAATAGGCGACCGAAAAATAGGGGATCCCGATTTTCTCAAAAAATCGGCCGATTTCAACAATTCCATGCCCGTATGCATTGGCTTTTAAGACAGCCATCACTTTTTTATCGCCAACTTTTTCTTGAATAGCATGATAATTTGAGGCCAACTGGTCGAGGTCAATTGTGAGTCTTGTCGGCCGAATCGAGCTTTGATCCTCTTTTTTTGCCGAATTTATCGATTTTATCGCTTGATTTCGTGACATAAATGTATTGTAACCTCAAAATTACGTTTTTCCTCTTGCTATTAAGTGACATAATATGGAAAATAATTGGTCGAAATAAAATTGGGAGAAAAATTAATATATGTTTGAAGTAGGCGGCAAGTACGAAAATAGACACGGACAATATGAAGTCACCGAAGTAAACGGTGATCGCATGATAGTAAAATACGCGGATGGATCAGAGAGCGACCTTAAAATGGGTATCCAAGAACGGATCTGGCTCAACATCATCGCAGAAAAAGAAGCTGAGGCGACACGGAATAACAAGAAAAAGAAAAAGACGACGTCAAAAGCGAATCACTATATCAAATCGATTTCAAGTATCGCAGAAGCGTTGCTAAACCCGGCGGATATCATCACCGCTGTCACCCCCACTAGCCCGAAAAAAGCTCCAAAAATCGTTTCTGGCGACCGGTTCATTTATTATAGCATCCTAGAAAAAGGGTTTTTCGCGGTCGCAACCATCACCGGCGATCCGAAAAAGGCAAAAGCATCTGATTATGCTGACCTAAACTTCGATGAAAAGAAGATCCACATCTACCCGATCGATATCGATGCATTTGGCGCTTCATATTCAAAAATGATTTATGCCGATGCATTCGAGCTTGAAAGTCAGCCAGACTATCGTGATTTGCTGACCGAAGGTGAAATGTATTTAAAAATCAATGAAGATGATTTTGAATTGTTGGCTGAAGCGTTAACGGAATTTACTGAAGACGATGATGACGACGATTCAAACGAAGAAGAACTATTAGATGATGACGACAGCTTGCTCATGGACGACGACGAGATCGTTGTCTAATTAGCGAATCGTTAATTTAGTGGTGAGTGAACAAGAGATCGCTCACCACTATCAGATTTTTACTCTTGAGATTACACAGCCATTTCCCTCGTATGCCCCGCCGGGGCAACTAACTTTCTCCCCACTTTGTTCGAATGCGGCGCTATGCTGCTGCCTATTTTTCCTCGACCACACTTAAAATCATCACAACGGCACCTTGGCTAGCTACAAGTTTCAGTTAGCTTTGCACAGGCCGAGTGATCCAAATATTACTATGCCAGAATATATTCAAATTAATGGTGCATGGCCGTATGCCAATGCAGACATTCATCAAGGCAATGTAACCGGCTCTTATTTACCGGCCGATATTTTTGCCCGATATCATCGCCTCAAAGGAAATCATGTCCTTTTCGTTTCCGGTTCAGACGGTCACGGGACACCTGTGACTGTTAAAGCGGATGAGATGGGGGTCGACGTGACCGAGGTTTTCGAACACTATCATGGGCGTTTCCTTGAAGTGTTTGCGGGATTAGGTCTTAGCTATGACCTATTTACCCACACAGAGACTGAAAACCATCACAAAGTCAGCCAAGATATCTTTTTAAAGCTACTTGAAAACGAGTACCTGTATACGAAAGTCACGAAGCAAATGTATTCACCGGCCGCAGGCAAGTTTTTGCCCGACCGATACGTCGAGGGTGAATGCCCCAACTGCGGCTTCGATCGTGCCCGTGGCGACCAATGCGATAACTGCAACACGCTATTTGAAAGCGCAGCAGAATTGGTAAACCCACGCAGTAAAATCGATGATTCCGGTCTAGAAATGCGCGATACCGAACATTTCTTTATCGATTTACCGGCCCTTGCAAAAGATGGCCTTGAGAAATGGATTCAAAACCCAGAAAAAGAAAGCTGGCGCCCACAAGTCCTCAACTTCACTAAAAATTGGATTCTAGACGAAGGTCTTATCGGCCGTGCTGTGACACGTGATATGGACTGGGGTGTAAAAATCCCGGTTGAAGGGTACGACACCAAAGTATTTTACGTCTGGTTTGAAGCGGTAATCGGTTATCTATCAGCCAGCATTGAATGGGCAAAGAACAATGGCGAACCTGATGCTTGGAAAAACTGGTGGTATGGGGACCAAGCCAAGTCTTACTACTTTATTGGTAAAGACAACATCCCATTCCATTCGATTTTTTGGCCAGCCCAACTATTAGGGGTCAAAGGGCTTTACGATGAAGAGCGTGATTTAAACTTGCCCCATGATATTCCGGCCAACCAGTTTATGAACATGGAAGGTCGCAAGATTAGCGGCAGCCAAAACTGGGGCGTGTGGATGATTGATGCGCTTGAGCGTCATGATCCAGATCCATTGCGCTATTACTTAACCGCCGTGATGCCAGAAAGCCGTGACAGCGACTGGACCTGGGAAGGGTATGTCACCCGAAACAACAAAGAGTTGGTCGCCAATTGGGGCAACCTTGCCAATCGTACTTTAAAGATGATTGGTAAATACTTTGACGGTGTCGTTCCAGAGCCAGGTGAGCTTGATGAGCGGGATACAACGTTACTTGCCGCTATCGATGCCGGGTTTGATACGGTTGGGGATTTGTACGAAAAAACAGAATTTCGTGCGGCTCTAGCTGAAACAATGCGTCTATCGTCGCTGGTTAACCAGTACTTAGATGAAACAGCCCCTTGGAAATCGGCCAAAGTTGACATGACAGAAACCGGCAAATCCCTCTACACCGTTTTGCAAGCGATCAGTGGTTTAAAAGCGCTATTCGCACCAGTTCTCCCCTTTACCGGTCAAAAGCTGCATGAGCTTTTAGGTGAAGAAGGTCAGATTTTTGGTGAGCAAAAAGTAGTGGAATACGAGGAAGAGAACCGTCAGCATCAGGCAATGACGTATGATGGCTCGGCCGCAATTGGCACATGGTCTAGATCAGAAATCCCTGCCGGCCGACAGCTGCCCCCTGCTCAACCTATGTTCAAGAAACTAGATTCAGAGGTTATCGCCGATGAATTGGCTCTTTTAGGTGAATCCTAATTTAATCTTGCTCCCTGATACATCGACTTTCCAGTATTCGACCCCGATTACTGGATGATTCCAGAAACGCCACGATGCCCGAGGGTTTTTGTGACCGAGAGTGAATGCGGGTGAAGAAATTGTGTCAGGGAGCCAGTAGATTAAGTCATTGGCGAGGAGTCTGCTTCGTTAAGGCCAAACTTCTTTACTTAATCCACCAAAGATAAAATCAACTTGCAGTTGAAACTGTCATTTTTTCTTTTGTGCTTAGTCGGTTTAGCAGCGCTCCAATAATGGTCAGATAGCTATTGACCATCGCTTCCTCTTCAAAAAATTGAGCCGCTCGTTTTTTCCCCGCCTCTCCTACTTCAATCCGCAACTCTTTACTCTCAGTCATCCACAAAATAGTTTTGGCTAAAACACGGCCGATCGGCCCCCATATGGGATTTGGCAACAAGAAACTGGACTCATCAATGATTTCAGGCAAATCCCCCACCGATGATGCGATAACGGGCAGCCCTTTTGCCATCGCCTGCATGACAACTAGAGATAAGCCTTCAAATTCTGTGGATGCGACATACATGTCCGCACAATCAAACAATCGACTAACATCAGTGCGAAAAGGGATGATATGGACCCGATCACTTAGCCCGAGCAAGTCTAACCGCTCAGTGATTTCAGTTTGGTGGTCGCCGGTGTCCATCCATAAAAAATAGAGATCGTCTATATTTGGCCTCTGTTTTAATTCAGACGCAGCTTGTAGCAGATGCTCAATCCCCCCAGCTTTTGAAAGATTAGCGACCGTAAAACAGACGACGGCTTCGGCCGGAATGTTCAGTTCCTCACGGATTTCTGCTTGACTGCCGAGGTTGGCAGTTTCAAATGCAAGAGGAGAAAGCCCATTATAAATAACCGCACCCCGGTCAAAAGGAAGTCGAAATATCCCGTTTAACAGATCTAATGTCAATTGGGATGAACCGATTACAGTCTGGGCTTTCTGGTAAATATCAGGCAGTTTTGGAATCCACTCCGCATACGTCTCCGCCCACTTTGGATTACTGCCGTGAACGGAAATAAAATATGGGATACCTAATTCAATGGCTGCTTGTTTGGCCCACAAATTAGCAAAAGGGGATGTGTCGCTAAATAGAATCAAATCTGGCGACTTTGCTACAAACAAATCTTTTACTTGATCTTGAAACTGTAACTTCTGACCTTCATGTTCAAAAAATTTGCTATTTAGTTGAGATTGAAAAAAATTTTCAGAAGACTGAGCAAACGACACTTCATACCCAGCATCCTCTAAAGCATCCCTAAGGGTATGATTGCAAGGCTCTACCCCATAAATTCCATAGCTGTCTGTGTAGAATAGGATGTGACTCATAATTTTTAGTTTTGAGTGATAGACGGGTCTATCTAAGCACAGACTCAAAAGGCGATCATTGCAAACTTTGAGACAATGAGGGGATCATTTCTAAATCTGTTAAGTTGGGTCCATGGGCGATAACAGGCGACTGGAACAGCTGCGGCTTTCCGGTTTCTAACAGATTGAACTTATCTTCCGTCTCGATTATGTTTTGAACCGGGATCAATAATTGATAATCAATCAAATAATTAATAAAGGCGTTTATATCTGCGGCCATCGTGCCATGTTCATCTATAAATTTTAATTGTGCCCACGCCTGCACAACATCTTGATGGTGCAGACATTTAAATGCATTCCAGATGACCGATGCACTGGTATTCAACGTAAAATAACGGGCTGTCGCTAATTGAACGAGCGTGGTTTCCCCATTTGAATTCTCTTCAACAATGGCGGTACGATTAATTTCAAACTGCTTAATCATAAAAACGGTCCTGTTGTGGATCAATTTTCTTTTAAGGGTGCTAAATTGATGGAGAGTGATGATGATCAGAAAATCGGATGCTTAATTCTTATGTAGGCTTGTAATCGATGAAAGGAAGATTGACTGTCTCCATTGAATCTTCGGCCGGGCAGGAACGCGAAGACAGAACAGAGACAACCAATTCATTCACATCTATAAGGGTACACTTAACCGATGGATAGGACCGTAAAAACTAAGTGTGGTTTACATCAAAGTTGGGAAATCAAGAAACTGGGTTTCTAGGGAAAACTGCTCCTCAAGATGTGCCCCTAACGCCTTGACACCCACTGTTTCAGTGGCATAGTGACCACCGAAAATCACATTCACCCCAAAATCTGAAGCGAGCCAATATTGTGAATGTGAAGTCTCACCGGTGATGTATGTATCAGCCCCCAACGCTGTGATCTCTTCGACCATGCCGGCCCCACCCCCAGATAAAATCGCGAGCCGCCGAACGGTATTAGGGCCGTGTGGCAAAGTCCGGCTTGTTGTGCCTAACTTTGAGTCCAGCTTCTTGCCAAGGTCAGCAAGCAAAGTCGGCCGTATATCACCGCAAACACCGAGCGGAGTGCCTTTAAAGCTGCCCCACCAGACAATATTCTCTAACTGAAATATTTCAGCCAAAATGGCGTTATTGCCCACCTCAGGATGTGCGTCCAACGGCAAATGGGCCGCATAAAGATTAACACCGGTTCGCATGCAGCTACGTACCCGTTCACCAAATGGGCCAGCTATTTTTTGCGGGCCTCCCCAAAAAATGCCGTGATGAACCAGCAGCATATCAGCCCCCCATTCAGCCGCAGCTTGAATAACGGCCGGGGCAGAGTCCACGGCCAATGCGATTTTTTTTACTTCTCGATTATCAGTTTCGATTTGCAACCCCTGAGGGCCGTAGTCGCTAATTTCGTCAATGCGTAAATAACTGTCTAAATATGTGGTTAACTCGTTCAGTTTCATGATGTGTCCATTCTTGTTCGTTAAAAATTCACCTAGAAGTATACAAAAAGATTGGTACTATCGCTTATCCTGATGTATAAATAAAATCAGTCGCCTAGGACATTTGTTGACTAGCAAATTAGAGGTTTTCGTTAAAACCGTTTAGTTCGTAGAGTCGCCGTTGGGCAACAGTGTCATTTAAAAAGATAGATATGGATCAGGCTTTAACTTTAAATCCATTAGCCGAACCAGTTCTTATACTTAATGCAAATTTTGAGCCTTTGCATGTTAGCAATACCCGCCGTGCTCTCGGTCTAATTCTGTCTGGAAAGGCTGAAGTGATCATTAACGGCCGGGGAACGATCCACACCTCCCACACAACCTTTGGCATTCCTTCGATCATCCGCCTTTCCTACATGATCAAAAGACCTCGCCCCAAAATCAACTTATCTAAAAAAGAAATACTGCGTCGAGATCATCATACCTGCCAATATTGCGGCAAGAAAAGCCATGACCTAACCATTGATCATGTGAAGCCGAAGCATGCGGGTGGGGCACACAGCTGGGTCAATGTCGTCGCGGCATGCGGCCCGTGTAATCGCAAAAAAGGGGGCCGAACACCGACTCAGGCCCATATGCCACTTGTTCGGAAGCCATTTGAGCCTAGACCCTCGGCCGAATATCGTTTTAATCGGTATTTAACCCGACGAGAAGAGTGGGCCCAATTCCTACAAGGTTGGTAGCCGGCCGTAAAAAGCCTACGGGGCCCTTTTGACAAACTCCATGATTCTGTGCAACCCGGAATCAACCATTTCAGTCACTGTTTGAACCATATTTTGATAGGCGATTTTGTCTTTCCCGAAAGGGTCTACTACATCAAACCTTGTTTCGTTTGACATTTCACTCAGCAAAAACACCTTTTGTGAGCCTGACGGAAATGCTTCATTCAAGGCGGTTGTGTGACGTGCCGCCATGCACAAAACCAGATCCGCTTCGTCTACCATCTCGGCAGATACAGGCTTGGAGCGATGAGGTGTAATATCGATGTTCTCCACCTCAGCGATGACCTCGACACTAAAAACAGAGGCTGGCACCGATGATTTCACCTGGGTCCCGGCCGAGTGTATGTTCCAATCACCCATATTGTGCGAAGCCAAGCGGTTTTTCAACAATGCTTCAACGACTGGGGATCGACAAACATTGCCGGTGCAGATAACTAGAATTGTTTTCATGTAGAAATTATTTCAGGTTTGGTTTGGATGGTCCAGAAATAGTAGGCAAACGAACAAGGCTTACAGTAAAAAACATTTCGCCCAAAATCAATTTAAATTCAGCCTTCTTGCCTATGCGTGTTCTTGATTTTTAGGACGCTGATAGGAAAGATCACTGATAGGCGGAGTAGTTTGAACATT
>JAHDEB010000178.1:0-2696 GCA_020629055.1 Chloroflexota bacterium
GAAGACATCCTCAAACGGGCCGACATCGGCCGGACCACCTTCTACGCCCACTTCAAAGACAAACGGGCCCTGCTCGAAAATATCTCCGAGATTTTTGACAGCCGCTATCAGGCTGATTTGGCCCAACGTTCACTCGATGAAGAAGGCAATATTCCGCTGGTCGCAGTACAAAAAGTGTTTGAAAGCTTTGAAAAAAACGCCCCATTTTTCGGGATGGTGCTCGAGAGCCGTGACGTGCCGGTTTTATACGAGCGGGTGCAAACGGCGTTCCGCGATATTTTTACCCGGCTACTCAATGAGCAAGCCGAACGGCACAATCTTAAACCGGCCGTCCCGATGCCGATTTTGGCTGAATTTTATGTAGGGGCGTTGCTCTCAATGGGCAAGTGGTGGCTCAGCAACGGGATGCGTCCGTACACGGCGGCCGAAATGGCGCAGATGTTTTTTGATTTAGATCGATATGGACGGCTCCAAGTGATGAGTGGGAAGTAAAAAGTATGAATTTAAAGGATCAAGTAACCCACCAGCGCGAAGACTTTTTCGCATTCATGAACAATTACCCGCCCGACACCCCTGTCGCCATGATCAACATCCTCAAGTTTAAAGCAAAATCTGGCAACTGAGATGAAGCAGGCCAGCAGGCTGGCGTTTAACATTTATAAGATCTAAGAGGAAAATGGCTAGAGTTTGAAAATGATCAGCCAAGCTGAAAACTGAAAACTGATAGCTGAAAACTAAAAATATGAATAAACAAGTAAAACTAGCAAAACGCCCTGTTGGGTTACCAGATGAAGAAACATGGGTCATGGAAACCAATCCGATCCCAGAACCGGCCGACGGCGAAATGCTGATCGAACAGCACTACATTTCGCTCGACCCCGCCATGCGCGGCTGGATGAACGATGCCCGCTCATATATTCCACCGGTGCAAATTGGTGAAGTGATGCGGGCCGGATCAGTCGGTGTTGTCACCAAGTCAAACAACGGCAAATTTGCTGAAGGGACGGTTTTAAGCGGCTGGGGCGGCGTACAGCAATACATCGCTACCAACGGCGCAGGCTTTTACCCCGTCGATACAAACTTGGCCCCGATGCCGACCTATATCGGCACGTTGGGAATGCCCGGGATGACGGCTTACTTCGGTTTGCTAGAAGTCGGTAAACCCAGAGAAGGGGACACCGTTTTAGTGTCTGGCGCGGCCGGGGCTGTTGGCTCTATCGTGGGGCAAATCGCCAAAATTAAAGGATGCCGCGCTGTGGGCATCGCAGGTGGGCCGGAAAAATGTGCCTACCTCGTCAACGAATTAGGGTTTGACGGCGCCATCGATTACAAAAATGAAAGTGTCTCTAAAGGGATTAAGCGCGAATGCCCAGATGGGATCGACGTTTATTTCGACAACGTAGGTGGCGATATTTTAGACGCCGCATTGGCCCGCATTAACCGTGGCGCACGAATCCCGATTTGTGGTGCGATTTCGCAGTACAACAACACCACGGCGATCAAAGGACCCGCTAACTATCTTTCTTTACTGGTCAATCGGGCTAGCATGACCGGCCTGGTCGTCCTTGATTATCAAGATCGGTATATGGAAGGGGCGATGCAGATGGGTCAATGGATGGCTCAGGGCAAGCTCAAAAGCCGTGAAGACATTTACGAAGGGATTGAGAATTTCCGTGAAACCTTCTTGCGCCTGTTTAATGGGGACAAGATGGGGAAATTGGTGTTGAAGGTGAAGGAAGATTAGATAGTAGATATTGGATGTTAGATGTTAGTGAGTGCAACCAATCACTAATATCTAACATCTAGTATCCAACATCCAAAACTATGAAAGCAATTTTATGTGAAACACTGGGACCACCCGAAAACTTGGTCCTAAAAGATGTCGAATTAGGTGCTCCTGGCGAAAAAGAGGTCAAGGTTCAAATTAAGGCGTGCAGCGTTAATTTCCCTGACACCTTGATCATTCAGGGACTGTACCAGTTTAAACCTGAGCTGCCGTTTTCACCTGGTAGTGATATTGCCGGTGTCGTGACTGAAGTCGGCTCGGCCGTTAAAAATCACAAAGTGGGTGACGAAGTGTTCGGCATCATCCCGCACGGTGGCTTTGCCGAAGAGGTGATCGCCCCGGCCAACGTGGTTTTCCCCAAACCGCCGATGATGGATTTCGAAACGGCCAGCTGTTTTATGATGGCTTATGGCACCAGCTACCATGCGCTCAAAGATCGGGCCAATTTGCAGCCGGGTGAAACCCTGTTGGTTTTAGGCGCATCTGGTGGCGTTGGCTTGGCAGCGATTCAGCTGGGCAAGTTGATGGGGGCCAAAGTGATCGCGGCCGCAAGTTCGGCCGAAAAGCTGGCAATTTGCACTGAACACGGCGCAGATGAAGTCATCAATTACACCGAAGAAGATCTGAAAAAACGGGCCAAAGAGTTAACCGGCGGCAAAGGGGCTGACGTTGTTTATGATCCGGTGGGTGGCGACTATACCGAAGCGGCGTTGCGTTCAACGGCGTGGGAAGGTCGCTTTTTGATTGTGGGATTCCCGGCCGGGATCGCCAAAATCCCGATGAATTTGGTGTTGCTAAAAGGATGCCAGATCGTTGGGGTATTTTGGGGCAGCTTTGTGGCCCGTGAACCCAGCAAAAACATGGCGAACACGATGGAAATCATTCAGTGGTTCGCCAAAGGTGATTTAAA
>JAHDEB010000178.1:2796-10884 GCA_020629055.1 Chloroflexota bacterium
AAAACATGGCGAACACGATGGAAATCATTCAGTGGTTCGCCAAAGGTGATTTAAAACCACACATCGACAAAGTTTACGCTTTGGCGGACGCACCACAGGCGTTACAAGACATGATGGATCGGAAAGTACGTGGCAAGATTGTGGTTAAACCCTAGCGGGCGAGCAACTTGCTTCGCTCATCGATAATTATTTATAACTGTTACAAGAATTTTTACTAAAACGGCAACTATATGAACTCTGCGGATTGCATCTTGCAACTTGCATCTTGCTTATGGAATTTGAAAACAAAGTAATCCTAATTACCGGGGCTGGCTCCGGAATCGGCCGGGCAGCGGCACTGCTGTACGCTCAGAATGGCGGCACGATTATTGTCTCTGACATTGACCCCAATGGGGGGATGGAAACGGTTGAGATGGTTCAGGCGAATGGTGGCGAAGCAAGCTTTGTCCATTGCAATGTGGCTGTCTATAAAGACGTGCAACAGCTAATCGATACGGCCGTTGAGCGTTACGGCAAAATCGATGTTGCTGTAAACAACGCCGGCATCGGCGGGGCCAGCTGGAACAAAACGGCCGAGCACACCCTCGATGACTGGGACAACATTATCGCAGTGAATCAGACCGGCGTGTTTTATTGCATGAAGCTAGAGCTCCAGCAAATGAGCGGCCAAGGATTTGGCTCGATCATCAACATCGCCTCGATTGCAGGGTTGCGCGGCTTGCCGAATAATGCGGCTTATGTGGCCAGCAAGCATGCGGTCGTGGGCATGACCAAAACGGCCGCCATGGAATATGCCAAGCGGAATATTCGTGTCAACGCCGTTTGCCCTGTGTTTACCGTTACCAATCTTTTTGACCCGGACAAAATTCCGGTTGAAGGGTTAGGTGACAAATTGCGCGGCGCGATCCCGATGAAACGTTGGGCAAAAGTTGAAGAAATGGCTGAGTCGATTTTATGGCTCAGCAGTGACAAAGCTAGTTTCATCACCGGTCATTCATTGTCCGTAGATGGTGGAATTACAGCATAGTGGCTTTTAGCCTTGAGCTGTTGGCTATTAGGTAGTTCGTTAAAGCCAATGGCCAAAAGCCAAAAGCCAAAAGCTAAAAATATGAAAACCAACCCGTATCTAGATTCGCTGTCAATCCCCGTAGTGGCAGCCCCCATGTTCTTAATTTCCGGCCCCGAGCTGGTAATCGAATGCTGTAAAAACGGCATCGTTGGCACCTTTCCTGCACTGAACCATCGCACCACCGAAGGGTTTGATGGTTGGCTGACGCAGATCGAAGAAGCGTTAGACGGCTACACCCAACCTGACGGCAAACCGGCCGCCCCTTACGGGGTCAACCTGATTGTGCACCGGACCAACCCGCGTGTGCAGGCTGACCTTGAGGTCATCGTCAAACACAAAGTCCCTTTGGTGATTACGTCGCTCGGTGCGGTGTCTGACTTGGTCGATGCGGTCCACAGCTACGGCGGCCGGGTGTTCCATGATGTGACCAATCGGCGTCATGCTGAAAAAGCACAACAAGCCGGTGTAGATGGTTTGATCTGTGTGGCGGCTGGGGCCGGTGGTCATGCGGGATTATTAAACCCGATGCCATTTATTCAAGAGATGCGCAGCTTTTTTGACGGCACCATTTTGCTTTCGGGCTGTATGAGCAACGGCCGAGATGTGGCGTCAGCCATGCAGATGGGGGCCGATTTCGCTTACATGGGCACCCGCTTTATCAACGTGCTCGAAAGTATGGCGCACGATGACTATCGCCAGATGATCATTGAAAGTAAGGTGGCTGATATCGTACACACCGCGGCCGTTTCCGGCGTACCGGCCAACTTCATGAAAAAGTCGCTTGAGCGCAACGACATCCCTAAAGAGCTGTGGGAAGCCAAAGCAAAAATCGATTTTGGCAAAGAGCTGGGGGCAAATCGCACCGAGGCTGAGGAAGAAGCCAAAGCGTGGAAAACGGTCTGGTCGGCCGGGCAGGGCGTCACCACCATCGATGATGTGATGCCGGTAAAAGATCTAGTTGACCAGATGAAGGCAGAATTTAAACAGGCCATTCAGGAACAGGCCGCACTCTTAAATCAATTTTAGAAATGGGATAGAGATAGGGGATAGGGATAGAGACGTTCGCGACGAACCATCCCTATCTCTATCTTCTATCCCTATCCATGAAACACTATGAATTTCGAATACACACCCAAAACTGAAGCGTTGCGGACAAAAGTCAGCAATTTTATGCAAGAACACGTTTATCCGCTTGAAAAAGAGGTTTACGAACATTGTGAAGGGGCAGCCACCGCTTGGCAAGCGATTCCACAGATGGAAGACCTAAAAGCCAAGGCGAAAGAACAGGGGCTATGGAATCTGTTTTTGCCAGAAGATTATGGAGAACTCAGCCCGGGTCTAACCAACCTAGAATATGCTCCACTGGCTGAAATTATGGGCAAAATTATGTGGGCGCCAGAGATCTTTAACTGTGGTGCACCCGATACCGGCAACATGGAAGTGTTGGCCAAGTACGGCACAAAAGAGCAGCAGGAAAAATGGCTTGTGCCGTTGATGGATGGGACGATTCGGTCAGCCTTTTTAATGACGGAGCCACGAGTTGCCTCTTCTGATGCGACCAACATCGAAACATCGATTGTGCGTGATGGGGATGAGTATGTGATCAACGGCCGGAAATGGTGGTCGTCGAACGCGCTGCATCCCAACTGTAAGATCGCCATCCTGATGGGTAAAACCAACCCTGATGCGGATCGCCACAGCCAACAGAGCATGATTTTGGTGCCGATGGATACCCCTGGATTAAACATTCTGCGGCCGATGCGTGTATTCGGCAGCGTCGATTCACCCCATGGCCACGCTGAAATCGATCTGAAAGATGTACGCGTTCCCGCGTCGAACTTGTTGTTGGGTGAAGGACGTGGCTTTGAAATTGCACAGGGTCGTTTGGGACCCGGCCGCATTCACCACTGTATGCGCCTTATCGGCGTGGCACAGCGTTCGCTTGAGCTAATGTGTGAGCGGGTATCCGTCCGAACTGCGTTCGGAAGACCGATCAGCGCCTTTAGTTCGATTCGGCAAGATGTGGCGAAGTCACGCTGTGAAATTGAGCAGGCACGGTATTTGACCCTGGCGGCGGCCGATAAGATCGACCAACACGGAATCAAAGAGGCGAAAGATTTGATTGCGATGATTAAAATCGTGGCACCGATGATGACGCAGACGGTGGTGGATCGTGCGATTCAGGCGCACGGTGGAATGGGGGTCAGTCAAGACACCCCGTTGGCCGGCTATTTCGCGTATGCCCGCTCGATTCGCCTCGCAGACGGGCCGGATGAGGTGCACATGTACCAGCTCGGCCGGAACACGGTGCGGCAACACACGACTTGATGTAATTTTGTGGTAGGGGCGAGATACGCGTTTGTGCACTCCAGCTTTGCTGGTGCACAAATGTGGATCTCGCCCGACGGCATGGAAAACATTTGCCAAAACGAACCAACTATTAGTTGCGTTTTGATGGGTTGTTGCCATGCCACGGGTGAGATTCCCTTAATTGGTTTTAACCGTCATTTGTTTGCATTGGTCAGGCATCTCCCCCCGACACATATTAAATAGAAGGATGGCTACATGTCTGCATCCAACTATCGAAAACGAAAAAACTCTCTACGCAAACCGGGTTGGGACTATCGATTTCCAGCTTATTATTTTGTTACCTTTTGTACGTTTCAGAGAATTTGCTATTTTGAAGATCCTATCGTCAAACAGGAATTGGATAATTTGTGGTTGCAAATCCCTTCTTGGCCGGGCGCAAAGCATGTGAAGTTAGACAAATGGGTCGTCATGCCTAATCACATCCATGCGTTATTGTTTTTAGACAATGACCCAGAAAAATTGGCAGAGTTAGGATATAAAAACACAGCAAAATCTCTTGGGGTAATCATCGGTTCGTTCAAGCGAGCTGCAACCTATAAAGTGAAACCGTTAATCGAAGATGATGTTTATAAGTTGTGGCAGCGTGGTTATTATGATCGAATTGTGCGAGACGAAACGGAATTAAACGCCATCAGAAATTATATTGATTTAAATCCTGAACGGTGGGCAGAAGATCGCGATAATATCGATTTAGCGCTGGAAAAAATGAATTATCATCGTTAGACATTTGCTGTAGGGGTGAGATACACCCGAACCATCTAACGGATAAAAACAAATCACAGGTGGATCTCGCCCGACGGCGTGAAAAGCATTTGCCCAAACGAATCGATTATTATTTGCGTTTTGACAGGTTGTTGCCATGCCATGGGTGAGATTCCCTAAATTGGCTTCTTCTGTCATTTATTTAAACTTGCCGGGCATCTCCCCCTTACAGATCAAATTCAAATCAAACTATGTGGATCACAAAAAGCAAAATCAACTCTGAAACTCAGATACTTGATAAAAACAATCAAGCCCTTAGCTTCAAGCTGATGATTGCTTTGTGGCAGGAAAACGTAGATTTTCGGCAATTTTTCATCGATCTGCTGGCCCAATCCCCATTCACGGGCTACCGCTGGGAATGCCCGGCCGTCACCGCCCAAACGCTCGACCGGCCGTTTGAATTTGTGCTGATCGATGACCCTTATTTGGCACGGCGTCGGCCGGATATGGGGGCGTTTAGGCAACATTTCAACAATGTGCCAGGCGATGGTGCTGTGACATTTCCAAACTTAGGGGGAGATGCGGTGATGGTCGTGCCAGAACCGGTAACACCGGAAATCGACTACGGCCACCTAGGTGCCTTTTGCCAACATGCCCCCCAATCCCAGCAACATGAGCTGTGGCGCAGCGTGGGTGATGCGATGGGCCAAAGAATTTTGGCTAGGAGCGAGAAACCGGTTTGGCTGAGCACGGCCGGGGGTGGGGTGGCTTGGCTGCACGTGCGGCTCGACGATCGGCCGAAATATTATCGACACGCCGCTTACCGGGAGTGAGCACCAGTTGCCGCAAAAAGCGCCTGAGAATAGAATCCGTGTAGGGTCGGTCCTATAATATTTTTTTTGAGTACTTGAATATGATCCAAAAGCATTCTCTCAATTTGTCCTTCATTCTTGGCTTGGTCTTACTCAGCTTGCTTGTTTCGTCACTTTCGGCCGAGTCAAAAGCTAAACCTGAGCCTGTTTACGAAGAGACATTTTCAGATACCACCAACCCCACCAATTGGCGCATTGTTCGGCAGGATACTGACGAAGTGATCAATAAGCTGGCAATTCGAGGGGATGAACCTGGTTATTTAGATTTGAGAATGGAGAGCCGTTTTGACTATATGATCGCATCTGATTTAACCGCATTGCCAGAAGCGCCCTATGTGATTGAAACACGCATGCGGTTGTTAGATGCCGATCCGAGACATGCCGGTGGCTTGGTGATTGGGGCTGACTTTGGTGGGAGCGCAATATGCCCTGCAAATGATTATTCAACCTGCTTTAATCAATATTATCGCTTCATGTTTGTCGCAGGAAACACCCCGACTCAGTTAGAGTTATTGGTAAAACGAGTTGAAGAACATACGGGGGAAAATATTGGATCCGGCCCAGATCTCGGTTCGGCAACGATTGATTTAGAGACATTAGGCCTAACAAATTCTGACTGGATAGAATGGCAACTTTCAGTTTCTGAAGATGGGAGAATGCGCGTGATGCATGGGGAGACTATTATTTTGACCGTTGATGATAAAACCTATCAGAGTAACCGATATTTCGGCTTTTTGTCATCAACGAGTGATAGCTCATTTAGTAATACTCAGGTAGATTGGGTGCGTGTGTCGACCCTTTCAGTGCCAACTGAAGAGCCAAATCGAACCTTATATTTGCCACGGGTTCAATATGATGAGTCTATGGGAGCGATTTGTGTCGATCAAGATGTCGAAACGAATAACATTAGTGCCAGCGCCTTGGCTCAGGGCTCGATTTGCATGAATAAAACGATTCAAGGGCAAATCGATTTGGACGATGTCGATATTTATTATCTACCGATTGAAGCGGGACAAGATCTGAAGATGACGCTAGATAGTTTGAGCCAGGACAATAGCTTTATTTTTACTTTATATGACAGTTTGGGGGAAGCTAGAGCACATAACCCGGGAGAGGAGCAAGTGAAAATAGTCGAAAGAAGTGCGGGTGAACTTGGGCCGGGAGATTATTTCATTTTTATCGGCTTTAAAGATGATCCCGGCCCGTACACGCTTTTGGTTGAATAGACTGTTGCGCCTGTTATTTGAGTATGCCGATCGATTGTGCTATGTCTACAATGTAGTCATTGAACTTTTTCGGTTCTTCAAACAAAGGGGCATGTGCCGAATTTTCAAACCAGGTGAACTCTTTTGTGGGTGCTTCTAACTGGTCAAAATATTGAGCGCCAAGTTCGGGCGAAATCGTTTTGTCATGCCGACCATAAACAAAATAAACAGGAACATCAATCCTTTGTATACGTGATTGAGCATCATAGGTTTTCTGTTCATCCCACAGTGCTGCGCCCGAAAAAGAAATGCCGCGCACCAGTGGAGCCGTATCAGGCCATGCATATTCAGCGGTAGCCATGGAAATGCGTAATAGATCCAAGTCAGATTTGTGCTCAATCAGTGTGCCCCCAAATTGATTTACGAAACGACGCTGGGTTATAAATTCCTCGATGGTATATGGGGGTAAACCGATCTCTCCTAGCTGTTCGATGGCGGTAGAATCTCCGGCCGCACGTGCTTGGTCTAGCGCCCATTCGTAACCGGCTGCATCGCTCGCCATCTGGTCAGTTGTTTGGCTAACGGCGATGTATGCGGCCACCGTTTCCGGCCGTTTGGCTGCATGTTCTAATCCTAAAATTGTTCCCCAAGAATGGGCTAGTAAGATCACTTGATCTTGATTAAATTCAGCCAAAAGCGAATCGATGAGTTCGCCAAGGTCGGCCGTCATACGCTCGATGGTCATGTCGGCCGGGTCTAGATCAGAATCAAAGCTGTTCAATGCGCCCCGTTGATCCCAATACACAACCAGGAACTCATTTTCAAGGTCAGCGTTGTAGGTGCGCAAAAACGCTGTAGCCGAAGCCCCTGGTCCACCGTGTACAAAAACCAAAAGCGGTGCATCTTTGTTTTGACCTCTTAATAAAACGTGTTGTTCTACACCGCCTAGGGTCATGGTGCGCTCTTCTGCAATTGAGTTTGGCACGATGGCTCCGGTTTCGTCTAAAAAGGGAGGGGTGCTGGTTCTAGATGTCCAAGCTGCCAGAGCGACGAAACCGACAACAATAACAGCTAGCCACAGTAAGGGTTTACGCAATCTGGTTTTAGTTGATGAAGTTTTCATTTTCGTCTCTCCGTATAAAATAAGTTATTAATGTGGAGAAATGATAGGTTGAATTCCATTTTGTGAAATCGGCTGATGGGCTTATCTTTTGGGATGAATCAGGCTGAAAGTCTTATCAACCAAGTGGTTGATTGGGCCGTTTGATTGCTGCATTGTTATGCATCTGGAATAATGGCGGCATGACATCAGGCTATTCAGGCACCCCATTATTTAAAAAACTAGGCATTAAAGAGGGGTTTAGGATCTATGTCAAAAACCGGCCGGACAATTACGGTGACCTCGTTGCTCCCTTGCCTGCTAAGGTAAAGATTGTTTCTCGGCTAACGAACGAATTAGACATGATCCATCTGTTTACCAAGAGCCGCAAAGAATTAAACCGACTGATTCCGGACTATGCTCAACGGATCAAACAAAACGGGATGATTTGGATTTCTTGGCCGAAGAAGGCGTCAAAAGTAGCCACAGATGTTTCCGAAGATGTGTTACGGGCTGATCTTTTGCCAGATGGGTATCTGGTAGACGTGAAGGTTTGCGCGGTGGATGCAACGTGGTCGGCTTTAAAATTTGTTATCCGCAAAGAAAAAAGAAGTTGATATTAGCCGCTTTTGATTAAGGTATGTTCGAATACGGGTCGGGTCTCTTTCCCATAATATTCTAAAAACGTTTCCCAATCTTCGAGCTTCGGAAGATCACGAGGTTCACCTCGGGCGATCATACGCTGGCGGCGCAGCTCGGCCGGGCAGGTGA
>JAHDEB010000178.1:10984-13649 GCA_020629055.1 Chloroflexota bacterium
CGAGGTTCACCTCGGGCGATCATACGCTGGCGGCGCAGCTCGGCCGGGCAGGTGACATAATGGATTTCAACAGGCGCGTTTAGCCTTTGGGTTAACCAATCGGGCCAATGCGGATCTTGAATTTCGCGGGTAAACGGTCCGATGATAACGACATCTTGAACAGGCAAATTTTCGGCCGCAATCGTGAACAGGGTGTCGTAAATCGGCTGACGAAAGTGGCTTTTAAACCACGGGGAATCCCGATCGTTTGGGTCACGGTCGGCCGCCTTTAGGCTGGCGCGCACCATCGTTTCGGTAACGGTGTCAATGTCTAAGACGACGGCATGATGTTTGGCCGCTAACTGACGGCCGTGGGTCGTTTTGCCTGCGGCCGGTGGGCCGCAGACGATAAACGCTTTTTTTCCTTTTAGGTTAGTCGATTTCGACATAATAACGGAGGGCATTGTTGGCTTGCTTGAAGCCATTTTTTTGTGACAGCGCGATGGCCGTTTCATTAAAGCTGGTGTGGTCGATGAAGACAGTCTGTGCCCCATGCTGATGCAATGTTGCGACGGCCGCTTGTTCTAACGCCATCCCCAGCCCCAACCCTTGATAATCGGGATGGACGCCAAGGGGTTCGATATGCCCAAGCGTACCCGATAGCCAGCAGATACAAAAACCAACCGGCCGATCATCTGCGTCGGCGATGACCAAATCAAGCTCCGGCCGGTATGCGGGGTGCTGTAACGTGCGCTCGCGCCATGTGACTGTCATTTTGTCAGAGCCAAATGCTGCCCGATGCAGGTCGACATAGGCCTCAACCTCAGCGTTGCCGCGTAACGGCCGTACGCTAAACGGCTTCGGGACTTCAGGGTTGGATGGAGCGGCATCGGCCGAAAGATTGTGGGCCAAACGGACCGTGCTCCACTCAAACTTTTTGAAGCCAAGGTCCAGCAACAAGTCGGCCGTCTGAGCTTTACTTTTCTCATCTTCAAAGAATTCAACAGAACCCCAGAAGGTTTCACCCGTGCGCTGACGGTAGCTATTCATCTGTTCTATACCCCACTCGATCAGCTCTTTTTCCATGGGCGAACCTTTTTGGGATGGGTGTACCCAGCAGTCTAAGTTCCACCAAGCTGGTTGAAAAACAGCCCAGGCCAATATCTGCTCATCTTCTTCCCAGATGGCGAACTCGCAATTGTGGTCTTGCCATGTCGATGTGACGCGAAACGGCATGTCGGCCGTGTGAATGTGTGGATGAATTGGGTCGTGGGTTAGCGTATCTTGCAGGCGTAAAATATCTGCTGCTTGCAGGTTGTTTAATTGTTTGTGGGTCATCGGTTTTCCTCGATTCAATCAAAGAGGGAATGATTGAGACTCGAATAATATAGATAAGGATTGAACATTAAATGGTTGTCGCAGAATGAATTTTCTAACGGACAGCTATTCACTTCCTTTTCCTTTGCGTTTTAAGGCGATCAAAATCAAAGCTGCATGTACACGCAACCTTGCTCATAACGTCAAATGTTGTGGCTGATTTTGGTTAAAACGGCTATCTATATCATGTTGCTCACGAGGAGTAATTAGAGGATTAATTTGTAGGGCTAATTATAAGTTCCTCTGCAAAATCGTCAAAAAAGGCCTTATGCCGGAAAATTAGGGTGAGAGATATTATGACAGAATCAACTAAAAACCTAACTTTATTTGTCGGAACCTACACCCGCCAAGAGCCTCATCTTGTGAGTGCCAATGGAGAGGGTGTTTATGTGTATGAGCTAGATCTTGCGACTGGGGAAATAGACTATTTAAGCAAAATAGGCGGAATTGTGAACCCATCTTATTTGGCCGTGGATGCGGTTCGAAATCGTTTGTTTGCTGTGTCTGAAATTGGCGAAGATGAGGTGGGGGGCGTTTCTGCTTATGCGATCGACCCATCCACCAAGGCGTTAAGCCATTTAAATACGCAACAGGCCCAAGGGACGGCCGCCTGTTATATTTCGGCCGATCCTGCTGGGCGATTTGTGCTGACCGCCAATTATGGTACAGGCAACGTGTTGATGTTGCCGACACCGGCCGAGGCTGGGCTGGAAGCGGCCAGTGACATGGCCCAGCATGTGGGGCAAGGGCCGAATGTTGATCGGCAAGAAGGGCCGCATGCGCACAGTGTGGTGATTGACCCGACCGGAAACTATGCATTTGCGGCCGATTTAGGGGCGGACAAAATATTCGGATACAAAATAGATGCGGCAGCTGGGAAACTGATCCCGCATGAATCGCTTTCGCTAGAGGCCGGTTCTGGCCCTCGCCACCTTGTATTCCATCCGAACGGCCAGCTCGCCTACCTGATTCAAGAACTTGATCAGAAAATTACAGCGATGCGCTACGATCGGTTCAACGGGTCGTTTGAAATCATAGAGGCTATTTCCACGCTGCCTGATGATTTTGATGGGGTGAGTCATTGTGCAGACATTCATTTGTCACCGTCGGGCGAATTTCTCTATGGATCGAATCGTGGGCATGACAGCATTGTGATTTATGCAGTCGACGGGGCCACCGGCCGCTTGACCCTTGTCGGGTTCGAGTCAACCCAAGGGGAAATTCCACGGAACTTTGTGATTGACCCGACCGGCACTTTTTTGCTCGTGGCCAACCAGAATAGCGATACGGTTGTGACCTTTCGTATCGA
>JAHDEB010000179.1 GCA_020629055.1 Chloroflexota bacterium
TTTTTCCAGACAAAACCTGTGTTCCATCCTATCTGTGCCCTAAAATTAAAAGGTTCAAAACTTTTGCGACACTCTATTTTAACGACCAGAAAAATTTATGATTAAAGCTATTATTTTCGACATTGGCGGCGTGCTTATCCGCACCCACGATCGTTCACACCGCAACAATCTAGAGGACCGATTAGGATTGCCACGTGGAGAATCAGAAATCCTTGTGTTTAACGGAGAAATGGGTCGCAAGGCTCAACACGGTGAGATTAGTTCAGCAGAGCTTTATGGCTGGATACAATCCCATCTAAAACTTGATGATGCGGGCATCGCCCAGTTCAAGCATGAGTTCTGGGCGGGAGATCAACTCGATGTTGACCTGGTGAACTATATTCGCCAGCTGCGCAAAAAATATACTGTGTGTGTCATCAGCAATTTTATGGATGAATTGCCCCACATGTTAAAAACAGACTTCCCGGCCGCAGATGCTTTTCATTTCACCGTCGTTTCAGCCCATGTTGGGGTTATGAAACCAAATCCATTCATATTTGAATACACCCTGAAATTACTCAATTTGCAACCGGAAGAAACCGTTTTTATCGATGACTTTCAACATAATATAGACGGGTGCAAAGCGGTTGGCATGCATGGCATCCTATTCAAACCCAACATCGATTTGAAAGTATCATTGGAAGAAATCGGTGTTACGATCTAGACCTTCAATATGCGTGTGTTTGTGTTAATCAGTTTACACTAAGGTGCTTCGCCATACGGGCGAAGCCAACTGTTTTTAAAATTTTTGGTAATTGTTCAGCAGTTTGGTCCAGTTTGACAAAAGGATATGTGTTCTTCGAAAAGATGAGCTAGAAACTGGCCCAATCTGGCGCAAATAGCTGGGGCGCTGAACAATTACAAATTTTTTGGTTCTATCGATGATTTTAAGGAAAAACAGCGGCGCATATTTAAACCTTTTACCATTTCACGATTTGATCTAATCCGTCTATGCACCATCTTTTTCTTTCCCCCCATTTCGATGACGCTGTCTACTCTTGTGGCGGCACCATTGCCAACTTAACGCGTGCAGGCGAAGGTGTAACTGCACTCACAATCTGTGCCGGCCATCCACCTGCCAATGAAATATCTTACTTTGCCGAAACGCTACACGAGCGTTGGGGGTATAAAAACCACGCGGCCGCTAGCCAAATGGTCGATATTCGCCGCCAAGAAGACGAAACCGCTTTATCGATTGTCGGTGCCGACGGGCTTTATCTAGACATCCCTGACTGCATTTATCGACGTGGGGGAGAACGAAACCGCTGGTTTTACCCGCGTGAAGAAGCCCTTTTTGCACGTTTGAACGGTGCAGAAGATGCACTGATTTCAAACATCGCACGTTCCATTATCGAAATTGCAGATGCATTGTCGAACAACCCGAATCAGATAAGAATCTATGCGCCGCTCAGCCTCGGCAACCATGTCGATCATCAGCTTGTACGCTATGCGGCCGAACGTGCCTTTGGCTCCGAGACGATCACCTACTATCAAGACTATCCGTATGCTCAGCAGCGAGATCAAATTATCACTTACGAAAGTTCGGCCGACTGGCGTTCAAAAACAACCTATCTTTCAGAAAACGACATTGAACGAAAAGTTCAGGCTGTTGCCGCGTACAAAACTCAACTCTCGACATTTTGGGAAAGCGAAAGAGACATGGAGCAGGCGGTTCGAGAGTTCTTGCGCGGTTGGGGGAATGGAGAGCTCTTCTGGCGGTTTACCCCGCGCTTATTTTTATAGCAGATCGATTAAAGCGGTCTAGAAAACCGACCAGATCATCGAAACCCCGATCACCAACAACAAAATCTGAACCAGCCATTTAAACAGCGTGGCCGGAATATATTTGTCCAACATAATACCGGCCGTCATGCCACCAATGACCCCGACAAAAGCCCAAACATAAAGCCCCATCAACGAACCGGTCACCCGCCCTTGAACGACGTGCCCTACTAGGGTTAACGCGGAACAAAAGATAAAAAAGGATTGCAGATTCACTCGAAAACGATCCTTCTCCCAACAACAGGCATCCCCATAAATGACGACAGGCGGCCCCGGGGCGTTATATGCCCCAGTCAACACTCCTGACATAAATCCAGCCCCCCATGTAATCGGCCGAGGTGCTGGCTCCATCGGGGTAAGCTCCGGTTGGACCACCCGATAAATAACATACAAAATAATTAAAGCGCCCAAAATCGGCCTCAGTATCGTCTCATCAACGACGGTGATAATAAACAGGCCGGTTGGAATGCCCAAAGCGGCCGGAATGATTAACGGCATCACGTCTTTCAGGCTAATATTTTGACGAAACCATAAAATAATCAGGATCTGACTGGTCAGCATCGCCATACCGGTTAAGGGTGCAGCCAAATCCAATCCCAAAAGGACGGTCAAAATCGGCATCACAATCAACCCTTTGCCAAACCCCAAAGTGGTCGCCGTGAAAGTCCCCACGAAAACGGTTAAGATAATAAAAATAATTTCCATCATAGAATTTTCGATTATGAAGGAACCGAACCGGTTTCGCAATTATGTTTCCTATTTTATTTCGAACAGATTTTGGCTTTATAACAACCTTTTCGGCCGTCTGGCTAAGTGCCATCATCGCTTGTATTTGGCTTTTATGGCGCCGTCATCCTAGCTACGCAGGCTGGGACGCACTCATTGCTTCAGTTGTTGGAGCCCTCATCTTAGGCCGCGCCCAGTTCGTATGGGAAAACGCAGAATGGTTTGCAGAAAACCCGGCCGCCCGTTGGAACATCTTCCAAGGCGGGCACAGCTATGCAGGTGTCATCCTCGGGGCTTTATTGGGTTTGTCACTTTGGGCGATCGTAACCCAAGAGGATCGAAAGCAAATCTTGGCTCCACTTACCTTATGCTTGCCCCTGCTCCATTTTGCAGGCTGGGCAGCGTGCTGGTTTGATGGATGTGGGTATGGGGAAAGCGCCTTTATCGGATGGACCACGGCCGAATTGCCCAACAACTTCGGCTTGATGGCGGTACGCGTCCAAACTCAGCTTTTCGGTATGCTGCTGGCACTCATTGTTGGACTGGTGATTTGGTGGATGTTTCGGGCAACGCTCAACCGTGAACCTACCACCAAGCATTTTTGGCTTTGCTTGGCAATCCTTTCTATTTCTAGGGCAGCGATCTATCAATGGCAAGGAAACACCGTTCCTCTATGGGGTGAAATCCGCTCCGACATGGTGTTAACCGCCCTTATTGGTCTGTTCGCTGTGTTATTCGCTTGGCGAGCGGAAAACTAAAGCTTAGTTATTCAGCAGTGACCCTCATCTGTACTATTAATCGTGCGACGTGGTGCGTAAAATTTAGCAACGGCCATTGATACGTTCCACGTAACACGCGTTGCTCAAACAAGTTGGGGATGCGAAATAATTACACGTGATGATAATAAATGTGGGACAACAAAACTCGATGGGGTAACATCTCACCATAAAATCATAAAGCGTAATCTAAAACAATATGACTGAATTTACAGAAGACGAACTCCAAAACCTTTTAGCAGACAATCTACCCGCAGGACATAAATCCGGTTATGTCGCCTTGGTTGGCCGCCCCAACGTAGGGAAGAGCACCCTGCTCAATACGATGTTGCGCCAAAAAATAGCCATCGTCTCTCATCGGCCGCAAACGACCCGTATTCAACAGTTGGGCATCGTCACCGAGCCAGATCATCAAATTGTTTTTGTCGACACGCCAGGCATTATGCAAAAAGCGGCCCACAAGCTAGACGAATTGATGGTGGATTCGGCCGTCGATGCGCTGAATGATGCAGATGTGCTTGTGTGGCTGATTGATGGGACCGAAACCCCGAATGCAGAAGATTCGAATTTGGCAGAGATGATGACCAAAGCAAATGGGAAGATTTTGCTTGTAATCAATAAAAATGACCAAATTCCACCAGAACAGGTGGTAGAAAGGACAGATGCTTTTCGCAACCTGTTACCGGCCGATACCGACTGGTTTTTCATATCGGCCCAGCACAAACGGGGCACCGATGAGCTTTATCAAAAAATCATCGATTCACTGCCTGAAGGACCTCGTTACTATCCGGCCGACCAAATCACCCAAACGTTTACCCGCGATATCGTAGCCGAGTTAATTCGCGAACAGATTTTGCTCAACATTCGGGACGAGATCCCACACGGCACCACCGTTCTGATCGAGCTATTCGACGAGAACGCGAAACCGATCCATATTAAAGCCAACATTTTTGTAGAGCGAGACAGCCATAAGCCGATTGTCATTGGAGCCAATGGGAAAATGCTGAAACAGATCGGGGCCAAGGCGCGTAAAGAAATCGAAGATTTGATCGATGAGCAGGTCTTTCTGGAATTATGGGTCAAGATTGCTCCTAAATGGCGTAAACGCGAGGGGCAATTAAAACGCTTTGGATATATCGCTAAAGATAAATAGCCTGGGCAAAACAGTTGAGGCGTTGATTAAATTCACGCTTCTGATCCCCCTTTTTCGGTTAGACTAGACAATTAAACCCTCATTTGGTCTTGGTTTTTTTAGATACGTTCGCCCCAATGCGATACGTTATTATCTGTTCTAGTTTCAACCACCATGTCTAATCCAAATAAAAATAATATGATCAGCCGTAGACGGTTTTTAGCCGTTTTAGGGGCAGCCAGCCTAGCTTCTGGTGCAGTTGGGGCTAAATTGACCGGCCGTAGATTGCAAGGAACCCCTACTGTCATTTCTGTTGCCCCCAGCCAGCAAACTTACAACGATCCTCAATATGATCGTCCTCCAGCAGAAGCAAACGTGTCTAATCCGGCCGAGTTGACCCAAGCCCAAGACCAAGTCGCCAAACTAACGGCCGAAAACAGCGAACTCAAGTCGGTGAACGAAGCGCTACAAAAACAACTTGATGCCCTTCAATCAACCCAAATAGACCAGACGTCACAGGTTACAGATCTTGAGACCCGATTGGCAAGCGTGTCTCAAGAACGGACGGCCGCACTGGGGCTCGTCGCCTTGTACGAACAGCTTGAAAGCGTAGATATCGCCGGTACGTTTAAAGCTGGATTTAATTCAGTTGGCGAAGCTTGGGATGATTTTATCGATGATGTACCCGATGCCAGCACCCGGCTAGAACAAGCGAAATCGATCGTCTCCGACTTTGATGCGCAAATCCCAACCTTTCAAACCGCCCGTAACTGGCTCGCAATCCGAATTGATCTTTTACGCCGAGAAAACAATTATTTGCAAAACATTCTGAGCAATATCAGTGAAAAGGCAGGCAGTGTGCTTGAAATGCTCGGCTCTTGGTTCGATGAGATCCGTAGCTGGCTACCGTCTCGCTTTTTAGAAACCGCAAACACAGTCATCGATGCCCTTTTAGGGATGGTTTCTGGCGTACCGGTAACAATTGAAGGAACACAAAGCAATGTGCTGGCGGCATTAGACGACTGGTTCGCAGATGATAATGATAATGAGCGCACCCCGATCATTCGCAAGCGCTTATTCAACCCCCTAACCCAAGAAACTCTCCCTCAAGCTGTCTCACTTTTACAAAAAACCCGCATCGCTAAACAAAAATACGAAGCCAACCTCGTAACACAGGTGAATCAAACAATGCAAAAAAGAGAGGCTTTAGAAAATTTAATTGTAGAATTTAGGGAGAGAAATAATTTGCAGGAGCCGCAGGCATAAGCAGCACTACTACCATGCGGCGTAAGGTACTGATTGGTTAAAGTGGCGCATGGTATCCCATACAAAGGGGTGAACCACATTTCAATATGTCAGCTATTTATGCCCCTTTGTACTAACGCTGGACCAGTTGAGTCATCACAAATACAAAAATCGTCATGATCGCCGCCAAGATCGCCAATCCCAAGACGATTCGCACCAGCAAGTTTTGGAATTCACTGGTTGACTCTTCCCCCTCAATCGTAGAACTCAATTCAGACAATTGGATCGATGGCTTGGTCTTTCTCAAAGACTCGTTGTCCATCGTTGCCTCTTTTTGATCACTCTTCTTTGTTTGTACCGCTTTAGGCTGAGTCCGCATTTTTACCGTTGCCATTTTGTTTGGCAAAGCTAATTCAGGATTCCCATTATGGTTGTAGGCCCTCAACATATCTCGGGTCACCCTTGGCATAGATCGGATCGTCGGTGGTGCAACTGAGTTGCTTTTTATCGACTGACCAACCAATGTAAGCCGTTCTGGTGGGGGGCCCTGATTGGTACGTTTAACCACTTCGTCTATTGAAGGAGGGATCGGCATCATACGATTTGGCTTATAATCGTCCGCCGTGCGCAAAACCATCACCGTAATATTGTCTCGGCCGCCGGCCTGATTCGCCTTATCAATTAAGTTCACCACCAAATCAGACATTTCATCAAACTCGTCTTCCAACGACAGTTTCACATCATATTCGCTAATCATGTCGGTTAAACCGTCGGTGCATAGCAAAATCGAATCACCTTTGCGTAACGGCATCCCCTGCCAAAACTGGCCCGCATCCCCTGAAAGCATATGTTGATCAGCTTCTACCGTATCCATTGTTCCTAAAGAACGTCGGATAATATTCCGATTTGGATGAGCCTTCGCTTCAGCTTCGTTGATGATACCCGCCTGCAACGCCTCTTGAACCCAGCTATGGTCATTGGTGATTTGATACAAATAGTTTTCTCTATGCAGGTAAATGCGACTATCACCCACATGGGCCGTAAACAGCAACCCGTCCATAATCGCTACGACAGCAATGGTGGTTGCCATCCCCTTATTTTCTGGGTAGATCTCCGTCTCATCGATGACCGCTCTGTTCGCCATCGAAATCGCCTTGTCAAAATGGTCGCCCACTTCTTCAATCGTCAGTTTTTCGATAGACCCAAAATAATTTACGACCGTTTGCGTTGCTAATTGGCTTGCCCGCTCCCCTGCAAGTTGACCGCCTACCCCATCGGCAACCACCCCTAAATGTAAAATAACGCGATCTTCTTCATTCTCGTCTCCCCTAGTATCAAACGCAGCAAAAGCAACAAAATCTTCATTGTTTTTACCTACCATACCAGCGTGTGTACCAAAACTGACTAAGAAGTCTGAGACGGCATTATTTTCGATTTGTTTCATAAATGTTTATGGTCGTGCGGTTCAAAAAGAGCGTTTAGATTACAAAGTGATAACCGCCTCACAACCAACTTAGAAAAACCCGATAGGTGCACGATAATTTTTCTAAGTGTTTTTTGCCACTCTAACTTACTCTAGTCTACTTTTGCAGTTGGAATCTGACCAGAAAATCAGCGTAAATGTTCAGATAATTCGTCGCTAATTGAATGTAATTTAAAACAGTACAACGAGACTCAAAATCAAAACAGCATTGATGATAAATTTGACCCTTAAAGTTTAGCCCAGTTTAGATCAAATATCGTGTGTATGAGCGGCAGTCAAAATCTTATCTATATCCTATCAGTTAAAGTCAGTATAATATACTAAATTTCAGTGGGTAATGACAATTTTTTGTTTTGATTGATGTTTTAGTATGATACATTAAATTGAAAACTCCCATGAACGAATAGTCGATTTGGGTTACTTCCAATAAAACCTATTAAATCTAGCATTTTGTCAACGGCCGCTTGGTGCAACTTCATCCGGCAAAAACTGTTGAAGCGGTGTCAAGAATGACATCGATCTAGTCTGGTCAAAGATCATCTTTTAAGATTACCTAAGTTTAAATTTAGATAAAAAACTATGAGGTTTTTAGCGAGTTTATTCATGAATGGTATTTCTAGCGTATAATCAATCTATGGAATCTGGCAACAACTTTTCTGAGACACCTGTCGCTCTTAAAGAGTCAGAGGTTAACATGGATGAGAATCCATACAACCCTCTGGAGCATCCTGTACTCATCGTGATTTCTGGCCCTTCTGGGGTGGGTAAAGACACGGTGGTACGCAATATCTTGCAGAAACGGGATGACTTTCATTTTGTAATTACGGCCACAGACCGCCCGGCTAGGGCCGACGAAATTGAAGGGGTTGACTACTTTTTCTTAACGACTGAAAATTTTGAAAGGATGATTGAAGCTGGGGAGTTTTTAGAGCATGCTGTTGTCCATGATTGTTATAAAGGGGTGCCTAAGTGGCAGATTCGTGAGGCCCTAAACAGCGGCCGTGACGTTATCATGCGGGTTGATCCTCAAGGTGCCGCCACTTTACGCCGACTTATTCCAGAGGCAACCTTCATATTTTTGTTAGCAGAGTCAGAAAAAGAGTTGTCGGAGCGTCTAAAAGCCAGAAATAGCGAAACAAGCGTATCGTTTGACCTGCGGATGGAAATCACAAAGGAAGAACTCAAACGAATTGATGAGTTTGACTATTGTGTGGTGAACCGCTCCGGCCGGGTTCAAGAAGCTGTAGAGCAGATTTTGGCCATTGTCACCGCAGAAAGATGCCGTGTGGGACGCCCTCCCATTATTTTATAGACGGCAAAATAAACCACCCTATTCAAATCAATCCTACAAACTTGTGAATCGCATCATACCGAGATGGTCTTTTCGGTATGTTTTTTTTAATAATCAACTAAACACCTTTAGCAAAATAGGAGCAAAACCATTCTGGATGCTCCAGAGGATAGATGTATGGGACAACTTGTAGATGGTAAATGGGTCACTGAAACAATCACGGTTAAAGATAGCGACGGCCGATTTCGGCGCAAACCGGTTACCTTTCGAAATTGGATCAAAGCAGATGGGTCAACTCCGTATACACCAGATGCGGGTCGGTATCATTTGTACGTGGCGAACGCATGCCCTTGGGCCCACCGTGCGATGATTTTTCGAAAGCTACGGGGCTTAGAAGAAGCGATCTCGATTTCAATTGTAGACACGCTGATGTTTGACAACGGTTGGCGTTTCCGCGAAGGGGAAGGATATATCCCCGACACGGTCAATGAAAAAGATTTCCTCTACGAAGTCTATGTCAAAGCGGATCCAACATTTACCGGCCGGGTCACCGTTCCCGTTTTATGGGACAAAAAAACTGGGACAATTGTTAACAATGAATCATCTGAAATTATTCGGATGTTAAACAGTGAATTCGCTGCGATTGCTACCCTAGGCACAGATTATTATCCGGCCGAATTGGCAACCGAAATCGATGAAATAAACGAACGCATTTATCACACGGTCAACAACGGGGTTTACAAAAGTGGCTTCGCTCGGTCACAAGCGGCCTATGAAGAAGCGGTCACCGCCCTATTTGACACGCTGGACTTTCTAGAAGAACGACTACGCCAACAGCGGTATTTAGTCGGTAAACAAATCACAGAAGCGGACTGGCGTTTGTTTACAACCCTTGTTCGGTTTGACCCGGTTTATGTGGGCCATTTTAAATGCAATCTAAGCCGCATTGTCGACTATCCCAACCTTTCAAATTACCTGCGTGAACTGTATCAAGTGGCTGGTATCGCCGAAACGGTTGATCTCGGTCAGATTAAGGAACACTATTATCGCAGCCACGAAAGTATCAATCCGAGCCGGGTGGTACCAATGGGGCCGAAAATAGATTATTCGCAGCCGCACAATCGAGATCGCTTTGGGTAATATTAGTGTCGTTTTGCGGCCAAGGGATGCCTATAATTTTCTCTTTCGTTAGATGAGACTATAGAGACTCTTTGCTTTGGATACCTACACTAAAAAGCCCCCCTTTAGATTAAGAGCTGCATGAAATGACTCTTTTGATCGGCCGACATTTTCAATCTGCTTCACATAAAATGCATTTTTTTTAAAATCGTCCAATTTCTTTGAAAAATATGTATTCTGATCTAGAATTACTGCATAATGTGCAAGTGCTAGGTTTTGCTTGGCATCCTTCGAAAGGTTACATGTTGTCGATTACCTTATGCACGACCTCATTTAATCAGAAACAATCTCTGATTGGTCTTTTAACGAATGTCACACCGACAAAGGTGTAACTGTCACACTATAAAGAGGCTCCCCATGGCTCAAAAATCCCGCAAACGCCGGCCGCGCAGACAGATGCAAAACGGCTGGACCCCTGACATGAAAAAGTCGAAATCTATTCGACCTGGATTTGTCGGAGGCGCATATAAACCCCTCACCGATCACGAGATGGAGCGAATCCATCACACCGTATTAGACGTTTTAGAAAATTTTGGCTGCGCTCAAGCCACCCCTTCGATGATTGACATCGTCACAAAAGCGGGTGGCTGGATGTGTGAAAACGACCGTTTGCACTATCCGCGAAGCCTTGTCGAAGATATTATCGACAAAGCACCTAAAAGCTTTGTGATGCCGGGTCAAGATCCGAAGCATGACTTAGAAATTGGTGGGAACAAAGTTCATATGGGGACGGGTGGAGCCGCCCCCGAAATTATCGATTTTCATTCAGGCGTTTATCGTGCATCGACATCGACAGACCTGTACGACATCGCGCGCTTGTGTGACACGCTTGATAACATCCACTATTTTTGGCGGACCAACGTTACCCGTGACGCGCCGACCATGCGTGATGTAGACATCAACACGTTGTACGCCTGTATGGCGGGTACGCAAAAACATATCGGGGCCAATTTTGTTATTGGCGAACATGTGTATGATGCGGTCGAAATGATGGACTACCTTAAAGGTGGTGAAGGTGAGTTCCGCAAGAGGCCGTCTGTTTCGATTTCATGTTGCCATGTGGTTCCCCCATTGCGCTTTGCGGAAGAGTCTTGCGATGCACTTGAAGCGGCCGCACGAACCGGTATGTGCATTACGCTGCTTTCGGCAGCACAGGCGGGTGCAACCAGCCCGGCCGCCTTGGCAGGCACCATCGTTCAAGCGATTGCTGAAACACTGGCAGGTCTCATCTTTGTTTATTTAATTGATAACAACTGTCGCGCCAACCTTGGCACATGGCCGTTTGTTTCTGACTTACGCACCGGGTCGATGTGTGCAGGCGCAGCTGAGCTTGGCTTGCTCGTGGCTGGCTGTTCGCAAATGGCCGGTTTCTATAATCTGCCCAATTCATGTGCGGCCGGGATGAGTGACTCAAAAACACCCGATGCCCAGGCAGGGATGGAACGTGGTTCAACGCTCACCCTAGCAGCCACGGCCGGAGCAGACCTGATTATGGAAAGCGCTGGGATGCATGCCAGCCTGATGGCCAGCTCGATCGAGAGTTTTGTGATCGACAACGACAACAACGGGTCGGTCAATCGGGCCGTGCGCGGCATCGAGGTCAATGACGACACCCTTTCCTATGATGTGATCAAAGAAACGATCTATGGCGAAGGGCATTTCTTAGGCAGCGATCAAACGATCAGCCGGATGGAAACTGACTATTTTTACCCACCGATGGCAGACCGGTATTCGGCCGCAGTTTGGACGGAAATGGGTGAAGAGTCGATTCGTGAACGGGCCCGTCGCCGTACCAAAGAGATTTTGCGTCAGCACTACCCTAACTATATTTCAGACGAACAAGATGCTGAGATTCGCAAGAAGTTCAACATTGTTCTGCCACGTGAAAATATGAAACCAGGGAATGGACGCTGGTAGACGACTTTATCGCAAACCAGCGTAAGGGCGCGGATGGCCTGAACCATCTTGCTTTGGCAAATAAATCACACGGCCAACCCGCCCGTCGTTGCGCTAACATTTATTTAAACGAAAAAGATCAAGAACGTTTAGATAAATTGTTCTCATTACGCCGGGCGGGTTGGCCTCACAAAATCTACCATTCCGCACGAATTTTCAGGGCCATCCACGCCCCTACCAATTGATACTTTATGACACCAAACGACTCTAACTTACACGCACTCGACGAACTTGATTTCGCCATCTTATCCCACCTGCGGGAGGATGGTCGCAAGTCGTTTACAGAACTTGCCAGTGCACTCAATGTGTCAGTTGGAACAGTGCGAAATCGATACGCCGCCTTAACTGAGAACAATGTTTTACAAGTTTACGGCCGTGTAAATCCCCAACAGGTTGGCTTTGTCGCCTATGCTCATATCTTAGTTAGCGTCCGACCTTCAAACAAAATCGAAGCCATACTTCAAGAATTTAGTCAATACCCCGAATTGGCCTTTTTAGCGGTCACCACCGGTGAGTATGATATCGTCCTCGACGTGATGTGTCGGGACAGCGAACACCTGAACAGCTTGATTCGCGAGCGGGTCCAAAAGACGGACGGGGTCAATTACACGACCACCAACATCTATCTAAAAGTTTTAAAAACGGCCCAGCCTGAGATTAGTCAGTTTTTTAACAACGGGCACGGGGCAACGGGCAAATAATGACTCTCACCTTGCGCTCAGCGACCGACGCTGACTTCTCAACCATTATTTCTTGGATCCCTGATTTAGCCACCGCCCAACTTTGGGGCGGCCCGATGATGGTTTATCCACTCACAGTCGAATCCTTAAAAGAGATCATGAAACCAGATGAAACGAAGGTTTTCGTGATGGTGGACGACTTAGAGATGGTTGTAGGAACTGCGCAATTTTATTTTATGCCCCCCAGCCGCTTTCATTTTGCTCGCATCATGGTTAAACCGGATAAGCGGGGCAAAGGGTACGGCCGAACCTTGGTCACCTTACTTATGGCTGAAACATGGTCGGTCCCAGAACAATATTTAACGCTAAACGTCAACTTTGGCAACGATCGAGCCCGGGCACTGTATGAAAGTTTGGGCTTTGCTATCGCTGAACCGGAAGCGGGCAACTTTAGCAAAACCAGTCACTTTATGAGGAAGGTAGCAAGATAAAAGATGCAAGATGCAGCCGCAGTAATGCTCCTGTCGCAGTTGAGAGCAATTCGCACTCATTTGCGACTATGGACCGAGGCGTTTGCATCTTGCATCCTGCCAACTTGCCCAACGAATCAAAATGAGTAACGCACAATTCCACAAAGATTTAAAACACTTTAACCGTCGGGCAGACAGTCTAGAGACCAAGCCGGAGCTATTGACCGATTTCATCACCCCGAATGAGATGTTTTTTGTGTGTACCGACAATTCAGCCCCGGCCGTCAATCTGAATGACTATGCGCTAAAAATCGGCGGGAACGGAGTTCGGAAGCCGCTCGAAATCAGTTACGACGCGATCATGAAATTGCCCAGCCACTCTGTGACGGCTTACCTTGAATGTGCAGGCAACGGCCGGGATTTGTTTGAGCTCGTCATGAACCAACCGGTGCTACCGGCCGAAGACGGCTTTGGGATGACCAAATGGCAGATTGGCGGGGTTGGCAACGCGATTTGGACCGGTGTGCCGCTCAAACTTTTGCTCGAGATGGCAGAGATCGACCCAACCACCGTTGCCGTCAACGCCAAAGGGCTTGACGCAGACGCGGCCGAAGGTGGGGTCAGTCGGCCGTTGACGCTTGAAAAAGCGATGGACCCTGACACGATTTTGGCCTACCACATGAACGGCGAACCCTTGCCCATCGACAACGGCTTCCCCTTCCGCTTAATCGTCCCCGGCTACGTCGGCACCAACAGCATCAAGTGGGTCGGCTCTATCACCTGTAGCACATCTGAAATCAAAGTAGATCGAAACACGATCCACTACGTCT
>JAHDEB010000180.1:0-8617 GCA_020629055.1 Chloroflexota bacterium
ACCGCTAGCATTTCGACAACGATATTTTGGATCGCAACATACCGCTCTTGATCATATGGATCGGCCGCATACTTCAACCCCATCGCCGATAAATCACGCAGCTGGTCCGCCCAACGGGCGATCTGCTCGGCCGTTGTAAGTTCGTTTTTATCACTCATTCTAAATGACTCCTTACTTGATCAAATACCTCAGAAGAAGAGCTCGTCGCGTCAATCCGAATCGCTTGGGGCAGCTCATTCTCGTTCAAATAGTCCCACTTGAACTTATGATCAGCCAAATCAGCTAGCGTAACATCATCGATGTTTGGGTGCTCTGTTCTGGCAGCAAACCGCTCGAGGCAAACCTCATACGGGCATTCTAAAATAAAAATCTTGATATCGGCCGTATCCGCCAACTCCGCTCTCAGCTTTTCCAGATTTTGCCACGTGCGCTCATGCCCTAAATTCTGGTCAAAAATCAGGCTGCCACCATTTCTCAGGTGCATAACTGCAAAATCAAAAAAGAGGTCAAACGCAACACCATAAGCGTCTTGTGCAGATCCTTTAAAAGTTGCTGAATTTTGAATTGATTTTGCAATTTGATCAATTTCAAAAACAGGGGTCTGAAGGTGGCGGCCCAGGCTTCTCGCCAACGTGCTTTTACCCGCCCCGGCGAATCCGCCGATTGCGATAAGTTGAGGGGTTAAACGTTTCATGGCCCATTTGCTAATTCGTTAAGTAACGGCCGTCCCCAACAAATTGGCCTGCCCTAAATCTAAGAGCTCTTGCCCATGCTCAATGGCGCTAAACCAAGTCAGCCCCCGCTCTACATGCATCACAACCCCATCCGTATGTGCCCCCAACAGGGCCGCATCGAACCCGGCTTTAGGCGGTGGGGCCACCACAATCAACATGTCGCATTCTTGTTTAAGGCGAGCCATTACGCCAGGCAGGTTCGGGCTAGCGGCTAGGTCACGGCCGTCCGTATCACGGCCGTCCACAGCGCCGCTACCGCCTGCCAGCACAGATAAATTTTTGACAGATGTTTCTTGCAGGCGCAGCGGTGCATTGTTCACCAGCGAGTCCGCAAATCCAGATTGGTTATCGACTTTGGCAACCGTATGCATAAGCGGATTGCTTAAGACCCCATCTACCAAGATTGTTTTCCGGCCGCTGTTCGCCATCGCCGCCGCCAGCTCGTATGCCACGTACAAACTGCTCTCATCAAACGTGGTACCGGCAGTTCCCCCAATAACCACAGAGCTTGGCACAGGGTTTTGCAACAGCAGCGCGGCCCGCAAATCCCGGCCGATTGTTTTAGGCTCTCCTTGAGCCAAAACCTGCAATCCTTTGTGGCGCACATCTTCAGCGTCACGCACATAGGGATCAAAATATTCAACCAAAAAGCCGATCAGTAAGCCGGTGATAACCGCCAGCACAATACGTACCGGCAGATCAAGCTGATTCCCAATTGAAGCTGGGACCTCGTTGACAACCGGCCGGTCGAGCAACACAATCTCGGCTGGGGATTCTAATCCTAAATGGGGGATACCGGCCCCGTTTTCTTCTTCCAGAACCTCGATCGCCGCCTCAATCATCGCCTGCAGAGCGTCTCGATCCCCATAGTTCATGATAATCGTCAAACGGCTGCGGATCGCATCGGCACTGGTGCCATTAAATATCGCCAACGGATCAACTTCAAAGCCGCGCTCGGCCGTTTTGGCGCTCACTTTTTCGGCAAAACCGATCCCATTGGCCCAGTCCGCCATTCCATTGGTCAAATATTCAGACGTCAGCCACTGATAATAGCGCTCTTCTTCTTCCGCTGTTGCATTGTCTGTTGGCAGCGGTGGTGAGATTAGAAAGCGCACCCCCACGTTGTAATTCGATGGTGGAATGACCGCTTCTTCAGCGGTGAGAATCGTAACCCCCAACACAATAGCGGCCGGAATCACCATAAACGGCCAGCGACGACGAAAGATTCTGAAAATTTGAGATAAGTTCATAAGATTTACGATACACGATTTTGGATTGACGATTCGCATGCCCAATATCGTTCAAAATAGTTTAGGTACTGTTAGTTGATCTTATTTATAACGTCTATTGAAACGAAGACTCTACGTAAACAAAACGAACAACCTGCTGAAAACAAACGACTTGGGCCAACAGAAAGAAATAATGAACCATCGATTTTGACCACTGGTTGGTTGTGAGGCGATTTTCGCGTTCTTTGTTTTTTAAAACCGCCTTATGAAAAACCAAACAAGCTGGGCATGAAGGTCCAATCGTAAATCGTCAATCAAAAATCGAAAATTAAATCACCCTGTAAGGGTCGCAATCGCTCGGTTCAACCGCTCAAGCGCAACATCTTGCCCCAAAGCAATCATCGCCTCGAAAAGAGGAGGCGACACTTTTTGCCCGGTGACCGCCATACGTGCTGTACCCAAATACGGTCCTGCTTTTTCGTTTTCGGTAAACATCTCACCGATCGCTCGCAGCCGATCCGCAATCCCTTCGGCCGTAAAGCTATCCCCATCAAGGTCGCTGATATAGTCGCGCGTCGCCATAAATGCAGCCAACGCCGCTTCCGGCCCCATTTTTTTGTGGGTCAGCTGATCGGCCGTCAAATGAACCGTTTCATCTGTCAGCAAAAATTGCAGCTGCTCGTAAATGTCTGTTAACCTTTTTAAGCGCATCCCCACAACAGGAGCCAACGCGCTGATTTGCTCTTTTGAAATCGGCAAATTATCACGCTCGATAAAAGGCATAATTTGATCGGCCAACGCTTCTGGCGTCAACTTCATAATGTACTGATTGTTGATCCAGTCAAGCTTGGTATAGGGCATCGATGCGGCCGAGGGATTAATGTCTGCTAATTCAAACCGTTCCATCGATTCTTCTGGAGTGAAAATTTCAACATCATCCCCATAGGCCCAGCCGATATTGGTCAAAAAGTTAACCAACGCAGGGGGCAAATAGCCATTCTCACGGAACTCGCTCGTTTTAACCAAAACCAAGGTGTTCCCATCTTGAAACGATTGAGTCCGTTTGCTCAATTTCCCTTTGCCAGATGGGTTCAAAATCACCGGCAGATGGGCGAATTCCGGCATGTCCCAGCCAAACGCCTGATAAAGTTGTACATGAATGGGAGCGGTGTTGACCCACTCATCGCCACGGGTAATATGGGTAATTCCCATAAAATGATCATCAACCACAACGGCCAAATGATACGTTGGCAGACCGGTGGACTTAAAGATGACGTAGTCGGTTAGCTGACTGTTTTCAAAGGTAATGTCGCCTCGAATCGCATCGGGGACAACCGTTTGCCCTTCTAATGGCATTTTAAAGCGGATGACGTATGCACGGCCGTCAGCTTCTAGCTTGGCGGCTTCATCGGCCGAAATGTCACGATAACGCCGGTCGTATTCCGGCTGTTGTCCGGCCGTAATTTGGGCCTCGCGCATTTCTTTTAACTCGTCGGCGGTCGCAAAACATTTGTATGCATAGCCGTTATCAACCAGCCAGTGAGCCCATTTATGGTACAGCTCACGTCGCTCGCTTTGCGTGTATGGGCCGGTTGGCCCGCCAATGTCTGGACCCTCATCCCATTGAATACCCAGCCAGCGCAAGTCGTCCATCAGGGCTTGTGCAGCACCTTCAACCGTCCGTTTTTCATCGGTATCTTCGATACGCAGAATAAACTGACCGCCATGTTTTTTGGCATACAAATAGCTAAACAATGCGGTACGGGCGCCGCCAATATGAAGGTAGCCGGTAGGGCTGGGTGCAAAACGAGTTCTAACGGACATAGTGAAAAGGATAAAGGTCTAAGGGTAAAGGATAAAAAAAGATGAGCCCAACCATCGAGGAATAGCTCATCTAAAATCTTTGAAAAATTATGAATGTTGCAGACACCACCGACCTACTGAATACTGACCTACTGTTTACTGACAACTAGCCGTATTCCTGCTTGCGGTGGCGCATAAGCACCGATTGTACCACACCGATAGCCAGATACAGGGTGACAAGGGATGACCCCCCATAACTGACAAATGGGAGGGTTAAACCGGTCACCGGAACAAGGCGCAGATTCATACCCACATTAACGAAGGTTTGGAAAAACAGCGACCCGGCAATACCGATACAGATATATCGCCCGGCCGGATCTGGGCTGAGCGCTGCGATGCGTAAAATGCGGAACAGAATGAAGAGCAGCAATCCCAAAACGATAAAGGCGCCAAAGAAAAAGCCCATCTCTTCAGAAATCATCGAAAAGATAAAGTCGGTATGCTGTACGCGCAAAAAGCCAAGCTGACTTTGGGTCCCCTGCATGTACCCTTTACCAAACCAGCC
Organism: Chloroflexota bacterium; assembly: GCA_020629055.1. Classification (GTDB taxonomy): domain Bacteria; phylum Chloroflexota; class Anaerolineae; order Promineifilales; family Promineifilaceae; genus WTJY01. Next base: position 4,332 of record JAHDEB010000180.1, read on the forward strand.
GCCCGACCCCACACTAATGACCGCTTGGTCAACGTTAAACGCCTGCTCCGGGTCAGATGCCGGGTCGATAAACGTGGTGACACGGTTAAGCTGATACGGCTCTAAAAACGGAACGACAATGGCCAAGCCGATCAGCCCCGTGATCGATAAGATAATAAAGTGTGCCAGAGGAAGCCCAGCCATAACGATGATGACAAACCACATGACCACATACAGAATCGACATTCCCAAGTCGGGTTGGATAAAGATTAGCCCGATCGGCACCGCAAAATAAAAAATCGTAACAATCGTGTTACGGAAATCATTAATCTGATTTTGGCGAATGGCTAAGAATTGACCAAAACTGACCGCCAAAAACGTACGGCCGATTTCAGACGGCTGCAGTTGAATCGGCCCTAAGGGAATCCAGCGTTGGGCCGAGTTGTTCGCCACACCCAAGACCAAGACCAGCCCCAATAAGCCGATAAAGCCGAAATAGACGAACCAGTGGGCCGATGTGAAGTATCGATAATCGATTGAGGCCATCACCAACATGACGACAACGCCGGCCGCTGCGAAAATCGACTGGCGGATGGCAAAGCCTTCGAACGCAGGGGCACCGGTGATCGCGCTACGAATCATCAGCACCCCGAAAAAGGTGAGCATAACGACGGCCGTCGCCAGCCATACATCGAAATATCGCCAAATACTATTGCTTGTCATAAATTATTCAACCGTGCCAATGATGTGGATGGTCTAAAACACAAAAGAGATTGGATCTTACCGTCAAAAATGAAGATACGATCCAATCTCTATCAAGATCAAATTTATTTGATTATCGGCCGACTACCCCGCTATGACAAACTTTTTAATGATTGGTCCGCACGCGGCGTGTCGGGGTCAGTGGTACTTGGGCAACCAGCATGTTGTCATTGTCATTCTCATCTAGCATCACTTCAACCGCATCTGGGTCGATGTTTAAATGATGAGCAAATACACCGATAATGTCGTCTCGTATTTGGCGCAGCACGCCAGGCGAAATATCGTTTCGATCGTGTACCAATACCATCTTCAACCGATTTTTGGCTGAAGATGCGCTGGTTTCACTACTGCCAAATAGCTTTTCAAAAATATTCATGGCATCCTTTCTCGTTAGCTGGTAACCCATCCACGCAAGCGTGACATAAATCCATCTTTAACCGCTAAGTCGATAAAAGGAATTTCATCTCCTTTGACACGGTTTGCGATATTGCGGATGGCAACGCCGGTTTCTTTGGCGTGTCCATTTTGCATTACAAGGGGCTGGCCTCGGTTGGTTGATATCAAGATTTTTTCATCTTCCGGAATGATTCCGATGATATCAATGTGCAAAATGTCAACAATATCTTCAATAGAAAGCATGTCACCGCGCGCCACCATGTCAGGTTTATAACGGTTAATAATCAGCTTTCCGGGTCCTTTTTCCTCTGCTTCAATCATGCCGATAATGCGGTCTGCGTCCCGCACGGCCGACACTTCGGGGTTCGTGACGATGATCACCTGGTCGGCCGGGGCCAATGCATTTTGAAAGCCACGCTCAATTCCGGCCGGTGAGTCGATCACGATGTAATCAACCTCTTCGCGCAATTGATCACAAACCAAAACCATGTCGGTTGGGCTGATCGCATTTTTATCGCGAGTTTGTGCAGCTGGAATCATACTCAGCCCTTCTAGCCGCTTGTCCTTGATCATCGCTTGGTTCAGGCGACAGCGCCCTTCTACCACATCGACAAGATCATAGACAATCCGGTTTTCCAGCCCCATAACAACGTCTAGATTGCGTAAACCGATATCGGCATCGATCGCAACCACTTTATAGCCAGCCATCGCCAATGCTGTAGACAAGTTGGCGGTGACTGTTGTTTTACCCACACCCCCTTTTCCAGAGGTGATTGTTATGACTTTTCCATGACCCATTATGTTTTTCCTAGTGAAAGCTAATCGGGGACTACAACGATTAATCTTCCATTTGTGTTTAGAAACGAGTGCTTACACCCTGTCTCTTCTTATGCCTACGTTTCTACTCAGCTGAATACTTCTTCAGCCGCTGACAAATCCGTTCGAGACAGTTTTTAAAATTGTCAGCTCTTACTCAATCAAAAAATTTATCTATTCCAAGCTTCAGCCACGATCTGCTCATCTTTGATACAGGCCGTTTCTGGCACCGGCACCCGTTTTTTATCAACCGGGGGTGCAATGGTAATCCGGTTCGCAATGCGCAGCTGGGTTGGGCTTAGGTCTAGGGCTGATACAGTGGCGGATTCGTCGCCATTCGCTCCTGCATGCACCAATCCAGACAGCTTGCCCCAAACAATCACATTCCCGTCAGCCACAATTTCAGCCCCAGGATTAACGTCGCCCACAATAACCACGTGCCCATCAAAATACAGTGATCGGCCGGAGCGCACCGTTTCGTTTATTAAAATCGCATTCGCCAATTCATCAGCGGCCGCTTCCCCATCATGAGTTTTTACCGGCTCGCGTACCCCGTTCCCCTGCAGGTCCATTTGTGACCCTGGCAGGCGGGTTGCCAAGCCTAGGTCCCGTGCGGCCGAGCGGGTCGCTTCACGATGAGAAAGAATCGCCCACAACGCAATTCCATTGTTGGCAAAAACTTCTTGCATCGCTCCGATCTGATCTGTATTGACGATCCGGCCACCTAAATCAACAGCGATCCTTGAATTCCTCAAGAAGTCGCCCTGATTTTGAATTTCATTTGAAAGGTTAGCAAATGCATCGTCAAAACTTGGCTGAGGGGCCAGCGTTAATAGCAGTCCGTCCCTGATCCCTTTAATCGAAAGTTGAGATGTTGCTTCAAGATTCATACTATTTGTTCCTATTGTTAATCGAACAAACCAAACCTTTTTCCATAATATTGTTGTAATTGTACAACAGAGAACCTTTTTCCACAATACCCTAATCTCAGTTGCTCAGCATTCAGTTCGCTTCGCTAATCAGTTTTCAGTAAGATGTTCAGCCATTAGACCATCAAAAAAACATGAGAAAAATATGGCTATCCTCGGTTTGCATATTGTCGCTAATTGCAGTTGCGTGCGCCCAAACACCCCCGGCCGAAGTGCGCCCGCCGCCAGCGGCCGGAACATTACTCGACCGCATCAGTTCTCCCGCAGTCGAAGTAAATGTCAAAAATATCCCCCCTGTAGACAGAACAAAAGCGGTTGTACCGGCCGAAGAGATCTTTTTTGATACATTTCGGAGCTATGATCGGGTCGTTCCGTTAAGCAAGGCAGACGAAGGGTTGATCTTACGCCTGCGTGATGCGATCCCCCCAATTTATAATCCGCAGTTTGAACTGGGGGAAAATGCCAAGTGGCTGAGCGAGAAAGATTTAGTTTTAGGTTATTCGCAGGGGGATATCGCCGTTGCGTATCCGATAAAAATCTTAAATTGGCACGAAATTGTGAGCCACGAGATAGACGGGGTGCCGATATTAGCGACCTATTGACCCCCTTGCCGCAGCGGCGTCGTGTACGACCGCAGAATTAACCCCAACGAAGAACCTGTTCTATTTGGCAACACCAGCGCCCTGTATGAATCAGATATGGTGATGCTGGATCACAAAACCGGCAGCTACTGGATGCAATTTAGTGGCGAAGCACTGGTCGGCGAACTGGCAGGACAGAGATTGACCGCCTTGCCTTCCCAAACAACCACTTGGGCCCTATGGCTCGAACAGTTTCCCGATTCGGCCGTCTTATCACAAGAAACCGGCTACGACCGAGACTATCGATATGATCCATTTACCGGATTAGGCGAACGGTATAACGAAGGTGGGGATTTTATTTTCCCGGTGTCTGAAAACGGCCGTGACCCACGCCTAGACCCCGGTGAAGTGGTGTTGGGCGCTGAACACACCGATGGAAAACAATATGCCTGGCCGATCGAACGGATCGGGGACGGGGTGATCAATGACACCATCGGTGATAGCCGAGACGTTGCCGTAGTCGTGTTTAGTTCGGCCGTTGGCCCAACCGGTGCAGTTTATTTGGCAGATGTAAATGGGCAAACGCTAACATTTACATTTAAAGATGGGGCCTTTATAGACGATCAAACCGGTTCAGAATGGACTTTGTCTGGCAAGGCCACATCTGGTCCTTTGGCTGGGGAAAGCCTGACTCCTTTGCCGACCCGCTCTTCGTTCTGGTTCTCGCTAATTACCTCGTTTCCCGACTTGGTATTTTATGATCCGTCCGATCAATAACTCCTGCAGACTGAGATCAAAAGCAAAAGACTGGCCCAATGTCTGA
>JAHDEB010000180.1:8717-13427 GCA_020629055.1 Chloroflexota bacterium
GATCAATAACTCCTGCAGACTGAGATCAAAAGCAAAAGACTGGCCCAATGTCTGACAAACGGATATTCGGCATGAAGACCGAAAATCAAAATACCGATATTCAGCTTTCAAGGCCAAGAACCACCGATAGACTTGACCGGTCTGGCGACCGGGCCAGTCTTTAGTTCAAAGGAGCATAAAGACCTAACAAAATATAAGTTACTGACGGCAAGCTGTTCTAGCCAATTAATTTACTCGAATTCTGCTGGCGCTTGCCCGGCAAATCAATTAGCATTTACCTACATGCTTTTTGATGAATCGACATTGCGTAAATTAGAACAGCTGGCCCTCGTGGCAGATAAAGTGCGGGCCGGAGTCATGAAAGGGGATCGGCGCTCTAGCAAACGGGGGACATCGATTGAATTTGCCGACTATCGCAACTATGTTCGGGGAGACGACCTACGTCGTTTAGACTGGAACGTCTATGCTCGCCTAGAAAAACCGTTTATCAAACTGCTCGAAGAGGAAGAAGATCTTTCGGTTCATATTTTGGTTGATGGTAGCTTGAGCATGAACTGGCCGTTGAATGACGAAACCAACAAATTTGATTATGCGGTTAGATTGGCAGGTGCACTTGGGCATGTTGCCCTAGCGGCCGGGGATCAGCTCACGATCAGTCTGCTCAACAGCACCGAAAACAGAGCGTGGGGGCCATATCGGGGTCAACAAAACAGCTTGCGTTTGTTTAACTTTTTAGAAGAAGCGGCCGAAGCGACCGGCATCACCGAGCTAAACCTTTCGCTTAGCAATTACGCTTTGCGCAGTCGGCGGCCGGGTTTGCTGTTTGTCATCACCGACCTAATGTCCCCAGCCGGTTATCAGGATGGGCTTTCAGCTTTGCAAAGTCGTGGTTATGAAGTCGGCGTGATTCACCTGCTAAGCCCAGACGAAATTGATCCGCCGCTTGACGGTGATTTTAAACTCATTGATGCGGAAACCGGTGTGGAGTCTGAGGTAACGCTAGATGCAACAACGCTGCGGGAATATCGAGAGAGGGTGCTAGGCTGGCAGGCTGAAGTCGCAGAATATTTGGGCGGCCGAGGGGCTCACTATGTGCCGGTGATCACCGACCAGCCGTGGGACCAGCTGGTGCTGCAAACCCTGCGCCAACGTGGTGTGCTGCGTTAAAGTCCTAACCGATAAACCATTGGAATGCCAACATACCGGCCGCTGCCAACCCCAACATCGTGATCACGGTTGAAAGCGGCACCTCTTCACGAGCCTCTGGCAACATTTCAGAAAAGACCATCCAGATCATCGCCCCGGCCGCTAAGCCCAATCCCACCGCCAAAAACGGCTTAAACGCCAGTACAAACAAAAAGGCTGGCACCGCCATAATCGGCTGTGGCAAGCTAGAGAAGATGCTCCAGCCGGCCGCTTTCCATACCGAAGTGCCACGCGGAATCATCACCAAACTGATGGCTAGCCCTTCGGGGATGTTGTGCACCGCGATTGCGGCCGATATCAGGGCACCAAAACTTTGCCCTTCCCCAAATGAAACCCCCACGCCGATCCCTTCTGCAAAAGAATGGACCGTCATGATGCCTACAATCAGCAGCATCTTCATCGCATCAGCGTTGCCATCTAGCTCTGCGAAGTCCGGATCAGAGCCATGCAAAAAATAGCGGGCTACTATAATAAGAAGGATGCCTAAACCGATCCCGATAGCCAAGCGGAACGGGTTGACCTGAAACCCTTCGTAGATAAGGCCGATACTGGCCCCGAGCATGAGTCCGGCCGCGGCCGCATTGGCGGCCCCTAAAAATGACCCGCTTATCTTTTTTACAAAAAAGAATGGGATCGCCCCAAAACCTGTAAATATCGCGGTTACAAGTGCTGCACCAAAAACTGTCCATACTTCCATTCAATACCCACCTTGCAAAACTAACCTCTGTTATAAATTAATTTAACCACGGTTAAATTATACCTTTGTTCAAGCGCACTGACAGCCTTTTTTAAGAAACTCCCCCTAAAATCAACAAAGTTTATATCTTAGCCGCTGTTTCTAAACAGTGGATACTGACATTGGTCCCCTACAACCCCCAAATTAACCAAACGGGTTAACATTATGTTGACATATAATATCTTTTGTTGTAATGTTACAACATTGCTAATTGTTGTAGTGTCCCGCATTGTGCGGGAAAAATCATATGTCGATAAAAGATAATCTGTTGGAAAATTATGCTGGGGTAGATTTGGTGAGTGATCGCCTAAACATTCACCCTGAATCGGTTCGCAGATTAATTCGGCAGGGCAAATTACCGGCAATCAAGTTTGGAAACAAATGGTTGGTGGAAAAGTCTACGCTCGAACAGTTTGCCAGTAGGTATGATCCACGGCCGGGCAATAAGGCGACACTGTTGTAGTTTTGATTGGTTGCCAAAAAAATCGCGAATTTTCAGAGGAACTCATGTACGGACAGGGCGAAAACACAGGACCAGCATGTTTAAAGGTAGTTGGTGTCGGCGGGGGTGGAAGCAACGCGGTCAATCGCATGATTGAAGCGGGTGTTTCTGGCGTCGAATTTGTCGCCGTTAACACAGATATTCAAGCCCTTGAACATTCAAACGCACAACAGCGGGTTCAAATCGGAATTAAATCTACTCGTGGCTTAGGGGTTGGTGGCAATCCTGAAGCTGGTGAGAAAGCAGCAACAGAATCTTTAGAAGAACTGTATGACTCGCTTGATGGCTCGGACATGGTATTTGTCACGGCCGGCATGGGTGGCGGCACCGGAACAGGTGCAGCCCCAGTAGTTGCCAAAGTTGCAAAAGAGGTAGGTGCCTTAACCGTAGGTATCGTGACACGTCCTTTCATGTTTGAAGGGACCAAACGGGCATCTTCGGCCGAATCTGGCATCGAACGCCTACAAGAGCATGTTGACACGCTCATCATCATTCCCAACGATCGTTTACTCGAAATTACAGACCGGCGCGTTTCTATGGCAGAAGCGCTGCAGCTGGCTGACGACGTGCTGCGTCAGGGTATTCAAGGGATTAGTGAACTGATCACGATTCCTGGTTTGATCAACCTAGACTTTGCAGACGTTCGGACGATTATGTCTGGCGGCGGTGCCGCTTTAATGGCTGTGGGTGAAGGTGAAGGTGAAGATCGGGCTCATATTGCGGCCAACCAAGCGATTAACTCACGTTTGCTAGACGTCACCATCGACGGTGCGCGTGGCATTCTGTTTAATGTGACAGGTGGCGATAATTTGAGCCTTTATGAGGTGAACCAAGCGGCCGCAATTATCCGCGAAACGGCTCACCCCGATGCAAATATTATTTTTGGTGCTGTGATCGACCCAACGATGGGCGAGAAAATGCGCATTACGGTGATCGCCACCGGTTTTGAGCGCGAACAGCAAAGTCGCCGTATGCAGGTTAGCCGTCAGTTGAAACGACGCCCTAACCGTCCGGCCGAACGACCAAACAATCGGCCGGCTGCAAATGCAAACGCAGCGACCCCAGAACAAAATCCTCAGCGGGACTCGGAACCAGCGCAAGCTTCTCCAAGAGAGAAGAATCGCTTTTCTCCGAATGACATTGATATCCCCGCATTTTTGAGGAAAAGATAAAAGCCGATTTAAAAATCGGCCCGAGTTAGTTGACCTCCTTCGGTGTGGATTGCTCCCCACACCGAGATGCATCCTCTCTGCTTGTGCCCTCAGCCCGCCCGGGTTGAGGGCCTTTTTTTTATAAGTTTACCTGCGATCTACCACATATTCCCAACCTGTCGGGCCACCATCGAAAGTTTGTGCCTACAAGCTTAAACCGGCACCTCGCAACATCGCCCTAAACACCGCATTGTTTTGACTAAAGTTAGATGCGATCCGGCCGGGGCCTACTGCACTACCCAAGTTTTCATCGAACCGGACGCTTTTCAAGACCGAGACCGATACGACCGCCTATTGGCCCATGTCTGGTTTGCGGCCGATGGACAGCCACCTCAAAATCTCAACGAAATGTTGTTGAGCCAAGGGTATGCGATATTCGACACATACGGTTACGCCAGCCATTTCGCACCTCAGTACCAGCAAGCCGAGTCCTATGCCAAGAGCAATTTCAACGGAATTTGGAATTACTGTCACCAATAATTCTGGTTCAGAAATCGTTTAAATTCTGGGCTTAAAAGATGGCTCTTTTCATGCCGATGTTCGACAGGAGAAACACCTATATTCTGGTTTGCCTAGCAGGTGTTCGAGAGCAGAAACACAGCGTTCGACAGTTGAGGCCGCCATCATCGGGGATGCGAACACAAAAATGACCGTACTCCGATTAATAGACGGTGATGACATTTGGCAACTGGTTAACGGCACTCGTGCTGTTGTTATCGGTGGCGACCCGGCCGTCGTTGAATTGCGCAAAGCGCTCGACAGCGAAAACGGTGGGTACAGCCGCAAACGGCTCAATGAGCTTTTTGCTGGGTTGATGTCATCACGTACGCATTCACGTGTTAGAGAATTTTGTGGCTTGTAGGCAATCTGCTTGTAAGCTTTAAATAAAAAAAACGGCCGCTGATCCCTAGAAAGAATAACGGCCGTTTTTATAAGTGCACCTTAACAATTGAGTTCGATAGCCTTTCAGCTGATCAAGGTATTGATGAGGAGCTTTTTGGTACCGGAGGTGGGACTCGAACCCACACATCTTTCAATACGCGAGTTTGAGTCGC
>JAHDEB010000181.1:0-5157 GCA_020629055.1 Chloroflexota bacterium
CTGGAGATAAGAACATGAAACAAGCAAAACAAAAATATTTCAGAATTTTAGCGATCACCATGACCCTTTACGCCATCGCTCTCATCACACTAACCTTGCTAGGCAATAGCGCTTCGGCAACGACCAATCTACGGCCGATCATCGCCATTCTGCCAGCCCTTCCATTTGTAATCATCTTTCCCGCAATGGTTCGATTTTTGACCCATCCAGATGTAAACAACAAAGGTTAACCATGAAAAAAGTCAATCAAACATACATGCGCGAACTCTTCGGCTCTATCGCAGCCTATGCCGTTCTACTCATCGGGTCGATCTGGCTCGTTAACAACTATCTAGAAGCATCCCCCCTCCGCTTCGTCGTCGTTTTAATCCCAATGATCCCGGTCCTGTTTACCATTCGGGCTATGGTCAACTATTTGACCCACACCGACGAAATGGAGCGGGAGATTCAGCTCAAGTCACTGGCGATTTCGTTGGCAGGTACCGCGTTTATCACCTTCACCTATGGCTTTCTTGAAGGAGTTGGTTTGCCCAAAATATCGATGTTTTTCGTTTGGCCCATTATCGCCATCATTTGGATTGCCGCGCGTTTTTGGCTTAACCGCCAATATCAATAGGGTCAAAATTCTATGAAAAATCGACTACGTGTTTTACGGGCCGAATATGAATGGTCCCAGGCTGAACTGGCTGACCGGCTCGAGGTGTCGCGCCAAACGGTGAACGCCATCGAGAAAGGGAAATATGACCCCAGTTTGCCGCTGGCGTTTAAGATCGCCCAGCTGTTTAATATGCAGATTGAAGAGGTTTTTTTTCCTGATGAAGAATAGCCAAACTAACATCAGCGCCCTTCATGATCGTGTCCCGTCGCTGAAGGGGCAGGAGGGGTTAAACCGGCCACGGCCGCGTACAGCTCTGGCGTCATATCAATATCTACTGACCCCAACGACCCTTTTAGCTGGTCTACATTACGCGCCCCCAAAATCGGTGAAGTCACGGCCGGATGCGCATTAACCCACGCAATCGCCAAAGCCACCGGATCATGCCCCCACACTTTCGCCAATGCAACAAACCGATCAGCCGTGCTTAACATATCCTCGTTGCCGTACCGCTTGTTGTACATCGCACTGTCGTTCAGGCGGCCGGTAATCGTTTCATCTTTCTTTAGCCCATATTTCCCCGTTAACATCCCCCCAGCCAGCGGATTATACGGAATCACCGCCACATTTTCTGACTCGGCCATCGGCAGCAGCTCCGTCTCGATATTTTTCTTGATCAGGTTATACATCGGCTGAACACATTCAAAGCGAGCCAACCCTTTTGCGGCCGAAATACCCAACGCCTTCGCAACCTGCCACGCCGCATAATTACTTGCCCCGATGTGCAAGATCTTCCCTTGTTTCACCATGTCGTCTAGCGCCCGTAGCGTTTCTTCTAGCGGCACGTTCGGGTCAAATTTATGCATAAAATACAAATCGATATAGTCGGTTTGTAGCCGCTTCAGGCTCGCTTCAAGCGACTGGGTAATGTTGCGCCGCGATCCCCCTCGGCTGTTGGGGTCATCGCTCATCGGGAAAAAGAATTTACTTGTCAGCACAACCTCATCCCGGTGCCCCTGCACCAACTCACCCAATATCTCTTCAGATCGCCCTTTAACATAGACATTGGCGCAATCAAAAAAGTTAATTCCTGCATCGCGGCAGGCGGTATAAATCGCGGCCGATTCCGCCTCATCGGCCGCATCGCCAAATGTCATGGTGCCAAAACACAGTTCAGAAACGTGGATCCCGCTGTTGCCTAGTAGTTTGTATTTCATGTTGATAATTTTAGCCCGAACCTGATGAGACGTGTAATACAAAATCGGTGTATTCTGGTATTTGTTAATTTCCAGGTGTCACTGAGCCACCACGAACAGGGTCTAAACAAATGGTTGAAGTCAGTCGCTGGAATTCACGAAACTTCTTATTCAAATCCCCGTAATATCTCTCAATATCATTTTTAAAAATGACCCACGCTTGTGTGCATCACCTCCCTTCATTCCCCAACATAAAGCGTTTACCCCACCGGCTGTGCAGTCTATATCCGGCCCAATTAAATAATTTATATGAGTCAATAGGAGAGCAAAATGACCACCCCTGAAAATAATAACCCCCTTTCTGGTTCTTCGAGTGGAACCAGCGTTGAAGAAAAAGCGCGCGCAACGGCAAACCGTTCACGCGCTGCCATCTCAGAGGCCGCCGACAGCATACATGCCTTACACGTTGAAGCCGATAACGCCCGAGGCATCATGGGCGTCGGCCGCCGGATTTTGGTACCGGCCGATGAAATCCATGTGGTTGTAGGCAACGGCATGCACACCACGCGCTCGTCTAAAGAAAGTCAGGTGTTTGGCCAAGCGGCCGGGCAGCCGTCCCAATACTGGCTCAATCGATTGACCCAAGTGATCAAGCTGAAAACCATCAGTTTCACCGTCCCTCTTTTGGGCCCCACGGGTGATGGCATCGAGGCGTTAGACAGCAAAAAAGTGAGCTTTAAGCTGTGGGCCCATGCGGTTGCACAGCTTAATCCGCAAAAAGCGGAAACGGCCGCCCGGCGCATCGGGCAAGACGCAAAAGGATTGGTTCGTACCATCACCCAAGTGGCGATGTCGGAACTGATCGAAGCCGCGGCCCAAATGGAGTTAACTGAAATCATCGCCAATCGGCAATCGTTAGCCCGGGCTGCGTTTGATAAAGTCAACCAAGCGCTCGATGAATTAGGATACGACCTATCTGTTTTGACAGTCACCCAGCTGTCAGGTGATGCTTACACCAAATTGGTCCGTCAAGCGGAATCGGTCGTTTCGAAAGAGACGACGATTGCGATCAACAAAGAGCAACTGCTCGAACGTGAGGACATCGACGCCCGTATCCGTCGTGAGGCGGGGATCGAAGCGGGAACGACTCAAGAAAAAGCGGCCGTTGAAGCGACCACCACTGAAAAGCTAGTCGCCACCGAGCGGGCCAAGCAAAAGGCGATGCTTGAACAAGTCGCCTTAAACCGTGAGCTTGAGCAGGCTGAAGCGGCCAAAGCGGCCGACCTTGAAAGCAAACGGGCTGAGTATGCGGCCCAAATTCGGGCGCTTGAGCAAGAAAAATCCAACGAGTTGGCGATTGCTGAAACAGAAGCAGAAGCCGAGCGGCTTGCCTTGGCCCAAGCGAAAAAGATTGAGCGTGATGCAAAGCTTACAAATGCGGATGCCGAGCGTTTGCGTGAAGCGGAACTAGCGGCCGCAACCCGATCGAAAGAAGTGGCGCTCATGAAAGAGAGCGAAGTGGCCGAAGCGTATCGATTGCAAGCCGAAGCTGAGGCGCAGGCGCTAGCGATTAAAGTTGAGGCTGAAACCAATGCAGATTTAGCCAAAGCGGAAGTTGAAGCGAAATCAACCGAACAACGCGCCCATGCGGCCAAGATCCGTGCTGAAGCGACCCGTGCCGAAACAGCGGCGGCCGGTTTAGCCGAGGTTGAAGTTGAAGAGGCACGTGTCACCGTAGCCGAACGCCAAGTAGAAGTTAGGCGTGCGGAAGGTTTGGCGAATGCTGAAATTGCAAAGGTCGATGCAGACGTTGAAGTTGAGCGTGAGCGTAAATTACGTGAGGTTGATATCGCGGCTCAAAAAGAGCTGGCAGATTTATATTCAACCGCCCCCGCTTTAATCGAACTCGAAAAAGCGAAAATGAAGTATGAGCATGAAGCAAAAATCGCTGAGATCCAGGCAAATGCTTCGCTCAGCGCCTTCGAAGCGATCGCTCCAGGGATCAAGATCAACCTAATCGGCAATGGTGGCCAAATGGGCGAAATATTGACCGGCCTCATGTCTCTTTCGCACGGGCTCGTCGCGATTGGTGATGAAGTCCCGGCCGTGGGCAGTTTACTCAACAGCACCACTGCCTCGCTAAGTGGCAGCGCACATTTATTGCCATCCTTTCAAAAGTTGACCCCATCGGTGCAAACCCTGATGAAAGAGGTCAATCCTCGCATCTTTTCCGGGTTAACCCTGTCAGATGTCGCCGACCGCCTCGGTCCGGTGATCGAAGGGCAAGAAGATCTCGTCTCTGCGTTGAATCATATTCGGCAAGATGCCAGCTTTAGGGTGATCGGTGATATGCCGATCAAAGGGCTTCTAGGCATGTTGGGTATCAGCAGTGACTTAAGTGCTGTTGCGGAAGATGAATCATTGGCTGTATCGTAAACAATGTATTTATTCAGCAGATTGGTCCAGTTTGACAAAAGGAGATGCGTTCTTCGAAAAGGTGAGCTAAAAACTGGGCCAATCAGGCGCAAATAGTTGGGGTGCTGAAACAATTACTAAACAATACAGTCAGATTAAAAGATCTTAACGGGAGATTTTACGGCCGTGGGGAAACTCACGGCCGTTATTTTTGCTAAAAGTGCGGGACACCCCCAGCAAATAGTGCCATAATAAAGGTTTTTCGGGGGGAGTGCCCCGCACTCAAAACTTTACAATTTCGGTTTGAACTTAAAAAACGGTAAGCGGAGCAGGCACAAACAGAAGCAAGAACATCAAAAAGGTAAACCACGCTAAAAAGCGACGACGTTCATCTAGCGGGGTAACGGTGTCTAGGGGTGTCTCATACCGGTTGCCAAACAGATACAGCATAATGGCCCAAACAAGCCAAATGTCAGTCCGCAAAACAACCCCCATCACCACCAATCCCAAAATAATAGGCCAATAAATGGCGCGCATAAACTCTTCACCCTGAATCACTTGCAGCACCCGGCCGCCGTCTAACGGGGAGACGGGGATTAAATTGAGTGCGGTGACCAGTAAACCGACCCATCCGGCCCAAGCGACCATGTTAATTTGTACATCGTGAGTCGCACTCGGCAGAAACTCCCCAAAGATTAAAACTTTGATGGTGGCATAAATGGCCGAATTCCCTTCCATCCTTACACCTGTTAACTCAGCAGGTAATGGTGCCACCTCAGAAGTCAGTAATCCATAAATTAAAATCGGTATAGCAAAAATTAAGCCTGCCAGTGGACCGGCCGCGCCAATATCAAATTGGGATCGAATATTACGTGTGGGACCACGTTGAAAAATCACGGCTCCCATAGTTCCGATGAGCGGAAGCGGCATGGGGATAAAAAATGGTAGGCT
>JAHDEB010000181.1:5257-13338 GCA_020629055.1 Chloroflexota bacterium
CGGCTCCCATAGTTCCGATGAGCGGAAGCGGCATGGGGATAAAAAATGGTAGGCTGGCCGGTACTTTATGAATACGGGCCGCGAAAAAATGCCCCAGCTCATGCGCGGTTAAGATCGTCATAATCGCTAATGAATAGGGCCAACCACGCCAAAGGTTTTGCAGCCAAACTAGAATCACTTCACTTTGCGAGGTGGCTCCCTCCACCAACGGTACCAGTTCGGGCGCCATCGTTGCCCCTGAAAAGAGGGTTGTCAAAATGGTAGCCACATACATCGTAATCGCCAGCCCCCAACGCAAGGGAGCCGCCTCGATTAGGTAAGGGCGGCCAATGACAAAAATCTGCCCGTTTTCGCTGCGCAGTTCGGCCGTAAAACCATATTTTTCAAAGATGCTTAAAATGTGTGGAAAGTAATCTTCCGTTTCAGGCTTCCAGTTCAGCCGTCCTCGGAGGCGAAAGCTCCCCTCTTCCGGTTTGTTTAGGGCTGTGTCGCTCGTTTTAAACCAAGTCCCAATCTCATTGCGAATTGATTCAACGGTTTCTGGCGAAACCGGAGGCGCTATTGGTGGTGTGGGGTATTGCATAGAAGCGTGGAAGGCCGGTTATTTCTCGACAACTTCCTCATCCTCGCCCCAGTTGACGATCCATGAGCAGACCCCAGCAACCAAGGTGGTCAGCACGATCAGCCAAAACCATTGTGACCCATTTAGCCCAACATCACGAGCCGCAAAAATGAGGATGACGTTCATGCCGGCCGCTAAAATGAGCCAAAAGGCTAAGTTGGGGTAGTTTTCAAAAAAGTCTTTCATAAAGTTCTATCAATTAATACGCATGTCGCGTAATTTGTATACCAGCGCCTCGGTACCGATCGGTTGGATATCAAGGAGCATCTCGCGCCAAACGCGTGGGAAGTTATCAACTTGATCAGAGCCAAACCCTTTGTCAACGAGCAACTGCCGTACAAAGTCTGGGGTGTCGGGGGCCATAAAAGAGAAGATCGCTTCTGCCATCAGCTCATTGGCCGTTTTGTGAATTTCGTTTAATACCGCCATACCGGTAGTACTGGCCGTCTCGGTTGGATAGACGTAAATCTGCTCAATCGCCGCAAACCCTTTGTCCGTATACCAACCTGCAATCACTGTAATGTCTGATCCGGTTTGGCCGATCAAGTAGCCTCGGTCGCTCAACGATTGCAAAATCTCAGCCCGTTTTGGCTGTATTTTTCCACCAGTTGCCTTATGGATCAATAGCATAATCGAGGGGATATCAGACGGCCGAGCGCGACGTACTGTGATTTCCGGCAACTCCATTGGCACTTCATCGATGACTGTAGGGGTTTCATCTACCTCAACAGCGGCAACATCTTCTGTAACCTCCGCATCATCAGGCGATTCAATATCCGGCAACAAGCTGGTTTGTGGCACATCATCTTGCACGGTGTCTGTTTCTAAATGGGCCAACAACTCGTCTAACAGATCATTGACCTGCGTGTGTGTCTGGGCCAACGTGCCGGTGGTGTCGATGACGCTGGTTGCTTGAGCGACCTTCTCTTCTTGCGGGTTTTGGGCCATCACCCGTTTAAACGCTTCATCTTCATCCATCCCACGTGAGATGATGAGCCGCTGTAACTGTAAAAACTTACCGCAGTTGGCCACCCATATCTCGTCACAAATATCTTTTAGCCCACCTTCTAGCAGTTTAATCGCCTCGATCATCACAAATGGCTCGGTTGTGGACTTGACCATGTTTTCAATATCGATGCGGACCTGCGGCACAATAATAGATTCGAGCTCCGCCATTTTTTCCGGGTCTGAAAAAACAATCGGGCCAAGAGCCGGCCGATTGATCTTTCCATCTGGCAGAAGCACTTCTTTCCCAAAAGCTTTTCCTATTTTGGATTGAATCTCTTTATTATTTTCTTGAATGCTGTGTACCACCTTGTCGGCGTCGATGGTCAAAGCCCCCCGTGTGGCGGCCACCTTCATGATGGCAGATTTCCCCGTTCCGATATTGCCTGTGAGTCCTACTACTTTCATGATCTTATTTATGTGAGACTAGGTCACTTCAACTTAAGATGCTAAGTTGAATCAACCGGTTTGTTTTCAGATAAAGATAAACTTTGTGGCTGTTCAGGCGGTCATCCTTTTAACGTAAAAGGGCTGAACCATGGCCAAACATTTAGCTTACCCTGTTGGGTAGGAACAAGACATTTCAAGGAAACAGCTATTGAATTCTTGTTTCTAAGGCCTCCCATTCTATCATAAGTTGCTCGAGTGTCGCCTGAGTTACCTCATATCGTTGGGTAACAGTTTGTATTTTTTCATAATCGCCGCTGGCGCTAACCGTTTCCAGCTCGGCCGTAATCGTTTCTAGCTCCGCTTCGGCCGCTTCAATCGAGGCTTCAACCGCCGCAATTTTCTCTTCTAGCTTTCGTTGCTCGTTTTTGCTTAGGCCGCTGCCTTGTGTTTTGGGTGGTGCAACCTTAGCTGACGTTTTTTCAACCTTTACCGCTTTTTCGGCCGCCTCTACCCGGTCGCGCTGCGCCACAAACTCACGATAGCCCCCATTAAACACCGTCATACGGCCGTCAGCCACCGACCAGATTTGGGTCGCCAATCGGTCAATCAGATATCGATCATGCGATACCATCAAAATTGTCCCATCAAACGCTTCAAGCACAGCTTGCAATAGCTCTTGGGCCGTAATGTCTAAATGATTTGTCGGCTCGTCTAACAGCAGGAAGTTCGCATCTTGCAATGCCAAAATAGACAACGCCAAGCGGCCGCGTTCCCCACCAGAAAGGGTGCTGACCTTTTTCAACACATCGTCGCCGCTAAACATAAAACGGCCCAGATAGGCGCGCGCTTCGCTGGTTGCCATATGCTGATGGCGCAGCAGCTCGTCTAGAATCGTATTGGCATGGTCTAGCGAGTCATGTGCTTGCGAGAAATAGCCGACCTTGAGCGACGCGCCATGAATGGCTTTGCCAGCGACGGCCGGATGATCTTCTAGCACCGTTTTTAAAAAGGTTGTTTTACCACACCCGTTGGGGCCAATCAGCGCAGCCGCTTCTAAGCGCATCAGCTCGATATCATCCGCTTTAAACAGCGTGGTGCCGGGGAAACCGACTTCGAGATCGCTGGTACGCAAAACGATATTCCCGCTGCGATTGGCACTTTTTAGCTGCAGTTTAAAAGCCCGTTGATCACTGTTTATTCTCTGGCTCAAAAACTGCTTCACTTTTTCTTCCGTCTTCCACATCACCAAGGCTTGCCCATCGACCCCAAGCTTGGCGTTTAGGCGCTTCCACTTCCCCTTCGCCTGACTGGTTCGCTGCCCCGCAATATTTTTGCGAATGTAGTCCATCTCTTTTTCAAGCTCCGCCTGTTCCGCTTCCAGCTCTTTGCGCCTCCGCTCCCAGCGCTCTTCCCGTTGGTTGGCGTAGGCGGTGTAGTTCCCTTTGTAAACCTCTATTTCGGTGGGGGACATTTCCCAGATCACGGTGGCAACGGTGTCGAGAAAATACCGATCATGGCTGACGATTAAGATCGCCCCGTCCCAAGCATTTAGCATCCCTTCCAGCCACTCAACGGCCGCGATATCTAAATGGTTGGTCGGTTCGTCTAAAATCAAAAGGTCAGGCTCTTCTAACAGCAACCGCGCCAGCAGCGCCCGGGTTTTTTGTCCTCCAGACAGATGATCTAGCTGTGTTTCCCAATTTTCAGCCTCGAACCCAAGCCCGTCTAAAATTCGTTTGATCCGCTGATCGTAGTCGTATCCACCGGCCGCTTCGAACTTTTGCTGCAGCTCGCTATAACGCTGTAAAAATGCTTGGTCAGAGACGTTGTCTGCCATTTGATTTTCGAGCGTTTCAAGTTCGGCCGCCATATCGGTTAGGTGGGCAAACACCCGCTCCATCTCTTGACGGACGGTAAAGTGCTCGCGCCCTTTAAAAGCCAACATCGCCTCTTGGCGCAAATAGCCGATTCGGGTGTCGCGGGCCAAATTTATCGATCCGGTCTTGGGAGAAGCGTTGTCGACCAAGAGTTGTAGCAGGGTCGTTTTGCCGACCCCGTTGGGGCCAACGACGCCGATCTTCGAACCGTATTCGACAGAGCCACCAATCCCTGAAAAGAGATCAAAAGCGCCAAAGGATTGGGAGAGGTCGTTGAAAGAAAGGATACTCATCGGCCGAAATTATAGCAGGATGTCATGACATTCGCGTAACAGGGTGATGGGGGTCTTACTATTGTTATCCTTCATTCCCCCATATTGTTTATGTCAGCCCCACATTGTTCTAGTACAATCCAAAAATGGAATACGACTTTTACACAACCGATGTTTTCACCGACCAGAAGTTTGGCGGTAATCCGCTCGCTGTTTTTCCACATGCGGCCGGCTTAAGTGATCATCAAATGCAGCAGATTGCACGAGAGTTCAACCTGTCTGAAACGATTTTTATCGTAGACAGTGATCTGACTGCGACAAAGCCGATTTTTAAAGTTCGTATTTTCACCCCTAATCATGAGCTTCCGTTTGCCGGGCACCCCACGGTGGGTGGCGCCTTTGTGCTGGCAACGATCGGCATCATCCAACCGGCAGGCCCGGTTACGGAAATTATTTTTGATGAGCTTATCGGCCCCGTTCCGATTAAAATTTTTTCAGATGAATCTGGAACGGTCACAGGGGCGCAGCTTTCGGCCGCCGTCATGCCCCACGTTGTGCCGGGTGCACCGTCGGCCGATGAACTGGCACCTTTGTTTGGATTACAACCGGGTGATGTGCTAAGCAACGCGTTTTCCCCCGAAATTGTGACGGCCGGCACCCCGCGCCTGTTTGTGCCGGTCAAGCACCGAACCGCATTAGGTCAAATCACCCTAGACTTGGCCCAATGGCGCAAACAGATGCCAAACATGCGCAGCGCCTACGCCTTTTGTACAGACCCGGAACAAAAAGGATCAGATTTACGCGGCCGAATGTTTGTGGTCCCTCCAAATGGATCCGGCATGTATGAAGACCCTGCAACCGGGTCAGCCGTCACTGGGTTAGCCGCATATCTAACCAAACGCAGCTCGTTAAAAAATGGCACCCTGCGATGGGTGATGGAGCAGGGGTTTGAAATGGGGCGGCCGTCGATTCTGGAAATGGAAGCGGACATGGTCGATGGGGAATGCCAAGCGATTCGCATCGCTGGATCGGCCGTTTTGGTGAGCAAAGGAACCTTTTTTATGTAGGCTCAGACCTATGAAGATTTTGGATAACCGATTCAAGCTCGTCCATCCAAAATCAAAAATCGTCAATCAGCATGTCACTCTACCTTCAAATCACCCGCAAAAATAATCTAGCCATCTATCGCCAAGTCGCCGAGCAGATTCGAGCGCAGATCAATACCGGCCGTTTGCCGTCTGGCACCCGCTTGCCCACAGTCCGTTCCCTTTCGGCCGAGCTGGGCGTCACACCGCTAACCGTGCACAACGCCTATAACGAGCTACAGGCAGACGGGCTAATTGAAAGCGTTGTCGGCCGGGGCACGTATGTCAGCGATGAGGCACAGCGAGATGCGATGCCGGTCGATACCGATCAACCCTTTCACCCTGACAATATTTTAGGGGACATTTTGCACATCATGCGGGCGCGGCATGTCCGGTCAATGGCGGTTGCGATCCCTGACCCTGATTTAGCGCCGATCGATGAAATTTGGGGGCGCGTTAATCAGCTCCGCTCAGAGTGGATCAATTTATCAGGCTACGGTGAAATTGAAGGGGATGGAAAATTGCGGGCTGCGCTGACCCTTTGGCTTGAAGATCGAGGGGTTAAGGCTGCCCCTTCTCGGGTACTGGTGACCAATGGGGCGATGCAAGCGCTTAATATCGTGACCCGTGCCTTGACCAAACCGGGGGACTCCGTCTTAACCGAAGAACCTACTTTTTTAGGTTATCGACATCTTTTAAAAACCCAAAGAATCCGCCCCCTAACCGTCCCTGTTTTGCCCGACGGCCCTGATATCACCCGTTTGGAGCAAATTTTAAAATCAGAAAAACCTCGATTTTATTACACCATCCCCGCGTTCCAGAATCCGACAGGGGTATGTTTTTCGGCCGAAAAACGGCAGGCCATCTTGGATCTCTGCCGCAAGTATGGCACTCAGATTGTTGAAGATGATGTGTATAGCGACCTGTATTATGATCAGCCACCACCGGCTGCAATTGCGGCCCTTCCTCACAGCCAGCACGTCATCTATTTAGGTGGATTTTCAAAAACGATTATGTCCGGGTTAAGGCTGGGCTTTATTCATGCATCTCCCCCCCTCATGCGCAAATTTGTGGCGTTGCGCCGGGTTTCAGACCTAAGTGGGGCGCCGATGGTGCAGCGCCTATTGGCTGAATTTTTGAACGATGGTGGTTTTAAACGCCACATGCGACGGGTGCGGCCGATTTATCAGCAGCGGCGAAATGGGATGCACGATGGGTTGAATCGGTTTATGCCCAGCTTTGTGAATTGGAGTCGGCCGACTGGCGGCTTTTGTTACTGGCTCGACATGCCGCGCATTTTCGCACCGGGCGCCCTGTACCAGTTGGCCTTAGAAAACGGAATTGGTATCGCCGCTGGGGAAGCTTTTTTTACCCACGACACCCAGCGAGAGCACTTTAGGTTAAGCTTCGGCAATTTAACCACAGAGGCACAGCAAGCTGGCATTGAACAGCTGGGTCGTATGATTCGTGAGCAGGCCAGTAAACGGCCGGGCGCAGACGGCCAATTAAAGGAAATCGCTTTGACAGATCGTTAATTTCGTTAAAATGAAGCTCACCCAACGCAGTTAGTCGTCGATATCAAGCACCAAACAGATGATCAATCTGTCGAATCGTTTTCTTCATCCTTTAGCCGTTTAATCTCGCTTGCACCTTTATCTTCCCCTTTTGCAAGTTTCGATTTGTCCTTACCCGCACACGCCTGAACCAGCAAGGCAGCATCCCCTTCAAGCTTCCTCATATCTTTATCTCGCGGCTTCATAGACCCTACATAAAAGATACCGGCAAACTGAGAACTAAAAAATATTTCTTCAATTTTCGGGTTAGCAAGCAATTCTTCTAAACCCGGTTTTTCTTCTAAAAGCGCTACCACGTTGTCAGCCTGCTTCCGTTTTACAAACAGCGCAGAGTCATCGTTAAACCAGTAAGGTCGCTTGTCCTTTTTTTGTTTAGGCAAATCGCCTGAACTAAATACTTCAGTGTTTAGGGGGCGTTGCGAGATTTTAAAGCGGGGAAATAGTGGCTTACCAAAATCTACCAAAACCACGTGTCGGTATCTTGTAAGCTCTGGCGAGTATCGCATTTCTGGATAGTTATAGTCGAAAATGTACCCATTTGTGTTTTCTACATCGACTTGAAACACATTGGTGACATTAAACGGCAACTCCGGCCGAATTTGGTGCGCTTTCATCGTTTTCTTGACGAAGGTCCTTGCATCTCCCGCATCCTTAGAAAGCGCCAAACCGTTCTCGGCCGCAAGGACCTTTAAGCTCGCTTCATTCAAGTCCCGTTTCTCACGGCCGTAAAACCATTGACCCGCTGCATACAAAGCGGTAGCAGCACCAATCCCCACCATACCAGCAATCGTTATTGGATCCATTTTGTCACTCCTGAAATTTCACTCATCAACACAATGTCACTTACTACGCAAATAAGGCGCTTTTGGTTTTACGCCACCTTATCTATCCAGTCCAGCGATGAGATCATTGTACCCTAAGTAAATATACCATATGGGCTGAACTTTAAATCTGGGACGGTGACCTGATGCCTCCTCGATGGGATTTAACTCCCGTTCCCAAGCGGTTTACTCACCCCCATGCATCGGTTCAGGCCACTGTGCAGTTCTCCCCAGCCATCTGGTGTGAGCCACATGCGTAAAGAAGTCGAAATGGCTGTTGACATCCATTTTCCAGTAGCTATAATTTTCATCCCTCCCCCAACAGTGGGGTTACTCAGTAATGAGCCGCTCAACATCTGAGCCGTTCAGCAACTGAACCAGTTGCCCAAGTGGCGGAATGGCATACGCGGCAGGTTGAGGGCCTGTGCCAGAAAT
>JAHDEB010000182.1:0-4394 GCA_020629055.1 Chloroflexota bacterium
ATTTGAAGATTAATCAACCCAAAACCACTGCATCGGCGACGGATCATTCTCATTGTTTGTCGTGTATCGAATCACCTTCCCATCTGGCAAAGTCACATAGGTATGGCCCGCCATCACCCATCCTTTGCTAGATGCATTATCCATCTGTTGAGACGTTGCCTGATACGGGAGCGGTGCATCTACGGCCCAACCCAATTCTCTGCGAATCTCAAGGCTCTCGGCCCAGACTTTACCCAGACCTTCTTCCGGCTTCTGCAATCCATCTGGGGGCGTTTCATCCCAAGCGTTCGGTTCTTCATCCCACAAATCTATATTTACACCAATCAAGTCCCCATCATTATTTAAGCTTGCGATCACATACTGGCCTGAATGGTCTTGATGACGCACCATGAAGCCCCGTTCAAACGCTTGCCATATTCCGGCCGAAATCACACGGTCCCCCCAAGGGCAAGATTTATCTCCCTGAATCGCAGGCTCCGAAACAAAATAGCTGTAAGGACAGGTGGTACTGATTTCAATCATCTCTTGAGTCGAGTTGTTATTCTCATCTGTCACAATCAGTGTCAGCAAGGGTGTCTGTCTAACATTATCGAAGTCAATCACAGTTCGGTGCTCCCCCTGCCTACCCTCATCGATAACAATCCCTTGATAAAGTTGGTTTACCTGCCAAATTAGCTGGAACGTCCCTCCCCCCGTCACCTGCCAGTCAACCGTAATCGACCCGTTGATCGGCACATCATCAGCCGGTGTCACCTTAAGAAAGTCAATCGTAATCCCTTCGGCCGGGGCAGGAGTGGCGGTTGCGGTCACGGTTGGCTCCGGTGTTGAGGTAGGGGGCAACGTGGCAGGTGGCAAGATCGTTTTAGGCACATAAAGAATTTGGTTCGGCTCAATGTTTCTCGGCTCAGTCAAACAGTTAATACGGACCAGTTCGTCTAATGTAGCACCGGCACGCAAGGCGATTTCAGACAGAGTATCCCCAACAGCAACTTTATACGTGGTCCACCCGGCCGGAAGTGAACATGGCTCCATCTCAACAGTCTCAGTTAGGTCTGTAGTCGACTCTTCCTGAAGATCTCCCTCATGTTCTAACGTTGGTAACGGGGTCCACGTCGGCCGGACACCTTCAATAATGTCATCATTCCCTTTGACAATGGCCGAAGGCAAACCGGCCGCTTCTCCGGCATCGTTGTTACTGTTGCCTGACGGAACGATTAAGTCGATCGACTGGTCAACTTCTTGTGTAGAAGAGCACCCAAATAATAAAATCACTAAAATTAAAACCACTTTCTTTTTCATATCACAGTTTCTCCAAGCTTTTTACCAGATTACCGTAGTACGACAGTAGCGCCTCAACGCTACTAAGGCGTTTTTCATATGCAACTTATGCTTGCCCTACGTTGTTCCATCTGTTACCATCATGAGCATGTTAAAAACAGGAACGGAACCTCAAATTAATCGAGCAGCCGCGGCACAGATCTAAACGTCTGGTGCTGATTTCTCCTGTCAAAAAAGAAACACACGGCCGCCAGACAAATCTGGCGGTTTTTTTGTGCCTGTTGATCAGGTAAAATCCCCAGATCAACGGTGGTCAAATGTAACGACAATCTGTGGGAAGACGTCGTTATACCTATTGACCCTCTATAAACTTTCAGAAAAGGTTTGACCATGAAAACAAGTAACGAGATACGAGAAGCATTTCTTAGCTACTTTGCTAAAGCAAATCACGAACGGGTGGAGAGCGCCCCTTTGCCTCAAAAAGACAATCCAACCCTGCTATTTAATAACGCAGGTATGAACCAATTCGCCAATGTCTTTCTTGGGCTAGACAAACGGCCGTATTCTCGTGCGGCAACATCCCAAAAATGTATGCGCGTCGCTGGCAAACACAACGACCTCGAAAATGTTGGCCCATCTCCTCGTCACCATACATTCTTCGAAATGTTGGGCAATTTTTCTTTTGGCGATTATTTCAAAAAAGACGCGATTAAATATGCTTGGGAATTCTTAACCAAAGAGTTAGGGTTAGATGTTGAGCGTTTATGGATCAGCATTTACACCGATGATGATGAAGCGTTTGAACTTTGGAAAGAGCATGTACCGGCCGACCGTATTTTGCGCTTTGGTAAAGAAGAAAATTTCTGGGAAATGGGTGACGTTGGACCTTGTGGGCCTTGTTCCGAGATCCACTACTACTTGGGAGATATAGAAGACATGGTGCCTGAAGGGGTCAATGTCGAAGATGATTACCTCGAAATCTGGAACCTCGTTTTTATGCAGTTTGAAAAAGATGCAACTGGCGAAATGACCCCGCTTCCCCGGCCGTCGATCGACACCGGTATGGGGCTAGAGCGCATCACCCAAGTGATCCAAGGCAAAACCAACAACTACGACACCGACCTGTTTACCCCAGCGATGGACATGGTTCAAGAACTGCTGCGTCATTCAGACGAAGATCGCGCAGAAAACTTAGTCGGATATCGGGTGATCGCTGACCACGTGCGTGCTGCAACCTTTATGATTGCGGATGGGGTTCGCCCCGGCAATGACGGAGCCGACTACGTGTTGCGCATGGTCATGCGTCGTGCAGCTCGTTTTGGTCGTGAAATCGGCTTTACCGAGCCATTTATGGCCCAAGTGGCTCACGCTTATATCCAACATATGGGGGAAGCGTACCCAGAGATTATTCAAAAAGCGGACAACATCAAATATACATTGACCCAAGAAGAAGAAAAATTCGAAGGGGTCTTAGATCGTGCGACCGTTCATTTGGAACGCATTTTGAACGATCTGCGTGAAAAAGATGTCGCTCAGATTCCTGGCGATACCGCGTTTGATCTGCTTCAAACTTATGGTCTACCGATTGAAATCACCCGTGACGTGGCACAAGAGCACAATTTTACGATTGATGAAGAGGGCTATATCGCTGCTCGTGCAGCCCATAAGCTGGCTAGCGGGGCCGGGGCGTTTCAAAGTTATGAAACGGAAGGCAACGTCTACATCACATTGGTCAATGACCTAAAAGAAGATGGAAAACTGCCGGCCGAAGGTGTCCATCAAGAACAGTATGGCGAACCTCGCATGGAATCGCAGATTTTGGCCCTAGTCAAAGAAGGGGAACGTAGCGACATCGCTCGCGAAGGGGACAAAGTAGAGATCGTCACCGCCGCCACCCCGTTCTATGTCGAGTCAGGTGGACAAACCAGTGACAAAGGCACCATGTCTGTTGCCACAAAAGGTGCCCAGATCCGCGTCGAAGACATGGTCAAACCGAAAGGGATCGACGGCCTGATTATGCACGTTGGCACCGTTCTGCAAGGAGAAATTGAAATCGGGGACACCGTTATGTTACGCGTCGATAATCAACGTCGGAATGACATCCGTCGAAACCACACGGCAACCCACATCTTACATGAAGAGCTGCGCCGCCATTTGGGCAAACATGTCACCCAAGCGGGATCCTTGGTTGCCCCTGACCGGCTCCGCTTTGACTTTACCCATGGTGAAGCGGTTGGCAGCGAAATGATGGCCACCATTGAAAAAGATATCAATGAAGCGATCGGGGCAAATTACCCTATCGTGATTGAATCGATGGATAAAAACCAAGCGATAGAAAATGGCGCGATGGCACTCTTCGGCGAAAAATATGGTGATACCGTCCGCACAGTCAAAATCGGTGACAATAAAAGCACCTACAGCTTCGAGCTCTGCGGTGGTTTACATGTCACGGAGACCAACGACATTAATCAATTCATCTTTTTGAACGAAGGATCGGTCAGTGCAGGTGTGCGTCGTGTTGAAGCGATCACCGGCCGTGCTGCGCGTGAATACGTGACTGAAAAGTTGGCATTAATTAACCGTCTATCAGGCACGCTCAATGTCAAGTCAGACGAAGTTGAAGGGCGTTTAGAAGCGCTAATCAATGAAAATCGCGATCTGAAGAAAGAACTTGATGCCGTCAAAAAAGAATCACTCGTTGGTCAATTAGATTCTGTCCTAGAACAGGTAACTCAAGTGGCTGGCGTCAATTTACTCACCGCCGTCGTGGATGGGGCAGACTCTGATGGGCTGCGAGACCTAACCGACCGGTTCCGTGACAAAGCGGGCAGCGGTGTAGCGGTATTGGGTACCGTCAATGACGGCCGCCCCTTGTTGGTTGCAGCCGTCACCAAAGACTTGATCGATCGTGGACTACACGCGGGCAATATCATCCGCGAAGTCGCCAAAGTTGTCGGCGGCGGCGGCGGTGGACGGCCGAACTTGGCCCAAGCGGGCGGCAAAGATGCTGACAAGCTACCCGAGGCACTCGCCATCGTCCCCGGCTTGATCGAAAGCAATATTCAGTGAGCAATGGCTAGTAAATAGTGACTGGTGGTTAGTGACTAGTCACTAAC
>JAHDEB010000182.1:4494-13171 GCA_020629055.1 Chloroflexota bacterium
AGTCACTAACTACCAATCACCAGTCCCTAAAACATGAAAAACTCAACCCGTTTCCTAAACGCATTTGTCGCCATCGAAGAATATCTACGTAAACGCACAGCGAGCATAGACGGTCATATGAGCTTTTCTCAAATGCTGCGCGCGGTAGGCAAAAAAGAAAAAAGCGTTCGCAATTTCGAGTACGACCTCAAAGAATTTGCTCAATTGCGCAATGCCATCATCCATGAACGGGCCGGTGATGAAATCATCGCGGAGCCAAACGATTTAGTTGTGGTTGCCATTGAACATGCGGCCGGAATGATCACCCGACCGCCAACCGTTTATCCCCTCTTCAAACGAAACGTCATCACCATCACACCTAAAACGCCCCTAAAAAAGGCGCTCACCATCATGTATTCTAGCGGCATTTCAAAATTACCCATTGTCGATAACAACAGGTGCATCGGTGTGTTAACCAGCAACACCATCACCCGTTGGCTGGGCAATTGCGCCAAAAACAATTCTGTAGATCTAGAAGGTACACCGGCCGAAGCGCTCCTCGAATTCGGCCGCAAAAAGGATCGCTACGCATTTGCTGGCCGCAATGATGACCTATTCTCGGCCGTGGCGCTTTTTGCAGAATACGAACGAAAAGGGCAACGGCTCCACGCCCTGCTCATCACTGAAAATGGCAAAGACAAAGAAAAAATCATCGGCATTGTCACGATTTCAGACCTTCCTAAAGCGATTCGAGCCACCGAGCAGTAACAAGTTTTCTAGTTTAAAGGTAATTATTCGGCGAGGGCATGAATGCCCCTCCTTTTAACAACGGCCCTGCCCCTCTTTCCGCTTCAAACTTATCACTAAACATGTCTCTCTTCTGGCTAGCGCTCTCATTTCTCACAACCATTCCCACCAAACAGATACCCTACATCCCAGGGGGCTTAGGCAAATCGGCCGCTCTATTCCCACTCATCGGCCTGCTCATCGGTTCTATTGTCACAGCCGTTATCTGGTTCACACAATTCCTGTTTCCCATCCCGATTGCTGCCCTTTTAGGGCTGTTAACATGGGTTTTGCTCACCGGTGGATTACACCTTGATGGTTTAGCCGACTGCTGTGATGGGTTAATGGGTGCAGCCACGGCCGATAAACGGTTGGAAATTCTTAAAGACTCTCGTATCGGGGCATTTGCACTCATCGGTTTGATTATCGCCATCAGTCTAAAATGGATCGTTTTGGTTGTTATCTTAAATGAAGCCGGTTTGCGTTTTACCTGGCTTCCCTTTCTGCTAGCCCCTGTTTTGGCACGCTTCTTAATTTTACCCACAGCCCTTCAACCTCAAGCCCGGCCAGATGGCATGGGGTCCGACTTCGCGACAACTATAACCCCGTTCATCTTTGCAGTCGCCGCGGCCATTCCGCTTGGGCTGGCCGCTTTTTCAGGATGGCAAATGCCGATCCAAACAATTACAGCAGTTGCTTTAGCTTGTACTGGCACCGGTTGGTGGATTTATTTAGCCCGCACTCGCATCGGCGGCGTTACCGGCGATGTATATGGAACAGTAGTCGAAACTGCCGAAATTCTGGTTTTATTAGGTTTCACCATACTCTTTTAATAACGTCGATATGACTCAAATTATTTTTTGTGATTTTGATGGGGTGATACGCCATTGGAACAATGATGTTCTTTTTGAAATGGAGCAGCAATTAAATCTGCCAAAAGGGACCACATTCAAAGTTGCTTTTGCGGCCGAAAACCTCATCCCAGCCATTACCGGGCAAATTTCAGATGAACAATGGCGAGCCAACATCACCCATCAGCTCGAGCAACTTACCAACCTCCAAAATGCGACTGATCTTGTCCAAGCATGGGGGAACTCTCCAGCAACCATCGATCATCAGATGTTTCGCCTGCTCAAGAAACTGTTTCCCAAAGCCCCCCTAGCGCTGGTGACCAATGCCACTTCAAGGCTCAATGCAGATCTAGCAGCCCACAACTTAGGCCACCAGTTTGACTTTGTGATTAACTCATCCAAAATCGGTGTAGCAAAACCAGATGTCGGTTTTTATAAAGAAGCGGTCCAAAAAACAAACGCTTCGGTTCAAACATCGGTTTTTATCGATGATTCGCTAGACAATGTAAAAAGCGCACAAGCATTTGGCCTAAACTCGTTTCATTTCCAAGGGTCAGATATTTTGCAAAAGGAGGTTGAACAATGGCTAACAAAAAAATAGGTGGATTGGGTGAAATCGCCCTGCGTGTCAATGATCTTGACGCATCTCAAGCGTTTTACGCAGAAAAAATCGGCCTCGAGCTGATGCGGCGCTTCGAAACTTCAGCTTTTTTCAAAATCGCAGATGGATTCGCTGGTCATACGCAGATTTTGGCACTATTTGACCGAGCCGGTAGCGATAACACAGACAATTACCACCCTCCAAGCCAATCACACACCACCATCGACCACATCGCGTTTACCATAGACCTAGCTGACTTTTACAGCGAGCAAGAACGATTAGAAGCGGCCGGTGTGCCAACCCGCACCTCAATTCACACATGGGTCCAATGGCGTAGCCTGTATGTGAATGACCCTGATGGAAATACGGTTGAGTTTGTGTGTCTAGACCCCTCAATCCCCAAAACCGGTTAGCTCTTTGATTAACGTCATTCTCAATTTTTCGATTTAGCCGATCAATGCTGTCACAATTGTCTTAGGTGAAATTATGACATTGATGACAGCATTTTTAATCACGCTGATTCTCTACTATCCAGTTACATTTGGATTGGGGCTGTGGCTAAGGCATGAAACCCCCTTTGACCAACCGGCCGATGCCGCCATTGTGATGGGATCCATCCCCCGCAAAGCACTGCCCCGTATGCAAAAAGCGGCGCAACTCTACCATCTGGGGTTGGTAAAAAAGCTAATCCTAACAGGCCAGCCTCAAGTTGAAGGGTTAACCGAGGCTCGTTGGTTACGCCAGAAAGCGCTTGAAATGGGCATCGATGAAGCAGACTTAATCCTAGAAGAACAAGCGACCAACTCAAAAGAAAATATGATGTACTGCAAACCGATTATCGAGCAAAATCGGTTCCGATCAGTCATCATCATCCAACAAGAATTTTCGCAAATTCGGGGGCATTTAACCGCAAAAAAGGCCTTTGCACCTCTCCCTGTGCACCTCATTAGCCAACCCGCATCATCCGCCCCGTACTGGAACCCCTCAACTTGGATGTTTCATCGAATCGGCTGGCGCTATACCTGGATGACCGTCTCACGGCTGGTAAAATACCGCCTTAAAGGAGATTTATAACATTGAAATCACTCACGCTAATTCTGGGCGGCGCCCGCAGTGGCAAAAGCAGCCACGGGCTTGAAATCGCTTTTACCTATCAAAACGTACTATTTGTCGCCACCGCACAGGCTTGGGATAGTGAAATGCGCCATCGAATCGACGTTCATAAGACAGAACGGCCGAGCCATTGGGGCACCCTCGAAGCACCGCAAAATGTTGGCGACGCATTGCGCACCAGCGACTATCCGGCCGACTGCATCGTCATCGATGATATGACACTGTTGGCCAGCAATGTAATTTTGATGTTAGATGAAAATGTAGACACTCCAACAGCCGAACGGGCCGTGTTGGCCGAAACGGAAAAACTGCTTGAAGCGCTCTCTGAGATCGATGCTGATGTCGTGATCGTTTCCAACGAGGTGGGGCTGGGCATCGTACCCGCCACAAAATTAGGGCGTAACTACCGCGATGCGTTGGGGCGCGCCAATCAGATGCTCGCAAAAACGGCCGACCGCGTCCTGTTTATGGTTTCAGGGCTACCCATGACCGTCAAATAAGGTTAGGTGGGGCAGCTAAAACATCGTCCCTACGATTCAGCGCAGCGCAAAATCCCATCATCCCCTTCCACAATTCCCAAAAATGGGGCCGGGTCCAACGTATTGGCGATAATTGTCTCGTTTGCATAGCCGCCCCCTTCAACCGTCACCGGAATCGAAAAATGCAGGTGCAGCCCAACCGGATCACCCAATCGACCCGACCACGTCCCTTGATAGCCTAAAATTGTTCCAGCTTCGACAAATTTCTCACGTGTCCCCTTAGGGAATTCGGGGGCAATATAAATCGTTTCACCATCGGCCGAGGCCATGTGGGTGTAATAGGTCCATATCTGCTCCCCGCCGGTGATTTCAGGTAATGCAGCAAAATCAGGATGGCGAATAATGACCGAGCTGCGCCACGTTGATTCGCGAGTGAGGTAACCATCGGCAGCCGCATAAATCGGGGTAACGTTCTCAGCTCCGGCCGGGCTAAAAATATCGTACCCGGTGTGTTCATACATCGGAGGCACCCCGTCCGACCAACCTACGCCGATAAATCCATCTGAAGGGAACATCATCGGTGCCCCAGGACAATAACTGCCCCCTTTTACAAGCCAATCCGGCTGTTCGGCCGGGTCATCAAACCATGTGCCAATTAAAGTGATGCGATCCACCTTACGGTTACTAAAAACCCACGCGGCAAAGCCCGCCAATACAATAGCGGCCGCAAATGCGATCCAACCTAATATTTTCAAGATGTTTTTAAGCATAAAAAAAGACCTTCCGGCATGTACAATACACCGGAAGGTCTTCAGTTTCATTTTTTCTAAGGAACCTAAATTATTTTGCGGTCACAGAAAGAATCACGGCCAATTTTGAAGCCCGTTATCACCTTATAACCTATTTATCCTGTAAATCCTGCCTGAAAATCAATTATCAAACGGCCTCTAGACAATCAAATTAGCCGATACGGATTTGGCGAATTAGCCAGCGTAGGAAACGGCCCAAAAGCGACCCTGATTCAAGCTGACGGCGCATTTCTTGCTGCTGCCGTTTTAGGTCTTCGGTAATAACCGGTCCGCGCTCACGGAAATCGGTCTGATTCACAACGACACCACCGGGCGATGGTGAGTCATACGCCCTGACGCGCGTACTGTCACAGCCAACCATGGCACACTTGCCACCCACAGAATCCCAACACGCTTTGTGATATACAGTTTCGCAACTGGCACATTCAACCGGTGCTAAGGCCGCCTCGTCGAAAGCACGGTGAACCGGCCCTGCACACATCGGGCAGGCCAAGCTAAGTTGGTTCGCTTGTTCAACATCATCAAGCGTAATTTTAATCGGTTCGCCTTCTACTTCAGCCATTGTTATTCTCTATTTGATCGTCCGCATCCTGCTCAGATTTCGGCCGTGCATCGCCACCATACCAAGTTGAGTGGGCCCAATATGGCCACTGCATGTCATATGGCATTAATTTCTTTTGCTCTCTGTCCCAACAAAAGTAGCCACTACGCCGATTAACCGGATCGAGCACAAGAGCAATGTGCCACTTTTGCGAAAAGAAGTTTTGATGAATGAACAGATCCATGTTTGATAAAAATATACCAAATCCTGGATGAGTATGATACCACCCCAAAATGATTTGTTCCTCATTTGGGTAATTTTCTAGAAGCCAATCAGTAATTGTTCGCCAACTTTCTGGCGTATACGTGACGCTAGCACCTTGCATCACCGTGTGTTCTGCGGGGATCATTTGGGTCACATGAACCACAAATCGGCCGTCTCCCCGCTCTTCCGGCGGTGGGCCGATAATAAAACCTGCCACTTCTCGGTGCATACTGGTTAAAGCGTGATTGCTTGCGTCTACAAACGCTTCTTCCATAAACAGAATATCACATGCGGCCAAGTTTTGGGTGTCCAATTCTAATTTTCGTCCAGCCAACCGATTATGCTCGGCCGTCTGCGGCTCAAAAGGTACCGCAGATGCCTGATCTGCAACAGCATCATCTCCGTTTAAAATCGTTATCTCAATCGGGTCCAGCTCTGGCTCTGGCTCCGCTTCTTGCAGCTGGGCCAAGTCAACCAGGCCTTCTTCTGCGGGGTCTGTCTCAACAGGTGGGCTGTCATCTGGCCCATTTTTCGGTACCGCACCGGCCGGTTGTTTAAACCCAACTGGGAACACAACCGCTGCACCGTTTAGCAATTCCTCAGCTGTGGGTTGTTCCCCTGCACGGTCCTGAATCAAACCAAAAGTCAGCGTTCCGTTCCTAGCCTCGCCTATATCCGCCAGCGAAATTTGTTGGTAGACACTCGGAATATCCCCTTCTAAATCATCTGCGAAGGCCGCCAATTCAGCCAAGGTACAATCACGGACCGCTTTTAAGGTGACATGTCCAGCATCTGCATCAGCCTGCACAACCTGCACCATCTCTTCAGGCAGCAGATTCACCGATGCCCGTACGGTACATGTCCCCTTTCCAGCAGGATCTGGAAACTCTACCGTAATCACCGTCACATATGTCATTTCTTGTAACTTTAGCATCGATCTATTTTCCAATTACTCCGGTGTAACAAGCTGTACCGAAGTAACACATGCTCCGCTTGTTAACATCTCGCCACCCGAGCTAACACCGACAAGGCGTAAATCATACTCACCGGCCGGCAACCCACGGGTCACCCAACGGCCTAGTGAGGAAATCCCATCATCTGCAGTACGTGATTGCTGAATTTCATTCAATGTCGTCCAACCGGTTTCCGCTGATTCGACTTGCAAAAGATATGTGTATATCCCTGTTTGGTCAGATTTACCGTAAATTTGAATCGCACCATCGGCCGTAAGCTGTTGGCCAGGAGCGGGATCAATAATAAATAGATTCTCACTTGGGCATGTCAAGGTTCCGGCCGCATGCCAAGCATCGATTTGGGCTTGAGACGTGTTCTCTAAAATAGCCGTTGATGCTTCATTTCGCTCTTGTTGAGGGTAATAGACTAAAAAGGCAAACAACAACCCGATCAAAGCCAAAGACATCGCCAAAAAGGTTAATACCCCGTCACTAATGGGCAATTCTGGCTCAGCGTCAAACGATTGTCCGCTGCTACTACGCCGCTCATATCTCGACCGAGTCGCATCGGTCCACATACCACGCAGTCCATCTGCCGTGCGATACCGCCAAGGTACAATTGTTTGATCCTGCTGGCTCGCCATTTCGAACCAGCCTTGCAATGGCTCAATCGACTGCTCTTCAGTAATCGGGTCTTGCTCCCAACCAAAAAGGGCAACCGTGTTACGCACCGGGTCTAATACCAACCCGACGTGCCAAGGCAATGCGAAAGCTGTGGTATGCACAACAACGTCGTCCCCAGAATAAAACACCCCTAAATCAGGGTGTGTATGAAACCAGCCTACAATTTTTAGATCAGTATAGTCCGCTTCTCGTTCCGCATGGGCATCGGCCCAAGCATCGGCCGTAAACGTAAAATGGACCGGGCCGTTCTTGTCACTTTTAGCAACGATGGCGGCCGCCACATCAACGTAAAGGCGTTGTTCATTCTGAAACACATTCCCCAATAGCAAACCGCCTAATTCGACACTTGTATCGCTACGGCCATGGGCGTCAATTTGCAACAAAGCTTCTTGTCGCACCATCACCACCACTTCATTTTCGGCCGGTCTTGCGCCGTGCAAACAGGCGATGTCTGTTAAAGGAGGTGCCTGAATCGCCGGGAGATCGTCCCAAATGCTGGTTGTTTGCCCAATTTTTAGTTCCATAAGATTTCAAAATTTAAGCGTTACGCATGTCCGAGCAGATTCCAGACATTCTATTCTGCAGGCTGTGACGTAAGTCTTAAAATAGAGAACACGAAAACGTTGCCAAAAGTGCGGAGCGCTCCCCCTAAAGCTGCCGTTTGATGTCCATTTGCGGAGAAAATCCCGCAGCTAAACAATCTTAGAGCAGTTTGATCCCGAGCAAGTCGTCATCTTCGTCTTCACCCAGCTTAATCTGATCAGCTGCGTTCTGCGCACCTTTCAGTTCACGGCCGTCAACCGGGAACAAGTGGCGATTGCGACGTGCCCAAGCGGCCGCTTGCGAATTCATCGGATCTTTAGGATCAAGGTTCTTATATTGAACCATATCCCCCATCGTTAAAATGAGTTCATCTAGCGTTTTAGCCGGCCACCATGCGCCGATACAAACCGCACCGGTTGTATGGATGTTGGGGTGATAAATCGGTGTCAGCCACTTAATTTGCGGCTGCTTTAGCGGATATTCCGCATGCAAATAAATGCTCACCTCATGAACCTCACGAAACACCGGCCGATTGCGACTATCAACGCTCTCGACCCCTTTGCACGTATACCGGATCGTATAACTGTCAGGTGGGTTCCCGTCCGAGCGAACAAGATCAATCAGATCTGAATTTCTATGCAATTGCTCAACAAGACGGAAATCATTCTGTAACCGTCTCTCCCTAATATTAAATGACATGGTTGTAACCCAAACGAATTGCGAATTGACCAGAACGATCAATTCGCCATTAATAAACTTTTAAATCAAATGATCAGAGCGAAAGCTCGGTCCACTTTTCAGAAACATTTATCCTGCGGTAACTTCGGGGAACAGGCTCAAGATGTCATCGCTTACAACGCCTGCACCTTGCAAAGTCTCATCGTCACCCAACCGTTTTCCAGAGGCTCTGTGGTCGATTCTGTAGGTGATTGGATTCGCCCCTTGGCTGGTTGGTAAGCCCATTTTGGTTACCAATGCGGGGATTAGTCGACGCATTTCTACATCACCGGGGAGTTCAACCGGGGTTTTTTTAGAACCGGTTGTGTCATACATAATTACTTTAATACTTGCCAT
>JAHDEB010000183.1:0-9419 GCA_020629055.1 Chloroflexota bacterium
CAAACTGAAGAATTCAAGAAGGGAAAAAGGAAATGTCAGAGGAACAAGCCGAACAATCGGGCGAAAATCAAAATGAGCAGCCGACCAAAACGGCCGCTGAACTAAAAACAGAGGCGCAAACCGCATTCGTAGAAGGTGATTTGCCACTGGCGCGTAAAGCGGCACTTGAATGGAAAGAGGTTTCAGGCAGCCGTGAAGCTGAGTTGTTTTTAAAAAGGCTCGAGCCAAGGGGTCCGAAAAACGAGGGCGAAAGCAAGAGAAGAAGGTCGATTTGGATCTGGGCAATTTTAGCAATCGCTTTAATCATCGGTGGCGCGTTCGGCGCGATGCAGTTTCTCACACCGCCACCGGTCGAACCGCCAGCCGTCATCAAAGAGCAAGAAGTAGCAGCCAAACCTGAAATTCAATCCGAGCCCACAGATGACTTTGCGGCCGAACCGACCCCCGAGCCCACAAAAGAACCCCCTCCCTTGCCAGAAATTGAGCCGACCCCCGAACCGGTATTAAACCCAACCGCTAGCCCCACCCCCGAACCAACGGCCAGACCTACAAAAGACCCAGCAGTCCTTTTTAGCGAAAAGAACCTGCCTAAAGAAGGAGGTGAACTCCTTTTTGGCCCAATCACGGCCGTCATAAAGCATGATATTACAAACAGCCCCCTCGACCCTTCCTCAAAAGACTTCGCCATTTCAGAAAGCTATGTCATTACCAACGGGGTTGAAAGCTTTGTGCTAACTACAGAATTAATTACCCCATACTCGTTAGCTGATAACAATTGGGACGCTGGAATCGAATTTAGAGACACAAACCCCAAAAACGCTAATCCTACCAACTCCGATACAGGCTTCTATCAATTGAGAATCAGCGCATCAAACAACGGTGTCTATCAATTTAGATACCGCTCCTACCTTACTAACTCTTGGGCCTATTTAGACTCCGGCGTCATCCAGCCGGGGCTCTTAAATCAAGAAAAGAGCAGCACCAATAAAATTAAATTGATCGTTAACGATGGGCAATGGGAGCTCCATTTAAATGACACATTTGTAGCTGAGTCGACCCAAGAGATGAGAAGAATTCGTGAGCCGGGCCAAATTCGGGTGGCGATCGGTATGGAGCCAGGGTCTGAAGTAAAAGGGGCAAAAACTAAATTTGAAAACACCGCAATTTGGTCGTTACGTAAAGGCAGGTAAGTTGTAACTATACAGGATGGCCAACGCTGCTCGATAGATTAGTGCAGTTTTTAGCTTGGCATAGACCGCTTGTAACCGGCTGCTAAATCTGGGGGCAAAAACAAGGTATGGCCCACCCCAGCTAAAGATCTTTATAAAATGTCAGCCCGTTTAAATCTGGGTCAAAAAAGGCGAACTCTTTGGTTCCCCACGATGTTTCACGCAACGCCGTTTGGGCATGGAACACCCTTTTGCCTGCAAACTCCTCGAACAGCATTTCAATTTCAGGTACCACAAAGCGCAACATCGGCCGGTCCACTTTGTCATCTTCCCAATGGGATGGATCATGCCATTGGGCATGCAACACGATTCCGTCCCTTGAGAATACTGCGTAACGCGGTTCGTCGGGGTTGTCATACCCATGCAGTTTGAAGCCTAGCTTCTCCACATAAAACGCCACAGTTTTTGAGACATCTTTTGATTGCAATACCGGTTCTATTGACTGTAATTTTGCTTGAGACATTAATCACACCTCCCTTGAAACATTTGTTCTAAATGCGAGATTTAATCACATCCCTCAGGTTTTGACAACTGTTTTAGGTGTACTTTTTACCAATTATGAGTATAAATACACCACGACTTTGCATAAGTTAAATTGTTGCCAACATTGTGACGCAGTTCACAAAGGATTTTTATTATGCCCTACAATCCTGAGTTCATTTTAGGCCACCATATTCCATTGCCACAACCCAGCGAAAAGGTATTGACATTAGCGTTTGAGAGAAGGTACATTCACCATACTCGCCACTCATTATTGTTCAACAAAGAACGTGGCTTTGCTTTTATTTCAGCTCACAATATAGATGGGGCCACGATGTCATCGTCCCAATTTAGCAATCGCAGCTTCAAGAACGATCCCCAAATTCAGCCCACTTGGTTGCAAGTCAATCGCAATCGTGGCTATCGAGAGACCCTCGATAGCGATTTTGGGCCCAATCCGTGGGATCAAGGTCATTTGGCACGCCGCAAAAGCTTATCTTGGGGTGATCCTGATGAAGCGCGAGATGCGGAGCGGGAAAGCGACATGTGGTC
Organism: Chloroflexota bacterium; assembly: GCA_020629055.1. Classification (GTDB taxonomy): domain Bacteria; phylum Chloroflexota; class Anaerolineae; order Promineifilales; family Promineifilaceae; genus WTJY01. Next base: position 2,262 of record JAHDEB010000183.1, read on the forward strand.
AAATATTGCGCCACAACACAAAAATCTGCACAGTGACGCTTGGGGGAAAATTGAAGATTGGGTGCTAGAACGAGTCGAAATTGATAAACAACGATCCTGTGTTTTTACCGGACCCATATTTACTGAGAATGATCCTGAACACAAAAATGGTCCAAATGAAGCACCTATTCGTATTCCAGCTGGGTTTTGGAAGGTGATTTCTGTCGAGCTATCTGGTGTATTGCGTTCGGCCGGCTTTCTTGTTTGGCAGCGTGATTATGATAGTGAAACCCCATTGCCCTTCTCTCCTGTTCTAGAGCAGGTGCGCTTAACGACAATCGAAGTCCTAACGGGGCTAACTTTTCCAACGTTACGACGATTTGATCCACTACTGTTTAGTCAGCCTCAGCCCGTAACAACTGATCGTGAGGGAGTTTTAGAGACAAGTGTAGAGTTTAACGAAGGAATTGCAGACGAACAGCTACCCATAGTAGCTCCCTCAACTCGGGTTGCAGCGATCCAATCGATGCATGATATTGTGCTTTAAAACAGCATCTGACCGAGTGCCTAGAACCGACGGCTGACGAAATAAACCGGTTCGGCTGTATCATCCAAACCGGCTGCCGATTAGCCGAATCGATTGCCGATTAGCCGAATCGGCCGGTAATATACTCTTCCGTCTGCTGGTTCTGCGGATTCGTAAACATCGCACTCGTCTCCGAAAACTCCACCATATACCCCGACCGATCAGTCGTATCCATATTCAAAAACGCCGTGTAATCAGAAGAACGAGCCGCCTGCTGCATATTATGGGTCACAATAATAATCGTGTACTGCTCCTGCAACTGCCGCATCAACTCCTCGATCTTTAGCGTCGCAATCGGGTCTAGGGCCGAACACGGCTCGTCCATCAAGATGATTTCAGGTTTAACCGCCACCGTACGCGCAATACACAACCGCTGCTGCTGACCGCCCGAAAGCGAAAGCCCCGACTGATCTAGCTTGTCTTTTACCTCGTCCCAAATCGCCGCGCTGCGCAACGACTCCTCAACCAGCTCATCCATATTCCCTTTGTACCCGTTGATACGGGCACCCCACGCGATATTTTCATAGATGCTTTTTGGAAACGGGTTCGGTTTTTGGAACACCATCCCGATCCGGCGGCGTACTTCAACCGGGTCGACATCGGCGTCGTACAAATTTTTGCCACGATAGACGATTTCCCCATCCATACGTGAAATCGGGATCAGGTCGTTCATCCGGTTGAACGCCCGCAGCAGGGTGCTTTTTCCGCAGCCCGATGGGCCGATAAACGCGGTAATCTTATTGCGTGCCACATCTAGATTGATGTTTTTAACCGCACGAAAATCACCATAGTAGACGCTGACGTCTTTGGCTTGTACTGCAATGTTGGTTGAGTCGTTTGAATCTGACATGTGATAGTGGGTCAGTTTGTCAGTGAATCAGTGGGTCAGTTTGTACCTTAAACTGAAAAACTGACCGGCTGACAAACTGAGAGCCTAACTAGAAGTTGAATATCTATTACGCAAAATGACGGCCGATGCATTGAGCGTCAGCAGAATGAGCAACAGGACGATAATCGCCGCCGCCGCAAGGTTTTGAAACTCCGGCTGCGGCCGTGATGTCCATTGAAAAATTTGAATCGGTAACACCGTAAATCGGCTAAAAAAGGTCGGGTCAGTCCGGATTACGGTTGACGCACCCACCACGATCAGTGGAGCCGTTTCACCCACAGCCCGTGACATCGCCAAAATAGTGCCGGTCAAAATACCCGGTAACGCCGCTGGTAAAACGTGTGACCATGTTGTCTGCCATTTGGTCGCACCTAGCCCCATTCCGGCCCGCCGCATCGAGTTGGGGACCGCCCGCAACGCCTCTTGGGCATTAATAATAATAATCGGCAGGATGAGTAGCCCTAGCGTTAACCCGGCCGAGATCACCGTCCGGCCGCTCGGGTCTGTCCCTTCAGCCACCCGGCCGAACATCTCCCCGCTGGTCAACGGCAACAGCAGTCGGACAAACACCGTCAGCCCCAGCATCCCATAAATAATCGACGGGACACCGGCTAAGTTACTAATGTTGGTCTGGATAATTTTGTTATACCATTTTGTACTGTCTGCATATTCTTCCAAATAAATGGCAGCCCCAACACCCACCGGAAAAGAGAACAAAAACGTAGTCGCGACAACCATCACCGTTCCCCAAATCGCTGTGCGAACCCCAGCCAACTCCGCTTCACTACTTTGCGGGTTAACCAAAAAGTCAGGGTTCAGCCACGATTTAAATTCAACGATCGCATCAGGATACTTCCGGCTTGCCTCGGCAACAATCGCCTGCCGGTTAAAAATCGAATCATACAACGGCCATGTTTGCTGAATCTGCGGCACGATGATTTCCTGCTCGATCAGATCAAGCAGATTGTCTCGGTCGCGCGCGGGCTGAGCACAGCCGGTTGGCGGCTCGGCCGAAGCACAAGCCCCATTGAAAGCGGTTTGGCTATCAAAAATAAACCCTTCGGCCAAAAAGCGCTGATCACGTTCCAGCGCACGTCCACGGCCGCGGCCTAAATTTTCTCGAATGATTTCAGCATAAGCAGCACCAGAGAGGTTTTCTAGACCGATAGTGCTAAACATGCTGCCGCTCAAAAGCTCAAGCGAGCCGCTCCCTTCACCCGGCACCGCACGCACAATCGGCTCGACCGGGTAGGATGGGTCGATTTCGTCCCAGTAGTTCATGGCGGCAAAAATTTGCCCCATTTCCTTTAAGCTCACGCTCTCTAAAAAGTCTAAGGATGGGTGGCTTACAATCGCTAACGCATCTAGCCCCACAGCGATTTCAACCGGATTGACCCGATTGCGCTGGCAGGTAGCAGCTTCAGCCACCGTCATCGGCCGGCTGGCGTTCAGCACCTGAATGTCGCCACGGCAAAACGCCTCGATTCCGGCCTCAGAACCGATCTGTTCGATACTGATATCCCCACCAAATCCGGCCTGCCGGAAATCAAGCAGCATCTGCCGCGAAAGCGGGTACAAGCTAGAGCTTCCAGACAGCGCCAAATTGCCGCCCAAAGAATCAAGCGCTTGGGGGCCACCAGCTAGTGTGTCAATCAGATTGATTTGATCAGCCATCAGCGTTTCGTCGGCCAGGAAATACCCCAGTTCGCCGCCGCTGTTATTGGCGTTTTCAAGGTAAAAGCGGAAATAACCAGCCACGGCCGGTTCGCTTTGCAGCGTATCAAGCGCAGTGTAGATGTAGAGCGGCCGGGCAAACGGATAGCTGCCATCCGCTACGGTTTCGGCCGTGGGGAACTGCCCATCAACCGCAATTAAGCGCAAATCGTCTGCATTCGTTTGATAATGAGCATGCCCAACAAAACCGATCCCGGTCTCGTTTTGCTGGATGACGGCCGCTAGTGCAGCATGATTCGTGCTGGCAAACGTGTTGGGCATGCTGACCATCGTGTTTTCTTGATAACCGGTCACCAAAGAATGAGGGTCAACTTCATTCTCGAGTGCCACTAGCCCAAACGCATCGTTGATGATGTTGAGCATGAGCACAATCAGCACCAAAATCGCCACGAACAGCGACATGAGAAACACGCCGCGCCAAATTGTGCCGCTCCGTTTACGATAATCGATAAATTTTTGTAGTTCTTCGTCTACCGGATAAAGATTCTCAGGATTTTCCATTAGTCGTACACCTCGCGGAACCGTTCTACAATGCGCCGACTGATGATGTTAAGCGTCAGGGTGATCAGAAATAAGACCAGCCCGATTGCAAAAATCGAGTTGTAGTCAATTGAGTTATAGCTCAGGTCGCCGCCAGAAATGCGCACAATGTGCCCCGTCATCGTTTCGGCCGATTGCAGCGGGTTCAGCGGTGTTTCACCGTAGTTGGTAAATACTTGGCTCCATTCAAAGTTGCGGGGTCCGGCACCGGCCGCGACCGCCACAACCATCGTTTCACCAATCGCTCGGGAGATGGCGACCACAAAAGCGGCCGTCACACCGGACAAGGCGGCCGGCAGCACGACGCGTAGGGCGGTCTCCAGCTTGGTGGCACCCAATCCATACGATGCGTTGCGCAAGCTTTGTGGCACCGCGTGCAGCGCATCCTCGCTCATCGAGCTAACGAGCGGAATGATCAAGACACCGACGACAATTCCGGCCGAAAGCGTGTTAAACACCTGGATATTGTCCCCAAAAAACGCCCGTTCTAAAAACGGGGTCATAAACGTTAAAGCAAAGTAGCCGTACACCACAGTGGGGATCCCAGCCAATACTTCTAGAATCGGTTTGACAATACTGCGGGTTCGATTCGATGCGTATTCGCTTAAGTAAATTGCACTCGCCAGGCCAAGTGGAAGTGCAACGATCATCGAAATGACGCTAATCATCAATGTAGACAAGATGAGGGGCCACATGCCAAACTGCTGCAAACGAGGTTGCCAACGTGAGCCGGTAAAGACTTCACGGAACGGCACACGCACAGACTTTTCAATCTCTTCATCGGCCGTGTGGAAACTTACTTCAGTCCCCTGAATGCCTCGCTCGACGGTCAGTGACAACCCATCGACGGCTAACACTTCCATCAGCTCGTCGTCAACGCGCACAATTTGCCCCACAACGAGCGTTGAGCCAGAAGCGGTGGTTTCAAACGTCGTATCGGCCGGACCGATATCTGTGGCGATTGATTTATTGGTTATTTCAAAGACTTCCCGAGTGAAAAAGCTGATCGATTCATTTAAGAGAATGACCACGATGCCAATTGTCGTAAAAACCGACAAGATACCGCAAGCAACCAATGCCCCTTGAATTAGGGTTTCATGCCATTTCGTCTTTTTTCTCAGGCTTAATGCGACATCTTCTGTTAAGTCAATGTCGTGGACTGGGGAATTGATCATTATTTCGCCTCCCCCATCGCTGCGGCTAAATCTTGAGCTGCTTGATCAAGCACCGCAGCATTCGCTGGAAAATAGCCGACATCAGTAATTTCACGATTTACATTTTGCATTAAGAAACTCAAGAACTGTCCCACCTGCTGTTTTTCATTGATTATGCCCGCATCTGAATAAATGATCAGAGGTCGGGAAAGTGGGTAAGCGGCCGCATCAACGTTTTCTTGATTTGCTTCTACTCCATCGATGTCTAAAATTTTGAGCAGTTCCGCATTTTCCTGGTAGTACGCGTATCCAAAGAAAGTCACCGCATACGGTGAATCAACCACACCGGTGACCAGCACGTTGTCATCTTCTGACAACTCTGTGTTATTAGCCGCCAAGATCGGCTCGGTATTTTCGTCAAACACCTCTTCTACAAAGAAGTCAAACGTACCAGAGTCGGTTCCTGGAATGTATCTCAAAATCGGTTCAGCTGGATAATCCGGATTGATGTCCGACCATAGTTCGGCCGTTGAGAAGACGGCCGCAAGCTCATCATGGCTCAAGCCGGTTAAAAACTCATTCTCGGCCGAGACGACAACGGCCAGTGCGTCTGTCCCGATCCTAAACTCAATCGGTGTCCGGCCGATCGCTGCACAAGACTCGATCTCCCCTTCTTTAATCGCACGGCTTGCACCGGCGATATCAGATTCACCCGCTTCGCAGAATCGCTCAAATCCACCGCCAGAGCCGATGCTGTCATAGGTGACCAGGTCGCCAAACCCTTCGTTTTCAAACACTTCGATCATCCGCTCCGCCAGTGGAAAGACGGTTGATGAGCCAGCGATCACAATGTTGCCATTTACAGTCAGCGGATCAACTTCCGCTAACCCTGCAAGCCCAGCAGCCTCTTCACCGGCTGCCATTCTACCCATTGCGGCTAGCAAATCAGATTTTGCGCCATTTAAAACTTGTTCATTGGCTGGGAAATATCCCACGTCGATGATTTCGCGATTTACGTTTTGTAGTAAGAAGCTTAGGAACTGACCCACCTGCTGTTTTTCATTGATGATGCCCGCATCTGAATAAATGATCAGCGGCCGAGAAAGTGGATAAGCGGCCGCATCAACGTTTTCTTGATTCGCTTCGATCCCGTCAATCTCTAAAATTTTGAGCAGTTCCGCATTTTCTTGATAGTACGCATATCCAAAGAACGTCACCGCATACGGTGAATCAACCACACCAGTGACCAGCACGTTGTCATCTTCTGATAACTCTGTGTTATTAGCCGCCAAGATCGGCTCGGTATTTTCGTCAAACACCTCTTCTACAAAGAAGTCAAACGTACCAGAGTCGGTTCCTGGAATGTATCTCAAAATCGGTTCAGCTGGATAATCCGGATTGATGTCCGACCATAGTTCGGCCGTTGAGAAGACGGCCGCAAGCTCATCATGGCTCAAGCCGGTTAAAAACTCATTCTCGGCCGAGACGACAACGGCCAGTGCGTCTGTCCCGATCCTAAACTCAATCGGTGTCCGGCCGATCGCTGCACAAGACTCGATCTCCCCTTCTTTAATCGCACGGCTTGCACCGGCGATATCAGATTCACCCGCTTCGCAGAATCGCTCAAATCCACCGCCAGAGCCGATGCTGTCATAGGTGACCAGGTCGCCAAACCCTTCGTTTTCAAACACTTCGATCATCCGCTCCGCCAGTGGGAATACGGTTGATGAGCCAGCGATAACGATGTTTCCTTTAACTGCGAGTGGGTCAACTTCCGGCAGTTCGACCATGCTTCCGGCCGATTCCGAGCTGGCAGATCCTGACCCGCTGGTCGTTGTATTTGCACTTAGTGCTAAATCTTCCAGAATGTCCGGATCAATATCTAGGTTGATCACGTCTCTAACTTCACGTTCAGATCGTTCAATAATTTGAGCCGAGTCCCCGTTTGAGCCACAGGCCACCAAAAACATGGTCGCAAGTAAGAATGTTGCACCAAGAAAGGTATGTCTATTTCGCATCTTTTCCAAGTTTTCCTTTGAGTGTATTAAGCGATTGGCGATTAATTGAACGTAATCATTTATTTAAAGGATTTAAATCGCCCAACCACTTCAACATGAAGTTTATCTTCGCAAAATTAACGGACCTGCTTTTATCGTTTAACAGTGGGATAAAGTTTTGTTAACAGCTTGTTAAGAGGGGGGCGGTGGTCGGTCCGCTCCGCTGGTCGGTCCGCTCCGCTGGTCGGTCCGCTCCGCTGGTCGGTCCGCTCCGCTGGT
>JAHDEB010000183.1:9519-13013 GCA_020629055.1 Chloroflexota bacterium
GCTGGTCAGTCCGCTTTGCTGGTCGGTCCGCTTCGCTGGTCGGTCCGCTTCGCTGGTCACTGACTACCGACCTACCGAATACTGACCTACAGATAACCGACCTACCGAATACCGGCTACCAGCGCCTCCGGCCGACCGTTAAACTCACCCCAGTCACGCTCCCCGGCCGCGATGCTGAGCAATAGATCAGCCAACGCGCGATTGACCGGTGTGGCAACTCCCATCTCTTCCCCATGCTGTGCCACCGCCCCATTGTGAAAAACAACTTCACTTTTCGTTTTACCACTGGCCAAATCTAAATTAAAAGATGGCATTTTATCCCCCCGGCCGCGGCTGACCTGGCGGGTCAAAATCGGTTTTAGCAGGAAATCAGGCACCCAAGTCACGACCGTAGCCAATGTCTTAGACGAAGAGCCAGGCAGGTTAATGATCTCAATCCCTTTGGCCCGCATCACAGCCACCGCTTCACGCAACATCTGCTTTTCAATTTGGTAGATGGCTCGATTTGCATACAAATCCCCCGGCCGCATGTTGGTGATTGCCGAAGTCGCGTTCCCCACCATGTTGACCAGCGCCTTTGACCATTTTAACGACTCGTAGTCAGCGACCCCCAATGCATTAACCCCGGCCGCCTGGAATAGCTCAACCAGTTGCAGATACCGGCCTGACCCATCGGGGCTGGAAAAAGCGACTCCACGGTTCGACCGCTCCTCCACAATGTCACCCCTGCTGTCGAAGCTCACCGGTGTCGTCAATGATCCGGCCGTCAATCCAGATTTACCAACCAGCTCAACCACCGATTTTTCAGCGTCGATCCCATTTTGCATGGTGATAATGCGCGGTAAGCCCGCTTCCGGCGAATGCCTCTCCATCTCTGCCACCGCAGCTGCGACGTCATAGCTCTTCATCGCCAGTAAAATCGTATCAAACGTAAAGTCGTTTTCTGCGGCAAACCCCATCGCCGCAGAAAAGCTAGGCAAAGCGGCCGGTTTTACGTGGATCGGCCCTGCATCTGGCCGGTCCGGCCGATGAATGGTTAATCCATTTTGATTGATGTGATCCGCTCCCGAGCGAGTGACAAGCACCACCCGATGCCCTGCTTGGGCCAGGTTGCCCCCCAAATAGCGGCCGACCGCCCCTGCGCCAAAAACTAAAATATTCATACCGCCTCCCCCGTGCGCCAAGAGTTGAAACTCTTGGTTAAGACAAGAAACCCGATAAATCGGGTTAGACATACATCAGCCCGATTCATCGGGCTTTTTATTTTAACTGTGGGATTCATCCTACAGGCGTTCATCCTAAAACAGACCCCACAAACTCCGGCCGGCCGTTGATAAAGCTCAATGGCTCCGTCCGCTTCTTCCCCTCCAACTGAATCTCATCCAGCCGGATCAACCCATCACTCGTGACAACGACAATGTCGTCTTCGATGCGCAACACCGTACCGGCCGGTTTGGCAGAATGGTCTATCGTCAGCAGCGTCATCCCCTTCACCTTCAAATTCTTATCATCCCACTGGGTAAAACTGCCCGGCCACGGGGTCATCGCCCGATGGCGCCGCTCGATCATTTCGGCCGACTGGCTCCAGTCGATCTTTCCATCGCTCTTATCAATTTTAGCCGCATACGTCACCCCTTCTTCCGGCTGTTGAATCGGGTTGATCGCTCCGGCCGCGATGTCGGGCAAATGTTTGAACAACATGTCGTACCCCAGTTGGGCCAGCTTATCATGCAGGGTCGATGCGGTTTCGGCCGGGTCAAGATCAAACGCCTCAACAAACAGCATATCCCCGGTGTCTAACCCCACATCCATGTGCATCAACGTCACCCCCGTCTGCTTGTCTCCGCCCAAAATTGCCGCCTGAATCGGGGCCGCACCCCGCCAGCGGGGCAACAAAGATGCATGCACGTTGACACATCCCAAACGGGGCAGATCAAGCACGTGCGGCCGTAAAATCTGCCCAAAGGCGGTTACAACGATTAGATCTGGCTCCCAATCCCGAATTTGTTCGGCCGCTTCATATTTACGCAGCGATTTTGGTTGGAACAGCGGAATCCCGGCCGCTTCGGCCGCAACTTTAACCGGTGGCGGCTTCAGCTTGTTGCCACGTCCGGCCGGGCGGTCTGGCTGGGTCACCACACCTACCACATCAGCCACATCGCTATCGATACAGGCTTGCAAAGATGGGACCGCAAAGTCGGGGGTTCCCATAAAAACGATTTTTATTTTCTCGATTGAATCAGTTTTTTCCATGTTTTTCTAACCCAAAATGAACCGGATATTTGGGCAATTTGATATTTATTAAGAACTTTTGAAAGGGGACCAACGTACTATTTTTATATGCAAAAGTTAATCACCTCATCCCTCATCGCACTTTTAACCCTATTTATCACCCCTGTTCTCATCCCAATTCGATTTATAGCCAAGCGAATTAAGCGGAGCCGCGTTTACCGCGAAGTCTCCCATCGAGACTGTTCAGAGTGTGGAAATCACCTAGGGGCCGATTCACTGGCGCGCGCATCACAGCAGTTTAAAACGATGGTTCAAGATTTTAAAAATAAATACCCATCGATGCGAATTAACTTCGGCCGGCCTTTTGCCGCCATCTGCACCCATTGTGATTGCCACTACGACTATGATCCTGTCGAAAAAGTAATCGTACCGACAGCCACAGTTGCCTAACTAAACGAACGATCAACATGGGAGCCTACGCCGATCCGCACAAATTTTACCTCGGGACCCCCACCCAAAACCATCTTGCTTGTCTAGTTCCTCTAAATCAAAGACACTTTATTTGATATGGATGAATTGATCAAATTCTGGAAAGAAGAAGAGCAAGTGCCTGTTGTCGGCTGGACTTTCCCTCATACGGAAGGACGTGTGATTGAAGAAGTTGAGCCATGGTCCTACATGGAGCGGGCGAAGGAATTAATGGCAAATGCCGAATCCGTGTTAGACCTAGAGACTGGCGGTGCGGAGCGCTTGATTGAAATGCAAGCCGTTTGGCCCAAAAAGGTTGTAGCCACAGAAGCCTACCCACCCAACGTAAAATTAGCACGCGAACGTTTAGAGCCTTTAGGTGCAACGTTAATTGATACGAAAACAAGTACGGTCCTCCCCATTCCGCTCGAGGACGAGAGTTTTGACCTAATTATCAATCGTCACTCTAGTTTTAATCCGGCTGAACTTTGGCGTGTGCTAAAACCTGGTGGCCGTTTTTATACCCAGCAGGTTCACGGATACATGATCCATGATTTATTAGCCGCTTTTGATGCACCTATTCCATGGCCGGAAGCCACTCCTGAGGTAAATATTCCGCTGCTAGAAGCGGCCGGGTTTGAAATTATTGATGCCCAGGATTGGACCGGGGAAATCACTTATACAGATGTAGGCGCCATTGTCTATTATTTCAAAACGGTTCCATGGATGATCGAAGGCTTCTCGGTAGACACCCACTTAGATTATTTAATTGCGTTACAAAAGCGGTTGGAAGC
>JAHDEB010000014.1:0-2673 GCA_020629055.1 Chloroflexota bacterium
GTCAATAATTTTGCTGCTTCAATTGCGTGATAGGTGATAATCAAATCCGCCCCCGCTCGCTTAATACTTGTTAATTTCTCAAGCATCACGCTGTCTCCATCGAGCCAACCATTGGCCGCCGCCGCTTTGATCATGGCGTATTCACCGCTCACGTTGTACGCCACCATCGGCAATGATGGGAACTCATCTTTGACTGTTCGAATAATGTCGAGATAGGCCAAAGCCGGTTTAACCATCAAGAAATCTGCCCCTTCGATCACATCAAGCTCAGCTTCACGCAATGCTTCAGCCCCGTTCGCGGGGTCCATTTGGTGGGTTTTACGATCACCAAACTTAGGTGCGCCGTCGGCCGCATCACGAAATGGGCCGTAAAAGGCGGAGGCATATTTGACGGCGTATGACATGATCGGCAGGTGTGAAAAGCCGGCCGTGTCTAGCGCCACCCGAATGCTGCCAACCATCCCATCCAACATGCCGCTGGGGGCGATGATGTCTGCACCGGCCTGAGCATGAGATACCGCCACTTTTTGTAAAATCGCTAGGGTGTCATCATTTAAGACATACCCTTCTGGCAAGTGCTCGTGGGTGCCATCGTTTAACACACCACAGTGGCCGTGGTCGGTGTATTCGCACAGGCAAACGTCTGTGCAGACCACCATATCGGGCAGTTCTGCTTTGATCGCCATGGTCGCCTGCTGAATAATGCCGTCGGCCGCAAAGTTTTCAATCCCAACGGGATCTTTTTCATCAGGGATACCAAACAACATCAGGGCTGGAATCCCTAATTCCCAAGCAGATTTGGCTTCCAATACCGCCTCGTCTACCGAAAGCTGGTGAATGCCGGGCATTGAAACGATCGGGTGACGAACCCCATCCCCATGCACAATGAAAAGCGGATAAATAAAATCGGCCGCAGTTAATTGGGTTTCCCGAACCATTTTGCGCAATGTCGGGGTATGACGCAGACGGCGCGGCCGAATGGGTGACTCAAAAACGGTCATGAGTTATTTTTTGCTCCTAAATAATTTTCGATGGCCAAAATCATCCCATCTACCGTATGTGGGTCAGCCTCCGCATGAACGGGCAAGCCGTACTCTTTTAAGGCTTGGCTTGTGACCGGTCCAATCGAAATAATTTTCTTCTTCGCTAAAATTTCTGGGCTTTGGCTCTCAGATTCCAAAATCGCATGTAAGTGGTGCACCGATGTCGGGCTGGCAAAGGTCATCACATCAAACCCCAAATTAAACTGGTCCCATGCATCGACAGACGGATCGGCCGGAACCGTGTCGTACATCGCGATCTCAACCAAAGCAGCCCCTTTGTCACGCAACATCTGGGCGATTTCAGGGCGCCCTTGCTTAGAACGGGGCAGTAAAATACTTTGACCTTCCAGGTCGCCTAACCCGGCCACCAGCTGTTCCCCCACAAAGGCTTGTGGCACAAAATCGGGCTGGACCGCATAGCTTTCTAAAACTGCGGCCGTTGCTGACCCGGCCACCGCGATTTTAAAATCTTGCCAGCCTTTATCCGCCAATTGCCAACGATTGTCAGCAAAGTTTTCAAAAAAGAACCGAACCGCATTGCCGCTGGTAAACAAAACCCAATCAAACATGTTGATATCAAGATTATCAAATTCAAAAACCGGCAAAGGTTCAAATCGAAGCACCGGGAATTCAACCGGAATCGCCCCTTTTTGAGCCAGCTTTTCGACAAAGCCCCGAGCCTGATTGGTTTCTCGAGTAACAAGAACACGGCGGCCGACTAGAGGGGATTTCTCACCGATTAAGCGTTCCGCGCCTTGAGCAAGGGCAAGCTCGGCCGCCCACATCCCCAATCTTTCCGGCTCTGCCCCAGATACTTTGACTTCGACCCGCGCTTGCCCCTCTACATCAGACACACGGCCGTGCAGGTGCAGTTCACCATCCGCCTCGATTGCACGGGCAGCCACAGGCAAAGAGCAACCGCCCCCCAATGCTTGCAGAAATGCCCGCTCCGCCTTGACACACAAATAGGTTGTTGGATCAATGATTTCGTCTAACAAGCTCAACGTTTCTTCATCATTTGAGCGACACTGGACACCCAATGCCCCTTGCCCCGGCGCGGGCAACATCGCCCAAAGTGAAATATATTCAGTGATTTGTTCTTCAATCCCCAGCCGGATAATGCCAGAAGCAGCTAAGACGGTCGCATCATATTGCTTGTCCATCACTTTTTTGATGCGGGTCCCCACGTTGCCCCGAATCGGTTTGACGATTAGATCCGGCCGATGGAAAAGGATCTGTGCCTGACGACGTAGGCTGCTGGTGCCAACCACAGAGCCGGACGGCAGCTCGTCTAACCCTAACCCACTGTGGGAAACAATAACATCCCGTTCATCTTCTCGCTGAGGGATCGCACCAACCACTAAACCAGGCGAATCTTCAACTGGCAAATCTTTTAGTGAATGGACGGCCAAATCAATTGAGCCCTTACGTAACGCATTTTCCAACTCGAGCGTAAATAGCCCTTTACCGCCGATCTCTGGTAGAGGAATGCCAGCCGCTTGGGTTAGATCTCCTTTGGTCGTAAATACTTCAATTTCGCAGTTTAAACCGTCCCATGCGGTTTCTAACATTTTTGCGACGAGTTTTGTTTGTGTGAGGGCGAGGTCTGACCCACGTGTTCCGATTTTTA
>JAHDEB010000014.1:2773-31137 GCA_020629055.1 Chloroflexota bacterium
GCCGAATCGTCTAATCCGTTTAGTGTGCCATTGCGCGCTTCATCACGCAGCGCTTTCGTCGGCCGGTGCAAAAGTTGCTTAACCAAGGTCTGTGAAAGCTTGTCAATGTGTTTTAACATATCAGGATCAACATCACCTAAATATTTCAGGGTTCGTGATAGTTCTTTTTGGCGAATTTGCTCCGCTTGCTGGCGAATTGCGGTCAAAGTTGGCAAAACGGCCGACTCTTTTTCCCAAGCCTGAAAACGTGCCTTCTCTTCATCTAAAATCGCCTCTACAAAAGGGACCTCTTTTTGGCGCTCGGCCAACCCTTCCGCAACAACGTGTTTAAGCGCATCGACATCATACAGCTGCACCCAAGATGAGGTTGCACAAGCGGGGTCGATGTCTCGAGGTACAGCCAAATCAACCATGGTGATCGGCTTAGTCAAATCAGCCACATCCGCCACATTTAAAATCGGTGTTGGGGCTGATGTCGCGGTCACAAGCGCATCAGCTTCAGGCAATATGCGCTTTAAATCAGCGAGCGCTTCAGCCTCAATCCCCCATCTTTGGGCCAACGCTTCAGCTTTTTCTTTGCTCCGGTTAACGATGGTTATCTGTTTAAACCCGTATGACTTCAACCCCTTAACCGCCAATTGCGCCATTTCTCCCGCCCCGATAACCAAAACCCTATCCGTTTCAATGTTCGTCACATGTTGCTTGACCAAGCTGACGCCGATTGAACTAACGCTAACCGGGTTTCGGCTAATTCTTGTTTCGGTTCGGGCCCGTTTGCCAGACCGAATGGCGAATTGGAAAACGCTTTTCAATAATGCATCGGCCGTTTGATTGGCAATGGCTGTTTCATTGGCCCGAATCACTTGCCCCAATATTTGAGGTTCGCCCAGAACCATCGACTCTAAACCGGCCGAAACACGCAACAAGTGAGATACCGCTGAATGATCAGACCATTGATAAAGCGAAGGGGAAAATTCGGCCGCGTCTACGTCACAAATCTTCCCCCAAAGTGATGTCATATCTTCTAATCGGGCATCATCTGCGGTAGATGCATATAGCTCAATGCGATTACAGGTTGAAACCATCGCGATACCGCTAAGCCAGTCGGCCGTCTGATACCCTTCAGCCAACGCTTCGTGGGTGATATTGACCCGCTCACGCAGTTCGACCGGGGCGGTTTTGTGATTGATGCCGATACAGAAAAATTTCATACAAAAAAAGGGTTAGCCGATCATTCGTATTCGGCCGCAATAGCGAGCTGAACTTCGTTTAAAAGTGTAGTTATCCGCTGCAATAAGCGTAAGTTAGCTTCCGGCTTGATTTTGGCCGATTCGGGCAGTTGGAGCGCTGATTCCACCATTCGGTCGCGAAAAAACATCGCTGCCTGTAACGCATCGGTCAGCGTCATGCCGATTTCTCGGCCGATAATGCCGTAGCGTGTACCCAGGGCACGCGTTTCATCTAAAATCTCTTGGCTCTCATCTTCAGAGCCGATAAATTGCAGTGTCAGGGCCATCAGCTGTTGTCCCATTTTCCGATGCTTATTTCGGTCAGATTCTGTCAGCGAGCTCATCCAATCGGCCGGTTGTGTGGAGATATTTTGCCGGGTTACCGTTAACGCCTTTTCTGCCCACACATTTTCGATTTGATCAGGTTGGTTCAATGCTAGGCCGGTTTGGGCGAGCTTGTCGATAATTTCTAAGGCGAAGCGGCGGTGGCCCCCTGGGGTTACCATCACCGGGATTTTCCCGTTATCGGCCCAACGACGTAGCGTAGTCGGGTGAACTGACAGTTTTTCGGCCGCCTGCTTGAGTGGCAACCAGCTTTGATTTTGGTGTGAAATATTAGACATGGGCAAAATTAACTATAACTTGCCAAATCTTAGCAAAACTATGCACAAGTTCAATTTTTATGAGGCAGTTTCTTACATTCAGTCCGGTTTGCGCAGCTCCCCTTTTCCCCTACCGGTAAAGTGGCTCACCCTCATCCAAATAGGTTAGATACAAACGGGTATCAAATTCCAACTGATGGTAGTCAGGCTCCATGTATTCGCACAGTTGGTAAAACGCTTTGTTATGGTCTTTGATTTTAATATGAGCCAATTCATGCACCACAATCATTCGCAGAAAATCAGGCGGTGTTTGTTTAAACAGGGAAGCGATACGGATCTCGTTTTTTGACTTTAGCCGTCCCCCCTGCACCCTCGAAATTTGAGTATGCAGCCCCAAGGCATGGTGTATCACGCTGATCTTGTCGTCATAAATCACCTTGCTTAGTGGCTTCGCCTTACGCATATAATCGTTTTTTAAGTCTACCGTGTACTCGTACAGTGCTTTTTGCGACCGAACATCGTGCGCTTGTGGGTATTTTTTCAGAATAAACTCACCCAAACGGCCCTCATCGATGAGTGATCGGATTTGTTCTAGCACATTGGGTGGATAGCCACCAAGGTATTTCAGTTGATTCATAACCGTGAGGAATTGTAAGCAAGATCTATCTAACCTGTAAAGAAAATTAAGGGCATCGATAAACCGTCAGATTATCATCGGCCGCTCGTCGATCAAGTTGCGGCCTTCTGCTTATACTAAAGTTATGAATCATAACTTATTGCTCAAAATATTTTTGATCGTGTTCGGCTTGGTTGGGTCGATTAATCTTGCACAGGCAGCGGCCGATCCGAACGCAACACCGGAACCACCGAAAGTGCCGCAAGGGCTCAATGATCCCGATTATCAGATTATCAAAACGGTCAGCAATACCCAAGGCACTCTTAAGATCTCGATCCTGACAAACGTAGAAGCAGATCCAGACATCGTCTACTGCGCTGGTTACAATTTCACAAACTGTTTTTTCTACATCAACGACACATTGGTCGACACCGTGCAATTTCTTTCTATCGATAATGGCAACGGCGAAAAAATGTTTGGGTTAAATTCTCTCGTTGTAGATTCTGTAATTATTCAAAATGAAGAGTTAATCACCTTTCATACCGCCTTTGGGGATGCGCAGACGTCGATTGCCACAAAATATTGCCTAAATACGCAAACGCAACAATTCGACTGGCTAAAAACATTGAAGAGCCAAGGGTATCCTGACACAGGTAAAACAAAGCATACGTTTAGCGAAAATCGAGACTCATTTTGCGCATCGGAACTTTACCCCTTTTGGTTCTTGCAAGCCGGGAATCAACCCTATTAGTCTGTCTCGTCTAGCTCTTTAGGATCCCCAAAATAATCCCACGCCCAAGCAAAATCACAACCGGCCGCTTGTGCTGCCCCTTCATCTTCCGGCCGATCTCCTACATAAATCGTTTGGCTTGATGGCACGTTAAGCATATGCATATGGTCAAGCAGCATACCGCCACCCGGTTTGCGAAAATCAGTGCGCCAATAGGGTTCCGCCTCGCGCCCTTCAGGGATGGGAGACCAGCATTTGGCCCATTCGACATAATAGCTAAACGCGATATTAAGCGGTACAGGACGGCCGATTTTTTCGATAATTGTCGCCATGCGTTCCAGCACTTCCTGCTCTGTTGGATAAACTTCAAATGTCTTATTTCGTGATTGACGAAAGAGCCGATACCCGACACCCCCTTGGTTGGTCGCAATCGCTATTTGACGACCGTACGCGTATAGCTGGTCAAGAATTGCTTTGCGGTTAGGCAAAAGCTCCGTTGCGTCACGATTGCACAAGGTCCCGTCGATATCAAATATAGTTAGTTTGTGTTTTGTCATTTTGGATAATTTTACCGGTTTTTGGAACTATATCGACCTAACAATCGTTTAAGTATTTCACCGATCTAGTCAAAAAACGAGAGATAATTCATTCATGCGTCAAACCCTTTTTCTTTGCACCACAGCCTTTCTACTTCTATTTACTGGATGCCAAGCACAACAAACAGAACAAACAGAACAAACAGTAGCCGAAACCGATTCAGCCACGTCAACCCCCATCCCGCCAGCCCCGATTTTAGAAATTGAGCAGGCTTCCCCAATCCCACCCACAGAAACGGCCATCGTGCCAACGGCAACCCCTAGCCCAACCGTTACGCCAACCCCAACGGCGACCGCGACCCCCACACCGGCATATCCCCCCTTTAATGGCACTCAACCGATTGATGCCGACCTCGTTGGCATTCAGGTGCATCCTTTTGGAGAAGATCAAGCGTTAATGGTAGACCAGCTTGAAACCCTCGGGGTAGGCTGGGTCAAAATCCAAGTCTCTTGGAAACTGTTTCAACCGGGTCCAGATCGACTAGATGAGTTCTGGTTTGGGGAGACAGATCGGTTTATTGCGGCCGCAAATGATCGCGGTATCAAAGTGATGGTAGGCATTGCGAAAGCTCCGGAATGGAGTCGCCCCACGACGGACGAAGATGGACCCCCAGCGGATTTTGCCAAATTTACTGCGTTTACCCGCCTGTTGGCTGAACGGTATGCGGGCCAGGTTGCTGCATACGAGCTTTGGAACGAACCTAATTTACGTCGTGAATGGAACGGAGTCCCGTTGAACGGCACCGAGCTTACCCGTTTAATTGCGGCCGGCGCAGATGGCATCCGCCAAGTCGACCCAAATGTTACTTTAATCAGCGGTGCCCCCGCCCCAACCGGAATTAATGATGGGGTCAACGCGGTTGATGATCGCGTCTATTTCGAGCAGATGCTAGCAGCTGGTGTGGCTCAACATGTTGATGTTATCGGATACCATCCGTACGGTGCTTCGAATCCTGTTTGGGCACAAATGGGAAACACGGCCGATTATGCCGTTTCACACAATGATCATCCTAGCTTTTTCTTTGGGGCGACGACAGATGACTACTTAATCTTATTAAACCGGTATGGGGTTGAAAAACAGCTGTGGGGAACAGAGTTTGGCTGGGGCACGTTTGAGCAGTTAGACAAATCAGCGCCGGCCGGAGCTGAATTTATGAACCAACTAACCGAATGGGAGCAGGCGATTCACATCACTGACGCGTATGTATATGCTCAAGAGCGGCCGGAAGTCGGCCCGCTAATCTTGTGGAATCTCAATTTCGGCCCGTTATTGGGTGCAGACTTTGCTGAAACCGGCTACTCGATCTTACGTCCAGATGGCTCACCCCGTCCCGCATTTTATGCGGTGCAGCATATGCCAAAAACTAATATCGCTGAATAGCTCCCTTCCAAATTTATAGGCAAAAAAAAAGAGACCGGCCGAGCCAATCTCTTGAAAAAATGAGTTCTGATTATAGGATACTGCCAATCAGCAATAAAAGCGGGCCTCTCTCTTTCTAGTAGGTCTGCTGCTAATATGCGCCTGAAATTTTCGCATCTAAGCAGCCAGATCGCGACATAACGCCCGCAAGACGATCTAGCTCGGGCACATGCTCTACCTTCAAATCATCGCGCCCTGCCCGGCCACCGATTTTGTACATCGCCATCAAGGCTTCATTCGCGGCCCCATGCTCACTTAGGGCTGCATAGTGTACCTTTTTACCTGGGAAGTATCGGTCACATGTAACGGCAAACGCTTTAAAACTGTTCATGATATTGGTGTCTCCTATCAAACTATTATTGAACTTGGTGCATTACATAGGGGGTTCTCTGCTTGCCATCCAGTCTATTATTCTTGGTACTTCAATCGCAATCATACGTTTGTACCAAATTGGCAATAATGTGGAGTATTCAGGACTCTAGACTATCAGTTTTGCACAACAGGACCCCATACATTTGTCACAATTGAGATAGACTTGGCAAATGGCAACCCACACAACAATACCCGTAACGTTTCAGTCCCAAACAAGCTATTGGGCCTCTTGCATCACCCATTTTTTCATCGACTTTCTCAATAACGGCCGCAGCATTCTCATGGCCCTTTTGGCGGTTAGTTTGGGCATCTCTAACGCCCAAGTTGGCTTGATCTTAATCATCTACAACATCGGCAATGCGTTATCGCAACCGTTGTTTGGATGGCTAACAGATCGGATCGGTCCCAAGAAATTGGTAGTGGGCGGCATCTTATGGATGGTGGTTCTATCAGCACTGACCGCCATTTTGCCCCCTTGGTGGGCCGTAGCCACTCTGACGGCCGCAGGACTAGGTTCAGGCATGTTTCACCCGGCCGGCACCACCATCGCCACCCGGCCCGACTACGCCAGGCGGAACCTAGCCACAGGGCTCTTTTTCTTTTTTGGTTCAGCCGGTCTATTTGTAGGCCCCATCGTTGCCGGAGCATTGTTAGAAGAGTGGGATCGTATCGGCTACCTCGCCGCAGCCGCAATCGCCACCACAGCCCTTGTTTTTAGCCTAGTCGCTATCGACGACTCCGCATTTCAAAACCAATCCAAAAACAACGTTGTTCATGATGACCCAAAAGAAGCCAAGGTCAGCATTGGCTGGCTGTTCGTCCCGGTTCTTTTCATGCTTGTCGGGTATAGCGCCGTCAGCAGCATCATCATGACCTATTTACCGAAGCATTTAATCGAAAGCGGTATTAGTGTAAGTTATGCCGGATGGGTAACCGGTTCATTTTTATTTGGTGCCATGCTGGGCACCCTCAGCGGCGGCATGCTGGCGGATATCGTCGATGGGAAAAAGATTGTGTTCTTAGGTTTAGCAGGTTCATTGATTCCGATTTGGTTTGGCGTTCCTGCTACCGGTGCATTACAGCTAACCCTCTTATTTATTGCCGGTCTCCTCACCGCCATGCCCCATAGCATTCTCGTTTTGCTGGTTCAATCGTTCTTTCCAAAAGGACGGGGATTGGCATCGGGCTTGGCGCTGGGTGGTATGTTCTTTTTAGGATCGGTCTTTAGTTACTTTGCCGGTTTAATTGCAGACCAAGTCGGTCTACTCCTTTTGTTACGCGGATCAGGCATTTTGCCCCTCATTGGTGCGGGGATGGTTTTATTCATCCCAGCCCAATTGATACAAAATAAAAACTGACAGCACGACGGCCAGTTAACAACACCAAATGTGAGTCACTATTCGTCGATCACAATACCAAGATGATTGGCCACCGGCCGTTGACGGCCGATAATCCGTGTGTGTATCGGTGCATTAAACACCCGTTGCGCACCATCTTGTTCAATGACAAGCGTAACAGACCCGCCGCCATCAAGGTTTAAGGCTTCATAAGCACCGGCTTCTTGCATGATTTGTTGGGTAAACGCATGGGTTGCCCCTTCGCTATACCAGCGCTGCCGGCCGTCAACAATCAAAATAAATAGCTTGTCTCCAGCTTGATTGACACCCACAACCGTGCGGGGCAATACGTCTGAGTTCGGTGGAACAATGGGCTCACCATCTTTAATGGTCATCAAATTGCCAGCCACAGCCGAATACGTGTTTGCAGGACAACGGCCGAAAGATTCGATCGTCGCTTGGTTTTGACCGGAAACACACAAAACGGGCCACTTTGGCTCGCCAAAAGAATTCTCCACACCCTCGCTAATCGTCAGACCACTCACTTGCACCAAGTCACCCGGTTTAGGGTAATAGCTTATCGGTGTGCTTGCGTAAAACGGATAAAAGAAATTCCCATTGATCGCCACACGTGTATCGTTTGCGGTGGCAAAATCTTCTACGGTCTGGGCAGCAAATTCGGCGCTTGATAAAAAGTTCTTGATTTCAGCAGGCGTCTCAGTTGGGGTCGTTGTCATAACTCCCATCCCGGCCGTAGACAGGTCGACCTCGAGCAAATGGTAAACGGTCCTTAAAGGATCAGATGTAGCCCCTCTGCGGTAGTCAATGCCTGGCTGTATCGAATCGATTACCAGCTCAGATCGGGGTGGTCTTTGCCCCAAATATAAAGCGGTGAGAAAAATAACTAAGATCAAAACGATAATTGACCCATACTTGAAAACAGGCCATTTTTTAGGTTGTCTGGTTGTTGATGAAGTGGCGATAATGAGTTTCCTTTTTTGTCTTCTTTGTCTGTTCTATTTAATTTAACTCTGCTGACTAACGGACATCAATACGATTAAACAGTGATGTTGTATTCACAATTGTATTGAGCAAAACTGATTTTCACTTTTACACTACAAACATCACCGAAAAGTCTCAAGCACTTAAGAGCATTCTCATATCAATCGGTTACCAACCGAAGATTTCTAAAGTGGTTTTCCCGCCTTTCAGCATCTCACGAACCTCCGCTTCATACGCTTCGCGCTGACTCGCTTTATCAAGCGCCTCTTGCACCCTGCCGCTGGGCACAATCACAATTCCATCTCTATCCCCCACAACGATATCTCCCGCATTGATGACGATGTCCCCTATCATAATCGGTTGATTAATGCTACCAGCCCCGAACTTCGAGGTGCCATGAATGCATAATCCTCGACAATACACAGGGAAACCCATCTCGTCTAATTCTGCTCCGTCGCGAACACAGCCATCGATAACCAAACCCTCTAAGCCCACAGCTTGGGCCGCGGTCCCCATCACATCCCCCCAATACCCCGCTTCGTAAAAACCGGAGCAAGCGACAACCATCACATCTCCGGGTTTTCCTGCATACAATCCTTTATGCAGTATCAGGTTATCGCGTGGCATCGTCTGTACCGTTAAAGCTGGGCCGCAAATTTTCGTCTCTGGGTTTAAGGGTTTGATCCCAGAAGGCAATGCACCAACCTTGCCTAGCGCTTCATGTATCGATGCGGTGCCAAACTCCATGAGTTTTTTATAATTGGTCATCTTGTTTTCCTCGGAATAAAAATAAATGAATCAAAAACCAATCCTAATTTTAGCCTCTATCGCAGCGATTATCCTAAATGGTGGTCTTCGCGTTTTAAACTTCAGCCTTTCGCCAACCGGCCGAGTCTTAGATTCGCTCATCTTTGTTATCTGGGTTATCCAAATCGCCCTGTTTATTCTTTTGATTCTGGTGTTTGTCTCCCGTTCTACCCAAGGAGCTGATATAAGCGATAGATGGCAAACTATTTTCATCACGGCCGCTCTTTTTGCGGTTTTTGGCCTCATATCGATCCCGATTGGGAACCGTATCGCCAGGCCGATTCAACAAAGAGGGTATGAGGCTTTTGTAGAGGAAAATCAATTTTTAGCGCAGGCGATAGCTGATTTTGAAAATGACAACGGAAGCGCGCCAGAATCCCTTGAGGCGCTGTACCCCGACTACCTGGGTCCAACGATCGCACAAATGGTTGAAGACCAGGTTGGGGATGAAACCCGTTCACAAATTCAGTTAGACGTCCCTTATGAGTCCTTAGATGACAAGAGCGCGGCCGATGTTCTTTACAGCTATAAGCCGCCTACCGCAAATGATCCATGGCAATTACAGGTAAGCATTTACCTCGGTTCTTTTCAGTCAACCCGTTTTGTCTACAATCCCGATGAGACCTATTCAAACCGGTATCAGCCGATAAAAAATTGGGGGATCGATTAGCCATCCCAAAACGCCTATTTACATTAGGCATGCAAAATCCTTGTGAGGTACCATTAGACCAAATTTTGTTTCTTACCAGCAGTTTGGTCCAGTTTGACAAAAGGATCTGTGTTCTACGGACAGCTAAGCTAAAAACTGGGCCAATCTGGCGAAAATAGTTGGGATGCTGAATAATTCCCAAATTTTATCAATTGAGAGGAAAACGATGGCGGAAAAAAATATTGATCAACATTTAATTTCTTTAGGCATACAACTCCCTCCGGCCGGGAATCCGCAAGCGATTTACAAACGCATGGTGATTGCAGGCAATATGTTATATGTCTCTGGCAATGTCCCGGTCCAAAACGATGGGTCATTTATCATCGGCCGAGCGGGGGATACGATGACAGAGGAAGAGGCAAAGGCGGCCGCTCGTCAGGTAGGCCTCTGCATTCTTGCCAACATTAAAGATGAGCTAGGCACCCTCAACAAAGTTAAACAGCTTGTCAAAACACTCGGAATGGTAAACTGCACCCCAGAGTTTAAGAACCATCCAGAAGTAATTAACGGCTACAGCGAATTGATGATGGAAGTCTTTGGCGAAGATCGGGGCAACGGAGCTCGCAGCGCCGTAGGCATGATGCTCCCCCGTGGCGTTGCGGTCGAAATTGAAGCGATATTTGAGCTTTATTAACTAACAAACAAGGCCGGTCCTGAATGATTTCATCAAGACCGACCTCTTTAATTAATATTAGTGTTCAGCGGGGCAGGAACGGAATCTATTTTAGGACACTTGCGAGTTGCTCTTTGCAGGCATTCATCTCTTGTTCCTAAATGTCGAATTTTCAGTGACTATTCGGCCGCTTCAACCGTCATTTGAATATCTTCCAGCGCCTTTTGAAATTCAGGATTGTCAACAAGGCCTTCTACAAGTGCACCACCGCTGGCTAATACAATAATGCCTGCCAAGCAGCAGCAGATCAAAATAACCCCAACAATGATTAATATAATCCCTAGAGGGGTTTTATAAAACGGTTGTTTCTCTTCCTCATCATTCATGGGGGCTGCATTCATTTCTGTCATTTCTCAAAATCTCCTTTTTGGCTTTTTACATCGCACCCACCAAAGGTATTTTATGACAAGCTAAATAAAGAAACAAAAGACCGGTTCACAATGATGGGTTTAGCCAAATGCACCGATGATGGCACCCATCACCATTAAGCCAAGAAAGTAAGTGCCTGCGTTTATGCCCCACGCTTTAAAATCACGAAATTCAAACGCGTGGTTCGCCCCAAATGCCAAACCGGTGAAGCCAAGCCACATCAATGCCCCGGTCAACAATCCATTAAGCCAACCAGTTGCTCCGGTCCATTGGATAACATTTGCCAGCACAAAGGCCATCAAGAAAGAATTGAGCCCAGCGATGACATAAGGGGTTGAACTAGAATCCGCCTCGATGTCTTCCCGAGTTTTACCGATACCTGCCATCCAAGGTTCTGCAAAAAAGCCATACCACCCGGCACCGATCATCATGTTGGCAACTGCACAAATGATAACGGCTAGCCAATTAACGTTAAATGAAATCATTTTTCCTCCTAAGTTTGACGATTCTGTTTTAGCACTAATGTTCGTAATTTTAGCCAAGTATTTTTATTCTGCAACTCGAATCCACTTCTAAAAGGGCCAAATAAGCGGAACACAGGTCATCACCACAATCAGCAGGAGCAATGTGAGCCAGACACCGACTTTCAAAAAGTCTAAGAAACGATATCCACCCATTCCGTAGATAATAATGTTGGCTTGATGCCCGATGGGGAGCAGAAATGCGCTCGAAGCAGCGATCACGGTTGTCATCACAAAGGGCTCTGGGTTAACCCCCAGCTGACGCGCGGCCGTAATCGATATCGGTACGAGCAAAACGGTTGCAGCAGCATTGGATATGACGCTGGTCAGACCGGCCGTCAACAAAAATATCGTCCCCAACACAATCATAGGCCCCCAGCCTCCCACGGCCGAGATCACGCCCGAAGCAACGAGTTCGGCCGTGCCGGTGTTACTCATCGCTGCACCAAGCGGCAACATGCCAGCTATTAAGAATATCGACTTCCAATCGATCGAGTCATAAGCTTCTTCCATCGTTAAGACCCCGCTCAAAACGATCATGATCGCCCCCAATAGCATCGTAATCGACACCGCATTGCTGGGTACAAAGACAACGGCCAGCACGGTAAACAGCAAAATCGCGATAGCGATCGGAGCTTTTTCCCGCCGAACCCCTCTTTTCTGTGGGACATTGTCTAAAACAATAAAGTTCGGGTTCACTTTTAGCCCCTCAAAGTTTTGCAAATCCCCTTGGACCAAAAGCACGTCGCCAAACCGCAGCGGCACATCAACCACTTTGGATACTAGAGGTTCTCCCGCATGGCGAATACCAAGGACGGTTAACCCATAGCGTGAACGAAAGCCGATGTCTCGCAAGGTTAGCCCTCTAAAACGGGACCGAGGAGAGAGGGTGACTTCGATCAACCTCCCGGCCGCTTCGAGCTCTTGCGCAATGGTTGGTTGCTCAAAACCGCTCTTTAGCTTTAAGTTCAGCTTTTCGCTTAAACGGGCGACCTGATTAAATGGGCCTTCTATTAATAGGACATCGTTGGGTGCAATCTGCCGACCAGACGACTGCTGCAAAAATGTTTCTCTACGCCGTACATAAACGATGGCTGTATCATTCTCTAAGCCAAATCGCACTTGATTCACAGGCATCCCAACCAATTCAGACTCTTCAGAGACGATGACTTCCGTCAAAATATCGGCCGGAATTTCGTAGGCGGCCGAAACATCATCGCCACTCGTGCGGACAGGCAACAATCGATAGCCGATCAGCAACATATAAATTAAACCGACAACGGTGACCAGTAGCCCTGTAGGGGCATAGGCAAAAAAGGAAAACGGAGTTAAGTTTGCCTGCTGCATCGATGCGATCGCAATCAGGTTTGGTGGCGTCCCGATAAGCGTAATATTCCCACCTAATAGTGCAGCGATAGAGAGCGGCATCAGCATCTTTGAGGGTGCAATGTTAAATTGCCGACAGATCCCCATAATTGCAGGCAGCATAATTGCGACAGCGCCGATGTTGTTCATAAATGCAGACATCGCGGCTGTGATCAACATCATCACCAACAAAATTCGCCATGGAGACCCACCTGCCAATTTAGAAATAAACTTTCCTATTTGTTCGGCAACCCCGGTTCTTGTAATGCCCCCACTAATAATGAATACGGTCCAAACCGTCACAACGGCCGGATCAGCAAAGCCCGCAAAGGCATTCAAAGGGTCTACCAAGCCGGTTATCACACATGCGATTAAAACGAGAAGCGCAACCACATCCACCCGTGGTTTTTCTCGGACAAACAATATCAAAGCGATTGCTAAAATCGCCAAAACAAGCCAGTTTTGTGTTGTCATGATTGGTGCACCGAAAATTTTTTAGACCCACTTTATGATAAACAGGTCCTCATTGCGCAATTTCCCTTGGGGTTGACAATCAATTGCTTCAATCATCGCATTCTAAAACAACTGCAACAAAATTAACAGATCCTCCTGAATAATCCGTCGAATCGAAGCTTTTGGACCTGAAAAGTGCAACATTCTGCATCTGGAAGCACATGTTCAGTAGACTATGAGAAGGCTCAGATCGTTTTTAAAATCCATTACAAAATAATGTTCATTTCTTAGCCGTTTTCAAACCTAAGCGTTAGGTTGATCTTAAGACCCGTCTATCAGAATTGTGGCTGAAGAAAACAGCTTATGTTTGAGAAAACAAATATTGACAATGTCGAAATTTGAACAAACATTTTTGAAATTGCCTTGGCCGTAATCACCCCACACGATTAATTTGGCCAAACGCTGCACACATAGACCATACACACCCAAATTTAACCAAACCCTATCTTTTTGTGTATCACTCAATACGCAGCCTAACCCAGTTCTTTGGATTAAAGCCATTACACAACAAAAGACTTTTCTTTCAAGAAATCTAACGGTGAATACAAAACTGAATGATCGGCGTATTCATAAAATAGACCAAATAAAAACCTAAACTAAACAAAGGAAGACATCTAATGGAACAAATGTTAGAAATCCTAGGAGCGGGGCTACTACTACACTCTTATGGAGGAGGCGGAATTTTATCTGGCTTTTTGCACCCTATTCTCGGCCTAGACCATTTATTGGCAATGGTTGCTGTCGGCTTTTTGAGCGCACAAATGGGTGGACGAGCGATCTGGACCGTCCCAACCGCCTTTATCGGCGTAATGGCTGTCGGTGCGATCTTGGGCATCATGGGCGTTCCTGTGCCGCTTGTTGAATATGGCATTACCGGATCAGTCCTTATTCTCGGTTTGGGAATCTTAGCCAATCGTGGGATTCCAGAATGGTTAGCGATTACCCTCGTCTCGATTTTCGCTTTCTTCCATGGCAATGCACATGGAACTGAATTGCCAGAGCTTTCAGACACAGTCGGATTAATCATTGCGTATATCGCTGGATTCCTAATCGCAACAGCTGGGCTTCACGTTATCGGCGCCCTAATCGGCATCATGGCCGTGCGTAGCGACCGTGGAAAAATGCTTATGCGAGCAACCGGCGGCATCATTGCAGCGATCGGCGTCTACTTGGTGATGGGAGTTTAGCGAACAGAAGATGGATATCAATTCACTCGAAGAAAGCATCGAAAAGCCAGGCTATCTGCTTTTCGTCGTGACAATCTTGCTTTTGTTGATTGTCGGCTGGGTCAACTTAATAAGCGTTCAAAGCGAAACACCGGTTGTATTCGGGTGGTTCTCAATTCCACAATCTCTGTTCTTTGTTGGGTATACAGTAGCGATGCTTCGATGGTGCTGGCTGCTCCGTAAGCCAAATGATGATGCATGGTTCGTTGAGTTAGTTCAACGACTGCAAAATCAACTCTGGCTAGGCCTGCTTGTATTAGGTGGATTACTAATCGTATTGGCTTCACTATTCATACCTAGCAAGCTAATGGACATCTGGCTGTTTCATCCGGCCGTTCAAGCCACCTATATGATCGCCTTCGTCATTTTCATCGGCATTCTTATTTTGTGGCGCTGGAATGACGCAACAAAACCCAAACTATGGAAGTTCCTTGGGTTTGCTATTGCAGCGGCGGTAATCATTGAAGTCGGGCTGCAGCTCGCCACATTGGTCGGCATCTCCCCTTTAACAACCTCTCTAGCAGAAGCGGTAGGCCCCTATGATCGAATTTACTACATCAATCAAGAAGGGGAAACCATCAACAAATTAGCCAATAGCTACGGTTGGTATTATCCAGAGTTTGAATTGGCCGAAGATTCTCATATCGTCGCAGTATTGGGCGATGCGTATATTAAAGGGTATGGGGTAGAAGTTGAAGAAAACATCGGCGTTCAACTCAACGACTTTGTTAACAGCGATGCAAACCTCAATCTAACCAATCCCGAAGTTATTTCTTTAGGATTCCCCGATTTAGGGACTGGGCTTTACTTGTCAGATTCAACGGTTGAGCACAATCGAGAAAACTATGAGTTTCAAGATTTAATCGTCTACTTTGATGTCAGTGATGACTTCCAAATCGTCACCGGCCCCAGCGATGAAGCCTTTTACTACTTTAAAGAAGGTGATGAGCTAAAACTAGACCCTGCCAGCTGGCACTTTCGCCACGATGCAGCCCATTACACGCTGTGGGGTTCTTCAGATGGGTTTAAACCAAACCGCTTTTTGAACAGCCACATCATGCTTTCTAAAGGGCTTCAGCGCATCATTCAATTAAACGATTCAACTTCACCCAAAGTAGCTGCGCCACAAGATGATGTTGCGTTGCCAAACAGCTTCATGTTCTATGATGAAACGGATGATAACGGGCTCTTTATCGTTGAAAAGCAGCTCGAGCAACTGGTGAACGGCACGATCAAACCGAACGACATCAACATGATTCTGGTGACGATTCCGGCCTTCACAGAAAAATTTTATGCTCAAAGCGGTGCAGAGTGGTCAACAGAATTTGGCGAAGCGGATCTAATGCTGCCTGAAAACGAGCTGCGCAAAATGGCTGAAAGCAACGGCATCTCATTTTTAGGAATGGGAGACTATTTAAAAGCATCAGGCATGACAACGGATGAAATTAAATCTTTGTTTATGGACGATGGGCTCGGCTACTTTACGGCCGAAGGACATCGTTTCTTCGCACAAGCTGCCTATGAATGCTTTTATGCACAATCACTTAACGAATCACATGGGTGTGACATTCGGTAATCAAGAAAAAGAGGTAGGATCATGACAACTTTAACTTCAAACGGTATAGAACTAGATACAAGCCCCGAGAAATTTGGCGAGTTACGAGATTCCATTGATATCGTGCATGACGCGGCCGCCTGTCGCGAAAGAATGGCGGTTGAAGGCTATTTGTATTTCAAAGGGCTTATGCCTCGTGAAAAAGTGTTAGAAGCTCGTCGAGAAATTCTACTTAAATTCGCTACCGTAGGCGAAATAGATGGGATCAACCATGACATTATGGATGCCATCTATCATGAAAACACATTCATCGACAAAGTAAACCTACGCGCGTTCACAGAAAGCGTGCGTACCGGATTAGCATACAAAGACGTTGTCTTAAGTGACGAAGTCATCGGATATTGGGAACGTTTTTTTGAAGATGATGTTCACCCTTATGATTTTCGTTGGCCACGATTTGTTCGGCCAGGAGAAGGGTGCGGATTCCATTACGATGGCCCTTATATGAATCGGGGAACCGACAAGGTATACACCAGTTGGATTCCATTGGGTGATGTCAAAAAAGAAGAAGGCGCTCTAATCGTTTTAGAAAACAGTCATAAAGTCGATGCACTTTTGTCGTCTTATGCCAAACGTGACGCAGACAAAGAAAAAATCAGCTGGTTAAGTACCGATCCAATTAAATTGCAAGATAATTTCGGCGGCCGCTGGTTGAGTACGGACTTTGAAGCCGGGGACATGCTCTGCTTTACGATGCACACCTTACACGGTGCACTAGATAACAATTCACCCACAAAACGGTGTCGCTTAACATCAGACACACGCTACCAACCCGCGAACGAGCCGATCGACTCCCGTTGGAATGGGGCCAATCCAGAAGCCCATGGTTACGATAAGGTCTTTCTACCAGGCCTTGGCAAATGGAATAACAAAGAATTTCAAGATGAGTGGAAAAAGGTAGATGCATTAGGACGTCTTGATATGGGCTAATGTGTCATTAGATGCCAGTCGGCAGCTTTGCCATTTTTTACCTGAAAGAGTAACCAGTAGTAACACACCAACATGAATTTTTCTTGGACACCAGAACAACTAAAGCTAAAACAAGAAGCGATTGAGTTTGCCCAAAAAGAGCTGAACGAAAACATTTCTGAACGGGAGCGAAACAACGATTTCCCGAGGGCAGATTGGAAGAAATGTGCTGATTTCGGCATTCAAGGGTTAACCGTCCCCGAGGCTTATGGCGGCCGTGGCGTTGACCCTCTGACGACATTGCTGATTATGGAAGGTTTAGGGTATGGGTGTAAAGACAACGGACTCCCCTTCTCGCTAAATTCCCAGATGTGGAGCTTCCAACCGGCAATTTTAAAATTCGGGAGCGAAGCACAAAAGAAAAAGTATCTTCCCCCTATTTGTCGTGGCGATCTTGTTGGTGCATTTGGGATTACGGAAGTTGAAAGCGGATCCGACTCGTATGCGATGCAGATGACGGCCACGGAAGTTGAAGGTGGTTATGTTCTCAACGGCCGAAAATCATACATCACCTTAGCGCCTGTGTGTGATTTATGTGTCATCTTCGCTTCTACCGATCTTGAATTGGGCAGATGGGGGATAACCGCCTTCATCGTCGAGAAGGGAACCAAAGGTTTCTCAACGAGTCCGGTGCGCGATAAAATGGGGATGCGCACAACTCCCATGGGGGATTTGATTTTTGAAGATTGCTATATTCCGGCCGAAAATATTTTAGGTCCAGAAGGGGGTGGTGTTAGCTTATTCACCACCGCGATGGAATCAGAGCGTGGCTACATCTTTGCCAGCCAAGTAGGGCGTCTTGAACGCCAACTAGAAGAGGCTATCGAGTATGCCAAATCGCGTCAATCGTTTGGTCAATCGATCGGAAAATTCCAATCGGTTTCAAATCGCATAGCAGACATGAAGCTAAAACTAGAGCTGGGCAAATTGGCAATGTACAAAGTAGCATGGCTCGAAGAAAATGAAATGCCCCTGCTTATGGAAGCCGCCATGGCAAAGCTTTATCTCAGCGAAATATTCGTCGAGTCTAGCTTAGACAGCATTCGTATCCACGGTGCAAAAGGGTATGTAACTGAATTCGAAATCGAACGTGACTTGCGTGATGGAATCGGTGGATTAATCTATTCAGGCACATCAGACATCCAGAGAAATATCATCAGCCGACTCTTGGGGCTTTAATTGTTTATGCTTTATACGCTACCACAACTCATCCAATACCATGCGGTTCATAGCCCAGACAAAGAGGCTTTTCGGTTTGACGAAACCGGAATCAGCTATGCCCAGCTTTGGGAAAAGTCGAACCAGTTGGCCCATACACTTCGATCGAATGGGTTACAACGGGGCGACCGGGTTGGGATCTATTTGCATAAAAGTTTAGAGTCTATCGTCTCTGTTTTCGGCATCCTGCAGGCAGGCGGGGCCTATGTGCCACTTGACCCACAACTGCCCCAAAAACGACTCGCATTTATCTTAAAAGATTGCGGCATTAAATTGCTCATTTCCCAGCCGTCAAAAGCGAAAAATATCGAAACTGCATTAAGCCAGCACCAACTCAACGCCCTAATCGGCGTTGACGAGATGCCAAATTGTATCAACTGTTTATCTTGGGCGGATGTGTATGGGCAACAAGTCGAACCTTTCGATGTAGGGTTAATGGAACAAGACATCGCGTACATCATGTATACGTCTGGTTCGACGGGTGAACCAAAAGGGATCATTCATACCCATGCAAGCGGGCTGACCTATGCTAAAATGGCAGCGGCCGAATATCAATTATCGGCCGATGACCGCCTAAGCAATTTTCCACCCTTACACTTTGATCAATCGATTTTTGATATTTTCTCAGGCGCCCTGGTCGGCGCGACAACTGTGATTATTCCCGAAGAATATATGAAGTTCCCGGCCAGCTTATCGGAACTAATCGAAGATGAAAAAATCTCGATTTGGTATTCGGTCCCATTTGCGCTGATCCAATTGCTTTTGCACGGGGTTTTAGAAGAACGGGATCTTTCATCGTTGCGCTGGGTTCTGTATGGTGGCGAACCTTTTCCGCCCAAACACATGCGTGGGCTACAGCTAGCGTGGCCCAATGCCAAATTCAGCAATGTGTACGGCCCGGCCGAAGTCAACCAATGCACCGCGTATGAAATCCCTCTCATCGGTGAAGGTGATGAGGCTCCAATTCCCATCGGCCGAATATGGTTTAATGCTGACGGACTGATCGTAGACGAAAACGATGATCCAGTTAGCCCCGGTGAAGTTGGCGAGCTGCTTGTGCGGGCCCCAACAATGATGCAAGGGTATTGGAACCGGCCGGACCTAAATAAAAAAGCGTTTTATTTTCACAAAAAAGACGGTGGCGTATCGCATCGCTATTACCGTACTGGCGACCTCGTCCAAGAACCGATCAACGGAGAACTTGAATTTTTAGGCCGCAAAGACCGTCAGGTTAAAATTCGCGGTTACCGCATCGAGCTTGATGAGATCGAAGCCGCCCTAGCCAGTCACCCTCAAGTCGCAGAAGCTGCCGCTTATCTGTTGGGCGAGGGTGAAACAAAACAGCTAGAGGCAGCATTAACCTTAAAAGGCAGCACCGAAATTAATCAAATTGAATTAAGACAGCATGTCATGGGCAAAGTTCCACGCTATGCTGTACCTGAAAACATCATATCTGTACAGACGTTCCCACGTACGGGTAGCGGAAAAATAAACCGGCGTGCGCTTCAACAGCAACGCACAGAAGAGCTAGTGCTTCGTCAAACTTCTTTTAAACAGTAGTTGTTTTCAATTGACGAAGCCTAAAGTGTTTTTGGCTACTTTCAACCCAGCAATACTTTTTTGACAAAACACCAGTGTCACGACTGTGATAAATTAAGCCATGACCTAGCGTGTTTCGTAAAATCAGCCATTGCATCATACGCGGCTGATAGAAACACAGGGCCAACAAAACTTAAAACGGATAAATGAAATGATAGATAAAGCAACTCTCACCAACTATATAAACAGCAACTTCGTGATCGACAAAGAAGGCGGATTGGCTCCCGATGACAACCTACTTCTTAGTGGAATCATCGACTCTCTAGGCGTCATGCAGCTCGTTGCGTACCTGCAAAGCGAGAGCGATATTAAAGTTGAACCCCGAGAGATTACTCTCAAGAATTTCAAAACCGTTAATTCGATCATCGGTTTTGTTGAACGCAAAGTAACCGCCTAGTGTTTCTCACCTTTTCTAGACATCTAACCAGTCTGTCGAAACACGAACTATCAATCTCCTAACCCACGGTCACTTATGACAAACTCAAATCAGATGACGCAATCTGTCACCCATACCAAGTTGACCCAAAATCAACTTCTGCTGTGGATGGGACAACAGATCAACCCTGAAGTCCCGCTATACACCATGATCCATGCCTACCGGATTCAAGGTGCTATTGATCCCACGGCGTTCGAACAAGCCTTTCAAATGGTTGTCAGCAAAAGCGATACGCTTCGAACCATCGTCGTCCAATCTGAGGGAGCACCGGTGCAAGCCACACGAAAATCGCTTGATATCCAAGTCGAAGTGGTTGATTTGTCGGCCGCTGAAGATTCAGAAGCCGCATACCAAACATGGCTTGATGATCGAGATAAGCTGATTCACAAGTCTGCAGAAAAACTTTTTGATACCGCCCTCATTAAGCTGAGTGAAACCGAGTGGATCTGGTATTTGAACCAGCACCATATCATCACCGATGCGATTGCGACCGGATTGGTTTATCAAACAACGGCCGAATTTTATGAACTGGCCGTCGATGGAAAGCTGGCAGAAGCGGCCGATTTACCTCAATATGCTGATTTTGTCGCCTGGGAAGATGAACATCGGCAGTCTAAACGGTATTTAAATGCAAAAGCCTATTGGGATGAAAAAGTCGCCCGGCCGATAGAACCGATCACCCTGTACGGTAAGGGGATGCCAACCAAAATCAGCCCTAGCCGGCGCGTGCCGCTTCATTTGGGATTAGAACGTTCGGAAAAACTGCGTGCCCTTGCTGAAGAAGATGGATTTGCATCACTCAGCCTAGACATGTCGATGTTTACCGTTTTCGCTACCGCGCTAACGACCACCCTTCACCGCATCACGGGCCAAAACGATATTCGCATTGGCACCCCATATCACGGCCGACCCTCTGCCGCGTTCAAGCAAACCATCGGAGTCTTTATCGAAATCGGGCTACTCGATGTCAATTTTGAAGCTGGCAACAGTTTTGCCGATGTCGGTGAGCAGATTTTAGGTGAGACCTTCACCAACATGATGCAGGTCCAACCGGGCATCAGCAGCTCAGAGCTTAATCGGGCGGCCAATGTCGTTCTAAATTTTGTCAACGGCAAGTCGGGAAAATTGGGTGACTTGAATGTAAAAACAGATTGGGTACACCCTGGCTATATCGACGCACACCATGCGTTCAGACTGCAGGTGACAGATTTTGACCAAACGGGTGAATACACCCTTTTCTTCGACGTTGCCACATCGATCTTTGGGCCAACCGAAATCAACTGGCTAACTGACCAATTCTTAACCGTAATCGATGAATTAATCGCAGATCATAACCGGCCGATCAGTGACTTTAGTTTGCTTAAGGGGCCAGAACATCAAAAACTTTTCGTTGATTTCAACGACACAGGCAGTGACTACCCGAAAGAAAAAACGGTCTTAGATCTGTTTGCAGATCAGGTGGCTCAGCGGCCGGACGCGATCGCCGTCCAGCGCGGTGACCATACCCTCACGTATGCCCAACTCGATCAGCGTTCAAATCAGCTGGCTAAAACATTAATCGGGATGGGAGCCGAACCTGATAAGATTTTTGCGATTTGCATGGAGCGCTCGGTTGAAGTGCTGGTCGCCATTTGGGCCGTCATCAAATCAGGCGCAGCTTACGTCCCTATCGACCCTTCTTACCCGGCCGAAAGACGTGCACTGATGCTAGCAGATGCTGAACCCCTTGCCGTTTTGGTCAATTCGGACCAGTTGGCTGACATGATGAAGGCGGATGGCTCATCACCGATAATAACCGTTGACGCGTCTGCTGGCTCTGATGTAGGCGAAACAACCGCCCCGCCGGCCAATCGATTGACGGCCGATTCCCTCGCCTACATGATTTACACCTCTGGCTCTACCGGCAAACCCAAAGGGACGATGTTAACCCATCAAGGGC
Source organism: Chloroflexota bacterium (assembly GCA_020629055.1). Taxonomy (GTDB): domain Bacteria; phylum Chloroflexota; class Anaerolineae; order Promineifilales; family Promineifilaceae; genus WTJY01. Next base: position 24,637 of record JAHDEB010000014.1, read on the forward strand.
TGTTAAATTATGCGACTTGGGCCCAAAAAGTTTATCAACAAGGGGAAATTTTTGACTTCCCACTTTATTCGTCACTCGCATTTGACCTGACCATCACATCGGTCTTTGTCCCATTGATTTCTGGCGGCAAAGTGGTTGTGTATAGCGAAGCAGACTATGGCCGTGGGCTAGAAATCGTCTCGGTGATTCAAGATGATTTGGTTGACCTGGTTAAATTAACCCCGGCCCATCTCGATCTTGTTCTCGAACATTTACCTGCAACCAATCGAATCAAAGCCCTGATTGTCGGTGGTGAAGATTTCAAGACAGAATTGGCAAGCAGAGTCGATCATGCATTTGGGCGAGACGTAGCGATTTACAACGAGTATGGCCCCACCGAAGCGGTCGTCGGCTGTATGATTCATCGTTTTGACCCGACCGAAGATCAACGCCTTTCAGTGCCGATCGGCAAACCGGCCGCCAATGCCCGAATTTACATCTTAGACCAGTATCGTCAACCGGTACCGGTGGGTGTCGAAGGTGAAATGTTTATCTCATCTGACGGCGTCGCCCGTGGCTATCGCAATCGACCTGAATTAACGGCCGAACGTTTTACTGAAGATGAGTTCCGGCCAGGTGCTAGACTGTATCAAACAGGGGATATCGCCAAATGGGGTGCAGACGGGCAAATGATTTTCTTGGGCAGACGAGACGACCAAGTAAAAATTCGAGGTGCCCGCATTGAACTTGGCGAAATTCAGGCCGCATTGCTCGACCATCCGGCACTAACCGGCGTCGTTGTTGACGTTGTTCAAAAAGAAGTTGTCCGTATGGCCCCTGAAGATGTGGAACATTGTGTCACCTGCGGGCTGCCATCCAACTATCCAACGGCCGATTTTGACGACAACAATGAATGCGCAGATTGTCGCGCTTATGCCAAATACCAGGCCGAAGTCGAACGGTATTTCAAAACGCCACAGGCTCTTCACGCCGTATGCGCAGATGTCATCGAAGCCCATGCTGATAAGCCCTACGACAGCATCGTTTTACTTTCCGGCGGGAAAGATAGCACCTACATGCTCTATCAGCTGGTGCGGGAATTTGGGCTGCGCCCACTCGCGTTTACCATGGACAACGGCTTTATATCGCCCGAAGCGATACAAAATGTTGAAAAGGCATGCAACGATCTAGGCGTTGATCTAAAAATCGCGACCACCCCACACATGAATGCGATTTTTGCTGATAGTTTGCAGCGCAAAAGCAACGTGTGCGACGGCTGCTTTAAGACAATTTATACCCTAAGCATGAGCCTAGCCCGCAGCTTGGGGATTTCGACCATTGTTACCGGGTTGGCCCGGGGGCAACTGTTCGAAACGCGTTTGGCCGACACCTTCAAAATGCGGCTGTTTGACCCGGAAAAAATCGACAACATGATTATCGATGCCCGCAAGGCGTATCACCATATTGATGATGCGGTTTATCAGCTGTTAGATACAGAGCTGTTCCAAGACGATCGCGTGTTTGGCGAAATAACTTTCGTCGATTTTTATCGATATGTCGATGTTGACCTGGATACCGTCTACGACTATTTGACCAATCAGACGATTTGGGAGCGGCCGAGCGACACCGGCCGGTCGACCAACTGTCTGATCAATGATGTCGGGATTTATATTCACCAAAAAGAACAGGGGTATCACAATTACGCGCTACCATACAGCTGGGATGTCCGGTTGGGGCACAAACATCGTGCCGCAGCGATGGATGAGCTAGATGACGATTTAAATTTAGACGATGTACGCGCCATTTTAAATGAGATCGGCTATGACGAAGATGCGAAACTGGCCGAGCTGGGGCAAAAACGAATTGCGGTTTGGTATGTGGCGGATAAACCGCTACCGGCGGCCGAGGTTCGCGGCTGGCTGGCCGAGCATGTACCAGATTACATGCTCCCCACCTATTTCACCCAAATCGAGGAAATCCCCTTAACAACAAACGGGAAAACCGATCGGGGTGCACTGCCTGATCCGACCCAAATGGGGCCAGACCTATCAACAGACTTTGTAGCACCCACAACAGATGTTGAGTTGCGGCTACAAGAAATTTTCCAAGAACTACTTCAACTGCCAGAAATCGGTATCAACCATGACTTTTTCGATCTTGGTGGGGATTCGATCAGTGCGATTCAAACGATGACACGCATCAACGAACTGTATGAAATCGAGTTTCCTATTCCACGATTTTTCAATTCCCCTACAATTGGGGGCTTGGCTAATTTAATTGAAGAGATTTTGTTAGCTGAAATCGATGAATTAGACGAAGAGGAACTTTTACGCCTGCTTGCCGAGGACTGAGGAATAAACAAGTAACACCATTTACTCTTCAGTTGGGGTGGAACGCCCAACAATTTAAGATCATTATTTCGTTCACGCCCTGAAGGACTCTGAATACAGCATGGATCAAGCGGAAAAGTTAGCACAGGCCAGAAAGGCCCTTTTAGCCAAGCGCTTAAAAGGGAAAAAGTCGGCCGCAAAAAAACCGGTTGAACAGATTCCACATCTGTCCCACTCAAACCCGGTCCCCCTATCTTTGGGCCAACAGCGATTTTGGGTTACCCATCAGTTAGACCAATCTAAGGCATCGCACAACATGTATGAAGGATGGCGCGTATCGGGCCACCTAGATTACGATGCGTTGCAATGGGCGTTTGGCAGCCTGGTCGACCGTCATCCGGTCCTACGTACAAAGATTAAGGTTGTGAATGGGACCCCCATGCAAGCGAGCCACCCCACCGCCTTTTTTCGCTTTAATCGAGTTGTTGATCATGAGCTAGATCGGGTAAATGGGCAAATTGCGGCCGAAATTAACCGGCCGTTTGATCTTGAGTCTGATCCGCTTATTCGACTGACCGTTTACCAGCTAACGGATGATGAAACAGATCATATCCTGCTCCTCACCATCCACCATATCATTTCAGATGAATATTCAAACGGGGTGATTTGGGAAGAATTGGCCCAACAATATGCGATTGCGATCGGTGAAGCGGATGAACCTGAACCGGTGAATCAAAACAACAAACCGCTTCACTTTAGGGACTATGCTGAATGGCAGGCCGGTTGGCTAGCCAAAGACAATGGGCAAAAGCAGCTTGATTATTGGCGCAAAGAGCTAGATGGAGAAATCACGAATCTACAGCTTCCGCTAGATAAAAATCGCCCAGCAGCACCTTCTGGGCGTGGCGCTATGCTCAGCCGACAACTACCGGCCGAGCTTCATGCAGCCATCGCCGCACTGAGTAAAAAAACAAATGCCACCCCGTTTATGATTTGGATGGCTATTTTTCACCTGCTGCTGCACCGCTACACCCATCAAGAAGATATTTGGGTCGGGGCACCGATTGGGAATCGTCAACGGCCGGAGCTGCAAAAAATGGTCGGTTTATTTTTAAACACCATCGTTATTCGCTCCCAAATCGACCCGGAACAAAGCTTTGTCGATCTGCTAAAGCAGATTCAAACCAAAAGCTTAAACGCTTTTGCCAATCAAGATATTCCGTTTGACCAAGTCGTCAACAAAATTGAGCCAGATCGGAACGCAGGGTTAACCCCGCTGTTTCAAACAATGCTCGTCTATTCTCCTCCACCAACGGCGCCAAAATTGCATGGGATGACGTTTGAAAAGTTGGATATCAAAAGCGAAGGGGCGAAATTAGACCTCACCCTATTTGTCATGGGGGGGGACCGGCCGAAAGCATCGATCCAGTACAGCCGAGATCTGTTTGAGCCGGAAACAATCGAGCGCATGTTGGGCCATTTAGAAACGTTGGCGGTCGCTTTAACAAAAGATCCAACCCAAACGGTTTCAAGCTATCCGCTTCTCACAACGGCCGAAGAAGAACAAATTTTAGTTGATTGGAACGCGAGTCAGCCAGCCCCAAACATTTCAGGGCGTCTGCTGCATGGACTGGTCTTAAAACATGGCAAGACCAAAGGCAACCATCCGGCCGTGATTGCCGGTGATACCACTTTGACCTATCGCGAGCTTGATTTGCAAAGCGGCAATTTGGCCCGGCATCTGCAAAGTTTGGGCGTCAATGGGGAAAGTAATCCTTTTGTGGGGCTAATGGTTGACCGACGGCCGGAAATGCTGATCGGCATCTTAGCCATTCTGCGGGCTGGCGGTGCATATGTGCCTATCGACCCCGATTACCCGGCCGAACGCATCGAGCATATCGTGAATGATGCTCAGCTAGACATTATTTTAACGACGGGTGACTATGCTTTGCCGAAACAGATTGATCGCCCGGTGAACCTGATCAATCTAAGCCAACCTCTCCCCAAACAAGAAACGGCCGACTTGGCCCAAATCATCCAACCGACGGCAGATTCACTCGCCTACCTTATTTACACATCTGGCTCGACGGGCAAGCCGAAAGGGGTGAAAGTCACCCACGCCAACATCGTCCATTCAACCACGGTCCGCTATGCGTTTTACGAACATCCGGCCGAGCGATTTTTGCTGCTTTCATCATTTGCATTCGACAGTTCGATGGTCGGTATTTTTTGGACCCTGTGCCAAGGTGGCACACTGATTTTGCCAGAGCAAGGGATGCACCAAAATGTCGGCTGGCTGAACAAAACAATTGAAGCACAATCTGTCACTCACCTGTTGGCGTTGCCCTCCCTCTATCAAATTTTATTAGAAGAAAGCAGCAGCCAGCAGCTGCAATCCTTAAATACGGTCATGGTTGCGGGGGAAGCGTGCCACGCCGGTTTGGTTGAAATGCATTACGCCCGATACCCAGATTCAAGCCTGTACAACGAGTATGGGCCTACTGAAGGGACTGTTTGGAGCCATGCGTATCGGTTCCCCAAAGATTTTACCGGGCCAGCGGTCCCCATCGGACAAGCGATACCGAATGTGACCCAATACATTGTGGACCGCAATCACCAGCCGGTGCCGATCGGTGTACCAGGTGAACTGATTTTAGGCGGGGCCGGAATAACACCCGGCTACCTTAATCGGGATGACTTAACGGCCGAAAAGTTTATTACGCTGCCGAATCTCGCCAAAAATGAGACTGACCGTTTTTACCGAACGGGAGATCTGGTCAAATGGCGCGCAGACGGCAACGTCATGTTTTTAGGGCGGGTTGACCACCAAGTGAAAATTCGCGGTTTCCGTGTAGAACTTGGGGAGATCGAGGCGGCGTTGACCAATCAACCTGCGGTCAAACTAGCAGCGGTCAAAGCGGTTCAAGAAGAGGCAAGCGGAACCAAGAAGCTCGTCGCATGGTTCACAGCCGATCGCGAGCTTGACGATGACGATCTTCGCCAATCGATGGGGCGAAGCTTGCCCGATTACATGGTTCCCGCCATCTTTTGCCAGCTAGACGAAATACCGCTAACCCCCAATGGCAAAGTCAATCGGAACGCATTAGTGGTGCCGGTTGAGACTGTTTCTGCCAAGACCACGGCCGATCAAGTGGCAGCAGCGAGCGAAACAGAGCAAAAACTTCAGTCGATTTGGCGGTCGGTGTTGAACAACGGTGAGATCGGCACAACTGACAACTTCTTTGATCTTGGTGGACATTCACTTTTAGCGATCAAATTATTTGCCCGTATTGAAAAAGAGTTTGATACCGTTCTGCCCCTCGCCACGATATTTCAGAAACCGACGATTCAAGCATTAGCCAAAAAGCTAGACCAAGACCACGCGGCCGTGAGCTTGAAAGAGCAGCTGGTGGTGCCCATCCAGCCCAAGGGTGAGAAAGAGCCGTTTTTCTTTATTCATGACGGGGCCGGTTACGTTTTCCAATATGAACGCTTAATCGAAACCCTCGGAAAAGAACGGCCGATTTACGGCATTATTCCCCCCGATTGGGACGGCCGGAAAGAGATCGCTTGGGGCTTAAAAGAGATGGTGGAGCAGTATGCGGCCGTCATTCAAGCGGTACAACCAACAGGGCCATATCATCTTGGCGGGTTCAGCTTAGGCGGTGTTCTGGCGTTTGAAATCGGCTGTCATCTGCAATCAAAAGGGGAACAAGTTGGGGTTTTGGGCTTAATTGAACCGACCCCATGGAATTCCGAGTTGTTGGTAAAGGGAGACGTTGAAGGCGGTTCAAACTTAACCCGCCATTTAACCAATCTAAAAGCGCTTGTCGGCTCTCCGCTTAAGTTTGTAGATTATATTTGGCAAAGCACTTACGGCCGGGGCAATCAGATATTTGAAGCGATACGGACTCCCCGTTTGCACAGCCGCATTGAACGCAGCAACGGGAAAGTCCCCCGAAATCTGCGTGACTACTACTACCTGCACATTGTCAGCCTACGGTTGATGGATGGGTACAATCCGTCGAAATTAGATGCTGATCTGCACCTGTTTATGATGGACAGAGGGCCGCTGATCGACCCTGCGATCGGTTGGGACACCCACAATGTACAAGGCCGTACTTTCGTACATGTGCAAGCGACAAACCATCATTCAAAGCTGATCGAGGAGCCTTTTATTGATGATATCGGT
>JAHDEB010000014.1:31237-36955 GCA_020629055.1 Chloroflexota bacterium
AGCGACAAACCATCATTCAAAGCTGATCGAGGAGCCTTTTATTGATGATATCGGTTCGATTTTAAGTAATAGTCTAGCAACAGGTAACGAGCTCGCCTAAATTGATGATTTGTGAAATTGTCTAATGGCGGAATGATTAACGACATGATAGCCGAAAAATTAACCGTTCTGCAATTCAACAGTTCAGCCATTCATCAATTATGTAACCTGTTCCGAAGTTGATGATTCAGGCTGGACAAGCTCAATTAAATATTGCAGACCCGACGCCTAAACACACTACAACCAAGAAAAAGACAAATACCGCCGGTCCAAAGGTAGCCATTACATCTACTCGAATCTCAGCAAGCTTGGAATGTTTGTCAATTAATAAGGAAGAAAGTTCCTTAAATCGATCAGGATCTTTTCGAGACAATATCGTCAAGTAAGCAATAAGTGGCAAACTTATTGCACCAAAACTCAAGAAGAATATTAATTGAAAAAGGTTCTCTCTACTCAAAGTTACCCCACTTTCTGGCTCCAGCCGCCCAATAGCAGGTGGCGTGCTCGCCTAAATTGGTGATTTGTTGAATTATCTAATTGCGGAATGATTAAAGGTAAGAACACCCAGCAATTAACCATTCCGCCATTCTACAAATCACCCATTTAATTATCCATCAGCCCATCCATCTTCGCGATAATTCCCAACATAATCTCGTCTGCACCGCCACCGATCGACCCCAAGCGTGAATCACGATAATAGCGAGCCACAGGATATTCCTCGGTGTAGCCAATCCCACCATGGAACTGCATACACATATCAGCGACCTCACGGGTTAAACGCCCCATTTTTAGTTTCGCCATCGATGCCTCACGGGTCATGTCTTGCCCAGCCACATGTTTACGCACACAGTAATAGTTCAAATGACGAAGCGCTTCGATTTCTGTCTTTAACTCGCACAATTTAAACTGAATCCATTGGTTGTCCATCAACGGCCGTTTAAAAGTATGACGCTGTTTGCAATATTCAACGGTCAGATCAATCATCATTTCCATGCCTGGAAGCGACATTAAACTTGCAGCCAAACGCTCTACTTGGAATTGCTGCATTTGCAGCATGAATCCCATTCCCTCGGCCCCAATGGTGTTCGCTTTTGGCACCCGCACGTCGTCAAACGACAAAATCGCAGTGTCAGAGCTGTGCTGCCCCATTTTTTCAAGCTTTTTGCTGACGCTAAACCCTTCAGTCTCCGTTGGTACAATAATCAAAGACATGCCACGATAGCCTCGATCACGGCCGTCGGTGCGGGCCAGCAAGGTTAGATAGTCAGCCTGCGTCCCGCTCGTAATCCACATCTTAGATCCGTTGATAATCCAGTCATCCCCGTCTGAAACCGCATGGGTCCGAATACCGGCCACGTCTGAACCGGCATCAGGCTCGCTCACCGCAATTGAAAAGACCGCCTCCCCAGTGATGGCCGGTTTCAAGAATTTCTCTTTTTGCTCCGGTGTCCCATGTTCGGCCAAAGCTGGGGTTGCCATGTCGTTCTGCACCGCAATCGCCATCGGCACACCACCGCAGCGAGCTCGGCCGATCTCTTCAAGCAAAACCGCTTCATACCAATAATCCATTCCGCCACCGCCGTACTCTTCTTCGTACATCATCCCCAGCAGACCCAGTTTTCCCATTTTTCCAAATAGCTCATGGGCAGGAAAAATTCGAGCCTCTTCCCATTCATCGACATAAGGATTGATTTCATTGTCTACAAACTTGCGGATCATCGTCCGTAATTCTTGGTGTTCTTTTGTAAAGTACATATTTTTATTTTTAGGTTAGTTTTTTTCGAAAACGATTTGGCCATCCATCATGGTCAGTTGAACTTCAGTATTGATGATCTCTTCGGCCGGAATGTTAAATAGATTTTTGGACAATATCACAACATCGGCCAACAGACCCGCTTTAAGCTGCCCTTTTTTATCTTCTGCAAATTCTGCCCATGCCCCATCAACCGTATAACTTCTTAAAGTTTCTTCTATCGTTTGATTATGGCTGTTATGCCCCGGCTTTAGCGGTTCGCGATTGACGGCCGCATGAATGCCTAAAATAGGATTAAGTGTCACAACTGGCCAATCGGACCCAAAAGCGATGTGGATCCCGGCGTCCCGAATCGTACGCCATGCAAACGCCCTGTCCCATTCTTCTTCAGCCACATGTTGAACCCAAACTTCCGGTTCGGAGTCCCCTATTTTTTCGATCGGGGCATGCAGTGGCTGCATCGACGCGATCACATCAAGCTCAACAAATCGGGCCACATCAGCTTCATCAATCACCTCGATATGTTCGATCCGATGTCGGCTGTCCCGTTTACCGTTTTGAGCCAAAGCCCATTCATACCCATCCAGTACGCGCCGAACGCCGCCATCCCCACACGCATGCACCGCAATTTGGAATCCGTGCCGATCCGCTTCGGCCGCCAGTGCTGCAAATTGATCAGGGGAAAATATCGCCTCTCCGTGATGGTCGGGACGGCCGGGATAACCGTTCAGCGTCACGGCCGAAAACGATTCATAAACACCATCCATAAAGAATTTTATAAAGCCAACCCTCAAACGATCGTCATCATATTGTTCGCGCAGCGGCACAGCCAATCGTTCAATATCACCCACTTCATGCTCCGGTTCAATCAATTGATTGGCATAAATGCGGCATTTCAACCTACCAGCTGCCTCTAGGGCCGCATATTGAGCCATATCCTCGGCATTACAGGCCATGTCATGCACGGTCGTAATCCCATGAGAAGCGATGACATCCATGCCGTGACCTAAAATGCCAAACATCTCTTCCTGAGTAGGTTCTGGCAATTTAAACACCGCAAGGTTATAGGCGGCCGGTTCAATAAGCGCCCCGGTTGCCAGTCCATCTGCCCCCATCACCACTTCAGCATCTCCAGGCAAAGGGGGGTGCCCGTTCAGCAGCCCAACAGTTTCAAGCCCCAACGTATTTAACCAAACCGTATGCATATCAAACGAAAACAGGAGCATCGGCCGATCGGCACAAATTTTATCTAAGTGATGGCGATCTAAGTCGACTTCGGCCGTGGGTACCGCGTAAGACATCCCTGACCCCATTACCCATGCAGACTGTTGGTTCTCGTTTGCCCAAGCGGTGAGTGTCTCCTCTAAGTCTGCAAGGTTCTCACATTCATATAGTTGTGCATTCGCCAAAGACTTTGCCCCCCAAAGGACGTGGAAGTGAGAGTCGATAATTCCGGGCATGACCGTTTTTCCCCCTGCATCAATCACGTGTGTCTTGTTTGAAACATACGCCTCTGCCTGCACATTTGTCCCCACAAACAAGATCTTTTGCCCCGAAATTGCAACCGCCTCGGCCGTTGGGTTTGCAACATCTGCGGTAAAAACCGCCCCGTTTTTTATGACTATATCTGCCTTCATTTTAATCCTTTTTAATCGCCTTTTTTAAATGAGTAATCCCTTAAACTGGGCTAAAATTCACGTTCCATTCACCCCCATGCAACACCGTGTGCAAGGTCTAATTGATACACTCCTAAATGGCACCTAAGCCGATCATTATTTCCTCCCTTTATTCAACATAAATTGATTTTATTCGATCTGGGCAATCAAGCAATCCAGAGTCGCAAGAGGCAACACGTATGACTGACCTACAGTCCAACATAGCGAGTTCAAAACTCAACAAACATTTTGGGGCGATCACGCTATTCACCCTAATTCTAGCATTCGTAATCGGGGTCACGACTTTCTCAACCCCATCTAAAGTTGAGGCACAAAGCAGTAGCAATCACACCCTAACGTACACGCTTGATCGCAGCCAAGTCCCTCAGGTTCCATTCAATGACCTGACGTTAAAAGTTGATGTTGGAACAACAGCTTCCAATATCGCTGTCTCTGCAAATGGAGATCAAATTCCATTCATTTACCACACTACGGCCGGTATCGTGCAATTTTCAACCGATCAGTCTGAAGTCACCATCTCACTAACCACCGAAAATACAGGATCAACGTTCGGAACTATTGAGAAAGCGGTCTTGTTAGATGATCAAAAATGGGCATGGTCACACGGTTTTGACGACAACGTGTTCTTGTTTGATTCGATGGAGTTATGGACGGCCAAAGGGTGGGCAGGAACCCTTAATCTCATCGGCGATACCATTGACGATGATCGTGATGAAGGTTGGATTGTCGATGCACCAGAAGCTCAACGGCGCCTAAACGAAGGTTGGTCTGTTGCTGGGCATGGGTGGAACAATAGCTGTAGCGACAGCAACACAACCGCTATTCAAAATGTTTACAACCGGCTAAATGAAGTCATTGCTGGCTCTAATCGGACCGGTTATTTCCCGACCGCATTTGCTGCCCCTTGCTTTATATCATCTTATCACCCTGTTGTCCTCAGCATGCGTGATAACGGGCAAACAACGATTCAATTTAACGAGTCTGGAAACTTTTATATGGTGGTTGCTGACCCTGATGCGACCGCTGTTCCTGGTGGGCAATACACATTTAGCGCCCAATTGCTTGATTATGATGCCCCCATCGGCCGTGACGTGCGCGGTGATTTCCGCCCCTTCGTCGATGTTAAAAGCGCTTTCGATTGGGCATCAGCTCAGTCTGATAGCGATACCCACATTTGGTACAACACCGGCGGCCATGGAAGCAATGAAGATCGCTATGGTCCTATCGTTAATTATGTGTATAACACGTACGGTCCCGGCGGGTCAAACGAAGTCTGGGTGGCACCCTCAGATCATATTTACAGCTACTTTCTTGTCCGAGACAACACCGTTGTGGCACTAGCCGATTCAGGCCCTGGGTTACCACCCACAGCCACCCCACTGTCGCCCACAGCTACTGCTACTACAGCCTCACCAACTAACACCCCCACAGCTACCCCGGTCATTGAACCCGGCCCGGGTGGTGGGCCAAGTCAGCCTAGTGGTCAAATCTTATGGCAAAAATGGGATACAAACTGGTCAAGCAATCTAAATACACTTAAAAATCTAGCCGATTTCCCGACGAATCCGAACGAAAGTGGATATCTAACGGAATTTGATGCGGCCGTAAATAGCGACAATTCATTCGGACAACGTATTTCCGGCTATATCTATCCTCCGGTTTCTGGTAATTATATTTTCTGGATCGCCGGTGATGATCAAGCAGAGCTCTGGTTAAGCAGCGATGCCGACGCAGTAAACAATAATTTAATTGCAAACGTGCCATCATGGACCAGCCATCGACAATGGAACAAGTTTCCCGCTCAAAAATCTGTAGGTATTTCGCTACTTGCAGGGCAATCGTATTTCATCGAAGCGCTTGGACAAGAAGGTGGTGGCGGCGATAGCCTGTCTGTCGCTTGGCAAATTCCAGGAACTTCTGGACCTGTCGTCATCGATGGTTCCTATTTATCCGCATCAGATGAGGAGCCAAGCAACCCAGAACCAACCTTTACCCCAACACCGTTGCCGCCAACAGCGACAGCAACGGCTACCCCGATAATCATCCCACCAACCGCAACACCGACGCTTGTTGGTTTACCACCCACAGCAACGCCGACTGAGTTGGCCCCCACGGCAACACCAACTGAAGTTGTACCAACTGCGACGCCAACCGCAGTTCCACCAACAGCGACACCAACCGAAGTTCCACCCACGGCGACGCCAACCGCAGTTCCACCAACAGCGACACCAACCGAAGTTCCACCAACAG
>JAHDEB010000014.1:37055-60149 GCA_020629055.1 Chloroflexota bacterium
GCGACGCCAACCGCAGTTCCACCAACAGCGACACCAACCGAAGTTCCACCAACAGCAACGCCAACTGAAGTTCCACCAACAGCAACCCCGACATCCGCACCACCGGGCCCTAGCGGCGCAGTGGGTTATTTAACATGGGAAAAATGGGAAACCGCTTGGTCTTCTAATTTAACAACCCTGAAAAATAATCCTGACTTCCCTGATAATCCATCGGAAAGTGGACAGTTAACTGAGTTCGACGCGGCCGTAAATGTTGACAATGCATTTGGGCAGCGAATTTCTGGATTCATACACCCGGCTGTGACAGGAAATTATATTTTTTGGATAGCAGGGGACGATCAGTCAGAGCTCTGGCTCAGCACCAATGCAGACCCGGCCGCTAAAACCCTAATCGCAGACTCCCCGTCTTGGACCAACCACAAACAGTGGGACCGTTTTTCGTCGCAACAGTCGGCCGAAATCTCACTCGAAGCGGGGCAAGTGTATTATATTGAAGCCCTTGGGCAGGAAGGCGGTGGAGGAGATAACCTCTCCGTTGCTTGGCAAATTCCTGGCAGCTCGACTCGACAAGTCATCGGTGCTGAATACATCTCACCCTCGACAGAGGTCACAAACCGACCGATTCCGACAGCTACTCCAGTTCCACCGGCCGCAACACCGACACCTGTTCCTTCAGGTCCAACACCGACACCCCTGCCACCTACGACTAATCCAACTGGTAGTATTACTTGGCAAAAATGGGACACTTCGTGGTCTTCACAACTCTCAACATTAAAAAACAATCCGAACTTCCCAGATTCTCCAGACACGGCCGGTAGAATCACATCGTTTGAAACGGCACGTAATGCGGATGACACCTTCGGACAACGGATTGTGGGTTATATTTATCCCCCTACAACGGGCGAATATACATTCTGGATCTCTGGTGACGATGAAACTGAGTTGTGGTTGAGTAGCGATAACCAAGCAAGTGGCGCCAACCTGATCGCAAATTCTCCATCCTGGACCGGCCATCGCCAATGGGACCGTCATGCGTCTCAGCAGTCAGTCGCCATTAACCTTACGGCCGGGCAACCATACTACATTGAAGCCCTTGCCCAAGAAGGTGGCGGTGGAGACCATCTAAGTGTGGCTTGGCAACTACCAGGCAGCTCCGAAATCGAAGTAATCGATGGGCAGTATCTCGCACCGCTTGGTACCCCATAGAATATTTGTCCACCCCTCACCAACTAAAACCAATGTGCCCAAACTTCCTGAGTTTGGGCACATTTTATATATAATGAAAGTGACTATACAGGTCTGGTTGGTTCCCCTCCTATGAGGGCCTCATATTAATGAGGAGGGGTTAGGGGTGGTGGATGGCCCAACAAGGTTGGGCTTAAGCTGAACGAAGTTCAGCCCCTCACCCCCAGCCCCTCAGCACTGGGAGAGGGGAGCAAACCGAGACACCTGTATAGTTACTAATGAAAACCTATACTTCTCTGAGGCAAGACTTATTGAATTTTGTCTCTTGGAAGCCGCTTCTCAACCGTTTTCATTGTCTACTAAAACCCTGGGTTTTCCGATTTTAGTAAAATAAGGCTTGACATTTACGAATTTCGTCTTACAATCCCCGCCATTCACGAAGCTCGTAAACATATGCTTGATAAAATCGACATCTCAATCCTGTCACACCTCCAAATTGACGGCCGAAAATCTTTCACTGAAATTGCGAAAAGTCTCGGCGTTACGGAAGGCACCGTGCGAAAGCGCGCGATGAAACTCATAGAAGAAGATGTTATCCGTATTATCGGCCTCGTTGATCCCCTTAAAGTTGGCTTTGAAGCGCCTGCAATCATTCAAGTCACCGTCACCCCACCGCATTTAGAAGAAGCAGCCCAACACATTCGATCTTTCCCTGAAGTAAGTTATTTGCTTATGGTCTCAGGCGAATATGATCTGATGGTTGAAGTTCGCTGCCGAGATCGTCATCATCTGGCCGATTTTATTCGGGATGATTTGCAAAAAGTATCGGGTGTGCAAAAAACCGTCTCAACCATGGTGCTTCATACATACAAACTAGAAGAAGTCAACGTCATCAATGGTTTAGACAATAAACAAGAAGAGGAAGTAGTTAAAACCGGTTAAGGTTTAACTCAAATTGTTAACATGAAATCTGCTGTTCAAATTTCTGATGTAACCAAAGCCTTTGGTGATGTTGTGGCGGTCAACAATATTTCGCTCGACATTGCAGATGGGGAGTTTTTCTCGATGCTTGGCCCTAGTGGCTGTGGAAAGACGACGACGCTGCGATTAATCGCTGGATTTGAACAACCGACAATCGGCCAAATCTCGATTATGGGGCAACCGGTTGCGGGTGTTCCCGCATATCGTCGGCCGGTCAACACCGTCTTTCAAAGCTATGCACTTTTCCCCCATATGACAGTGGCAAAAAATGTCGCATTTGGGCTGGAAATGGCCAAAATCCCGCAAAATGAAATTGAAAGCCGAACCAATGCGGCTTTAGAGCTGGTGCAAATGGGAAGTTACGGCAGTCGGCGGCCGACTCAGCTATCTGGGGGGCAAAAACAGCGGGTGGCACTGGCACGTGCCATCGTCAATCAGCCGAGGGTTCTTTTGCTAGATGAGCCTTTAGGCGCTTTAGACCTTAAATTGCGCAAAGACATGCAGCTTGAGCTTAAACAGATCCAAGAAGAGTTAGGGATCACATTTATCTATGTGACACATGACCAAGAAGAAGCGATCACGATGTCTGATCGTATCGCTGTCATGGACAACGGGATCGTGGCACAAATTGGCAGCCCCAAAGAAATTTATGAAAACCCGGTCAGCCGTTTTGTGGCCGACTTTATCGGTGAAACCAATTTTATCAAAGGGAAAATCGACTCGGTTGGTGAAACAACGGTATTAGATGCTCAGGGCATTCATTTGGTCGGTTCTACCTCCACTGAGCTTAAGAAAGGTCAGGATGCGGTCATCGCGATCCGGCCGGAAAAAATCTCGATTGTCTCGGCAAAAGACGCAGGCCAATCAGCAAATAAATCTGCAATCGCTGGCACAGTCAGTCAAACGATCTATATCGGTACCGATACCCGCTACCAAATCGAATTGACAACCGGGGACAAAATATTTGCCCGATTACAAAATTTAGAAGCTGGGCAAGATGTTCAATTCAACAAGGGTGATGAAGTCTCTGTTGAATGGTCAACGCAAAATGCCCAAATTTTAGCGGAGTAATCTTATGGCTTCTGGAATTTTAGAATCAGCAGACAAACAGCAAGACCCGATTATGATGTCCGGGCCAGAACCGGTATTACGGGTGGCCTCATGGATATTATTGGCCCATGCAGGGCTATGGGGAATTTTTCTATTTCGCTGGGTTACGTTTGGCTCTATCGGCTGGCGCCCTTTCGATTTTGAATCAGCTTTAGCCGAAAATTTTGCAGGCGTTGTTCCATATATCTTATTCGGATTTGGGCTTGTGGTAGACCTAATCTTGGGCGGCATGTTGCTGCGCGAAAACGAAATCGCCCGTAAAGGGGCGATGGTTCGCTCGGCGATATTTATTGCGCTAGCGGCCGGCTACTGGTTTATCACCAATGATTTTCTGGCCGCCATTACGATTGTAGGCCTTGCCGGTTTAATTTTAGTTTTGGTCACACGCAACAGCGCATGGGCCATCAACTACCCGGCCGCCTTTTGGCTTGTGGTGTTCTTTGTTATGCCGAACATCATCGTTTTCGTGATTAGTCTGAGCGAACGGGGGCCGCTTGGCACCGTCATTTACCCAGACCTGACCACGGCGCAGGGTTTTGCCCAGCTCTTTAACGACTACGGCCGATTTTTTAGCCGTATTGGGGACGAATTCATCTACTTACAGATTTTCCGCCGCTCGTTCTTTCTCGCCCTCGGCAACACCGCATTGTGTTTGGTCCTTGGTTATCCATTTGCCTACTGGATGGCTCGCCAACCGGAAAAATGGCGCAATGTTCTTGTCTTCTTGGTGATGATTCCTTTCTGGACCAACTTCTTGGTTCGGAC
Source organism: Chloroflexota bacterium (assembly GCA_020629055.1). Lineage (GTDB taxonomy): Bacteria > Chloroflexota > Anaerolineae > Promineifilales > Promineifilaceae > WTJY01. The sequence goes on from JAHDEB010000014.1 coordinate 41,097, forward strand.
CTATGCTTGGCTATTGTTATTACGCGACTCCGGTTTAATCAACAATGTGTGGACCTCTACCATTCACGAACAAGCGGTTGCCCTATCTGGAAGCAGCAACTTTTTCGCGTGGTTGGCCACAGCCACTGAAGACCCACTTCCGCTGCTATTTAATACCGGGGCCGTCTTTGTAGGTCTGTTTTATGGTTACTTTCCATTTGTGGTTTTACCCCTCTACAGTAATTTAGAAAAATTAGACTGGTCACTGCTCGAAGCTGCGGCCGACTTAGGTGCCAGCGGATTCTATCGATTTACCCGCGTCCTTTTGCCTTTATCAGCGCCAGGGCTGGTGGCAGCCGGCATCATCGTTTTTGTCCCATCGCTAGGGGCTTATGTGACACCCACAATTTTGGGTGGCGGTAAGGTTTCATTATTGGGCAACCTGCTTCAACAGCAGTTTATGACCACCCGTGACTGGCCGTTTGGCTCGGCAATCGGGTTTTTAATGATGGCCATTATGCTGCTGGCGATCTTAATTTATTTCCGAGTAGGCGGAGAGGAACAATAAATCATGGCACTTGCGACTGTTCCCATAAGAAACAAGATTCGAAAATCGTTTAATGAAAGAGCGCTTACTTGGCTGGCTGTTGGCCTCTTTATGTTCCTCTATTTACCCATCATCATTTTGATTGTTTATTCATTTAATGACAATCGATTTGTGAGTGTTTGGACCGGGTTCAGCACAAAGTGGTACGGAGAAGTATTCCGTGACCCACAGGTAGCCAGCGCGTTTCGCACCAGCATGTGGCTAGCGTTGTGGTCAACGGGTATCGCAACGGTGTTTGGCACACTCACAGCCATCGCGATGGAACGCTTCAAGTTCTGGGGCAAAGTCACATACGATGCGATTCTTTATTTACCAATCATTATTCCCGATATCGTGATGGCTCTTTCTACCCTGCTATTTTTTATTATGGTCGGGGTTTCACTCAGCCGTTATACGGTTCTGATCGCACATGTCGCTTTTAATATTGCGTTTGTCGCCATTATCGTTCGGGCCAGGTTGTCGGACATGGATAGTTCACTGGAGGAAGCTGCGGCCGACCTTGGTGCGAACCCATGGCAAACATTCCGCCGAGTAACCGTTCCACTTTTGCTACCAGGCATTGTCGCCGGTGCATTGCTGGCTTTTACCCTATCACTCGACGATTTCGTGATCACCTTTTTTATGGCCGGTCCTGGATCAACAACCTTACCCGTGTACATCTTTTCTAAACTACGCTTCGGTGTAACACCAGAGGTTAATGCGATTTCAACCCTGATGTTTCTCGGATCAACAATTCTTGTCATCTTTTCTCTGATTATTCAACGGAAAACATGAGTTGGCGGGCAGCTTGGCTTTGTGTTTTAGGGATGATCAGCCTTGTAGGTTGCGGCCCGCCCCAAAAGCTAGAATCCCCTCACTCAATTGGTGTCTCGGCCGTTTATCAAGTTGATTTCGACCCCGCGCCAAATGACAGCCAATATGAGTTGATCCGCGTACCGATTACGGTTTTCATTTTAGATGACACTCAACAAACCTTTTCCAGCTCACGTTCGTTTGATGAAGTTGTAGCGGCCCACCGTCGCGCCAATGAAATCTGGGAACCGGCGGGCATCAGGTTTGACGTTAAAAAAGTAGTCCGAGGTACGATACCCATCGCCCTAACCGCCAACATTATTCGTTGGCAGGTTGATGATTTTTTTGAAGGGTACGATCAGCTCCCTCGAGAATTTCAGCGCAAAACGGCCGTGACCGGTTATTTTGTACAAACGGTACGTGGCCCAAACGGCGTTGCCTCGGCCGAGCATATGGCATATTTCATTGCCGATGAACCGTTAACAGATGATGGTCGAGTGGTGGCCCATGAATTGGGCCACATTTTAGGACTTGATCATATCGATTATCCGCAACGACTCATGCATTCTGGCACCAACGGTACAGTTTTAACGAGTCAAGAAATTGCCGTTGCACGCAAAACGGCGGAAAATTTAACAAAGTGATATCTGATAAGCGGAAGAAAATGCAGTCAATCGATTAACTATCGCTTATCAATAATTATTTAAGGAGAAGAAAATGTCTAAAAAATTAACCGTATTATTTAGCCTAATCGCCATGTTCGCCCTTGCGGCTTGTGGCGGCGGCCCGGGAGGCCCTGGCGGCCCCGGCGGGTCTGGTGAAGGAGACGGCGACGTCGTACCTGCGGCCGACGATGCACTCAGTGAAGAATTGAGTGTTTACAACTGGGCCGACTATATCGACGAGCAAGTTTTAGCAGACTACGAAGAGGAGTTTGGTGTGAAAATCATTTATGACACCTATGCTTCAAACGAAGACCTGCTGGCAAAACTAGAAGCTGGTGCTAAAGGTTATGACGTTATCGTTCCATCCGACTACATGGTAGGCATCATGATCGGACTCGATCTATTGGCCCCTATCAATGCAGAAGGATTTTCAAATGTTAGCAACATGAATGAAGCATTTATGAACGCTCCATTTGATCCAGGCAACGCACACTGTCTTCCTTACCAATGGGGAACCACCGGAATCGGCTATCGGGCGGGCAACGAATACTTTGACGCCAACCCACCTACCAGCTGGGCCGCGATCTTTGACCCTGAAGAATTGGCAAAATACGAAGGGGATGGCATCAACGTATTGAACGACCCTCGTGAGCTTCCTGCCGCAGCAGCGTTCTACCTAGGATTAGATCCAAACACCGAAGATCCTGAAGAATTACAACAAATTCAAGATGCGATCTTGGCAGCGAAACCATTTTGGAAAACCTTTAACAGTGAAGACTATCCAACCTCATTGTTGGTTCCAGATGAAGTTGTCATTACCCACGGTTGGAGCGGCGGTGTATTCCAAGCCTATTATGAAACATGGGACGATGATGCAGAAGACGGCAACTGGTACTACTCAGTACCTGAAGAAGGGGCTGTTAAATGGCTCGACAATATGTGCATTACGGCCGCTTCAGAGCGGAAAGGGACAGCGGCTCACTTCATTAATTATGTATTGAGCGCAGAAGCAGGTGCAGCGATTACCAACTACACCTACTATGCAAGTCCAAATGAAGCTGCAAGAGAATTCATCGAGCCTGAAGTTCTAGAAGATCCAGGCATCTTCCCGCCGCCAGAAGTTGAAGCCAAACTTAGCTGGTTAACCGAAGTCTCAGACGAATCGGTATTACTTTATGACGAACTGTGGACAGCGGTTAAAGCTGGAAACTAAATTAAGATAGGGCTTAGCGATAGGGATAGGGAATGCTATAAATCCGCATCCTCTATCCCTATCCCCTGTCACTATCATTGCAACTTTATGCCAAAAACAACACCATTCCACCCGCGTACAGAAGCGCTTAACCATCCGATGATTTGGGAAAATTGGGCCGGTTACTTGGTGGCACCTCGATATCAACATTCAGATTTATCTGAGTATTATTCGGTCCGCAATTCGGCCGGATTGCTCGATACATCTCCCCTTTTTAAATATAAATTTTCTGGGCCAGATGCAGAAGCTTACTTGATGCATACCCTAGCACGTGACATTCGCAAATGTAAACCAGGCCGCGCCCAATATACCATTTGGTGCGACGAAGCTGGTTATGTCGTCGAAGATGGGGTCATTATGCACACAAGCGTAGGGGAATATTGGCTGACCTCGGCCGAACCAAATCTACGCTACTTTCGTCAAATCGCCCGTAAAAAAGGATTCAATGTCGAGATCGAAGATATCTCAGCCGATTATGGAATCCTGGCTTTACAAGGGCCTCGTTCTTTAACTATTTTGAAAGAGCTCACATCTGATCTTAACGGATTAGGCTTCTTTCGCTTGGCCCATACCAAAATTGCGGGTCACGATGTGGTCATATCACGCACCGGTTATACCGGTGACTTAGGATATGAACTTTGGGTGCCTACAGATAGCGGCGTTCCCGTTTGGGATGCATTGATGTCAGCCGGTGAAGGGCATAACATCACCCCAATAGGCTTACACGCTTTAAAAATGGCTCGTATAGAAGCTGGGTTATTACTTATCGATGTAGATTTCTACACGGCACGTTATGCATGGACAGATGCACAACGTGACACCCCGCATGAGTTAGGTTGGGGATGGATGTTCAAGAACCTGAGCAAAGATGATCGAGACTTCATCGGCCGGGCTGCCATCGAAAAAGAAGTTGTAGAAAATTCGAGCCGCTGGAACACCGTTGGGCTTGTGATTGACTGGTACGACTACCAAGCCAAACATCGCGAAGCGGGTATTCATCCCCCAATGGATGGCGTGTTTAACGAAGGTACGATGAACATCTATCGTATAAGCGATATCCCTTGGGAATATGGTGGTTATGCCACCTGCATGATGTATTCCTCCCTTTTGCGCAGCCATATCGCTATTGCGAAACTCCCCCTCGATCTTTGCGAACCCGGCACTGAAGTTGATCTTGAAATCAGCATTATCCGACGCAGTGTGAATGTAAAAGCGAAAGTCGTCGCGTTACCATTCTTTAATCCAGAGCGAAAAACTAGTAGAGAGTAGAGGGTTCGGCGTAGAGAGAACACGAAGCCCCTCTACCCTATCCCCTGTACCCTTTTCTCAAACCTTATGAAAAAATACGATGCAATCGTTATCGGCGGCGGACACAACGGCCTTGTGAATGCCGGTTATCTGGCAAAAGCTGGATTAAACACTTTGGTGCTTGAAAGGCGCCATTTAGTTGGTGGTGCAGCAATTACAGAAGAGCTGCTGCCAGGCTATAAATTCACCACATTCTCCTATGCATTAAGCTTGATACGGCCGGACATTTGTCAAGAGCTTAACTTACCAGAACATGGCATGATGACCTTGCCGATGCCCAACCATTTTCACCCTGCTGAAGATGGCCAATACATTAAACTGGGTCACGACACGTACGAAAACTACCATGAAATCTCCAAGTTGTCGCCAGAGGATGCTGAGGGGATGCATGATTTTGGGCACATCATGGACCGTGTTTGCCATGCGCTAAAGCCGCTTGTAGACATGATTCCTCCCAATACGCAAAGCCAAGATCCTGAAGAGCTTGAAAGAATGGCAGAGTTCCACGCTATTCTTGAAGAAATGGAGCCAGATGTACAGGAGATGGTTCAAAAATTATGGACCAGCAGCATAGCGGATGTCTTAGACGAATATTTTGAAAATGACCTCGTCAAAGGGATGTTATCTTCAAGCGCCATCATCGGCAGCATGTGCGGCCCGCGTTCAAAAGAGAGCGGCATGGTATGGCTGTTCCACAAAATGGGTGAGTATGACGGTATTTTTGGCGAATGGGGTTTTCACAAAGGTGGAAACGGCGGTTTTACCCAATGTTTAGCTCGTGCGTTTGAAGCTTTTGGCGGAACCATTCAATATGAGGCTGCGGTAGAACAAGTCTTGCGTAAAGATGGACAAGCGATCGGGGTCAAACTAGAAGACGGCGAGGAAATTTATGCTGATGTTGTCGTTTCAGCACTCGATCCTCGCAATACGTTCTTAAGACTGGTTGATCCTGATGAATTGCCCCAAGATTTGGTCAACCACATCAAAGATTTTAAATTCCAAGGGTCAGCGGCCAAGGTAAACTTTGCCCTGAGTGATGTCCCGAAACACCCTAACCATGAGAAGTCGGCGGAACTTTTCCGTGGATTTCTTAATGTCGGACCTACCTTTGAATACTTAGAAGCAGCCTTCGCAGATGCGCAAGCAGGCACCTTTAGCAAGCGGCCGTTTATCGACGGATGTATTCAATCAACCATTGATCCAGATATGGCTCCGGCCGGTAAACACATCATGTCGAACTTTGTGATGTGGGCACCCTACCACTTGAAAGATAGTGATTGGGATACTGAACGAGAAAACCTTGGGGATGCTGTTCAAGATACATTGAACTCGTTTTTCCCCGGTTTTAATGATTTGGTGCTACATCGTGAAGTGGTAACCCCGCTAGATATTGAGCGGATTGTGGGCATTGCGGAAGGGAATATTTTCCATGGTGAGCTGTTCCCAGATCAGATGTTCATGAATCGCCCCGCACCTGGCTGGAATCAATATCGCACCCCGATCAAAGGGTATTACCAATGCGGCTCTGGGACTCATCCCGGTGGCTGTGTGATTGGTGCCCCTGGCAAACTTTGCTCTATGCAGGTTTTGCGTGATCGGGAAAAAGCGCTGGCTTAAGCAGATATTAGATGCTAGATGTTCGTGGTGCTCACGAATATTTAGCATTTGTTCTCTACCCCCTAAACAAATATGACTTACGAATTTATCCCCGCATACATGGGCATTTCAACGTTTATGCATGCTAAACATACCCGTGATTTAAGCGGGGTAGACATGGCCGTCGTCGGCATCCCTTTTGATAGTGGTGCAGCCAGTTGGCGCAGCGGCACCCGACATGGGCCAGGTGCGATTCGGGAAAACTCAAAACAAATTTGGGGGTACAACCGCCATCTTGATATTAGCCCAACCCAAGAGCTAAACTTTATCGATTACGGGGACATTGAATGTGACCCGACGAGCATCGACCGCTCGGCCGACGCAATTACGGCCGGGATCAACGAACTGTTAGCCACAAATGTTCGCGTCATGGCGCTGGGTGGCGATCATTCAATCACCTACCCACTGCTCCGTGCCCATGCGGAAAAGTTTGGCCCGGTCGCCCTCATTCACTTTGATTCACATACCGATTGCTATCAGGGGATCACACAGCTTGAACATGGCACCCCCTTTTGGCTCGCAATCCGCGATGGGTTTATCGATACAGATGCGTACATTCAAGTGGGCATCCGTGGACCACAAACTGAAGCTGGAGAGCTGGAAGAAGCAAAGAGCTTGGGTGCCGATACCCTCACCATCGAGAAGTGCTTTGAGATGGGGACCGCAGAGATTATCAAGCATTTACGCAAAAAAGTAGGCGACCGGCCGGTATATGTCACCCTTGATATCGATTCGATCGACCCCGCTTATGCCCCCGGTACAGGCACCCCAGAAGTGGGTGGCTTTACCAGTTTTCAAATGTTGCAAATGGTGCGTGGTTTAGAAGGACTCAATCTGATCGGGGCGGACGTTGTTGAAGTCAACCCACATTATGATCATGGAGCGATCACTTCTATTTTGGCAGCAAATTTAGCTTTTGAACTCTTATCGGTCATGGGCAAGAAATTAGGCGACCAACGATCATGAAAAAAGAAAAAGTAATTGTGATCGGCGCAGGTATGGCGGGCATCATGGCCGGCCGCACGCTGCTTGATGCTGGTTACGAGGTCGTTGTGCTAGAAGCACGTGACCGGGTTGGTGGGCGAACCCATACAGATCATTCATTAGGGGATTCAGTCGATTTAGGTGGAGCTTGGATCCATGGGGTTGATGGGAATCCGTTGACCCCATTGGCAGAAGAACTAAACATTGAAACCGGACACACCGATTTTTTGAACCGAACGGGTCATGCGGTCCAATCCTATGATGATGATGGCACCCCGTTAGATCAAAAGGAATATGCAAAAGGGCTTCAATTGGCGCTCGGCTCGTTCTACTTGGCTTCTGGTTCAGAGCTTTATGATCGGCCGAAGCGATTTAAATCGTTTAAAGATTTATATGACCACGGACTGCCCAAACCAAAAGGGCTCAGCCGAGCAGCAGAGTTAGGGTTCAAATACCAATCTTTAATTTCCACAGAATATGTGAGCGCGGCCGATGCAGAAGAAATCGATTACACACTTCATCAACATGTAATGTTACCTGGTGGCGATTTTCTAGTGCATGGGGGTGGATTTAACAAGATAACTGACCATTTGGCAGCCGGTTTAGACATTCGCACCGGGTCCCCCGTTCGCAAAATAACAACCGGCGCCAGCCATGTTCAAATTGAGGTAGAGACAGAAAAAGACCCGATTGTCTGTGACCGTGTCGTCATCACAGTCCCCTTGGGGGTGCTTCAAAGCGGTCAGATCACCTTTGATCCCCCACTGCCCAAAGAAAAACAAGAAACAATCGGCCGGATCGGGTTTGGCGTTTATGAAAAAATCGCCATGCGTTTTGACCGGTTTTATTGGCCCAAAGAGCCTCAACGCTTTAATTACATGAGCACGGGTGAACCGTCGCTGTTTCATGCATGGCTGAATATCGGGCACTATACCGGTGAACCGATTATCGTTGCCTATCATTCTCATCGCCGGGCCAAACATATCAACACATTGAGCGATGATGAATTGCTGGAGCAGACGCTGCATGCGATGCAGATCATGTTTGGCAATAATGGGTTTGGTGATATTCCCCAACCGGAAGCATATGTCCGCACCGGCTGGGAACATGACCCTTATTCATGTGGCAGCTACTCGTTTGATCGTGTTGGGCAACGGCCGGAGGATAGACGAACATTGGCCAAACATGTTGACAGCCGTCTTTTCTTTGCTGGTGAAGCGACCCATCCCAAGTTTTACGGCACCATTCATGGGGCTTATGAAACCGGCATTCGAGCTGCTCAAGAAATTATTAGCGCTGATTAGCTCTGTGGCGAATCAGCTAAAAACCAACTATGAAGAACACAAAAATCGGGATTGTACAAACCGACTGGGCCGGAAACCGGCCGGACATGATTAAAAAGCTAGAAGGCTTGGTTGCAGAAGCGGCCGAGCGTGGGGCAGAAATCGTCTGTTTACAAGAATTTACCTTGTGCCCATATTTTGCTAGTGTCAAAGAGGACGCCAATTTTGAGCGGGCAGAATCTCTGCAAGATGGGGAGAGTGTGACCGTTTTTAATCGGTTGGCACAAGAAAATAATGTCATCCTGATCGGCTCGATCTATGAAAAAGATGAAGCAGGAAACTATTGGGATACCGCCACGATTCATGGACCGGCAGGATTGTTGGGCTTTACGCGCAAGGTGCATATCCCACAAGGTGCTGGATATTATGAAGATTATTATTTCAATGGAAACAATGAATATCCGGTTCATGATTTAGCCGGTTTAAAAACGGCCGTTCCGACCTGCTATGACCAATGGTTCCCCGAAATGTCTCGCATTTGTGCGTTAAATGGGGCAGAGTTTATCTTTTACCCGACCGCGATTGGGTCAGAACCAGAAGCGCCGGAGCTAGATACGGCCGAGTCATGGCAAACGGTGATGCGTGGGCAGGCGATCGCCAATGGGGTCTATATCGCGGCCGCAAATCGGACCGGTACTGAAGGGGTTGAGTTTTACGGCAGCAGCTTTATTTGCGACCCGATGGGGAAAATAATCGCTCAAGCCGGCCGTGATACGACCGAGGTTCTAGTCGCAGAATTAGATGCGAAGCTTTTCGAGCAGTGGCGTTATTTGTTCCCCTTGCTAAAACAACGTCGGCCAGACGCCTACGACCGATTAACAGACAGTATTTAGTTCCTGCTAATTTTATTCGGCAAACATGTTGGAATACACCCAGCGATGGCCAGAGACAGTTATGACTGAAATTACATACACCATCATCAATAAAAGCCTTTGTGAACCGGTTGGGGAATTGGTCGATTTATGTTTTCCAGACATGCCAGATATCGACAAATACGATGCTGAAGATTTGGCTGAGCTCGAAGCGGTGTTCCCCCAAGGGACGATTGTTGCCTTAGACGGAGATAAACCGGTTGGTATGGGGACTGGGATCTTTGTCGATTTAGACTTTGACAACTTGCCCCCAACTGAAAATGACCTGCTAGAAATCAACAATGAGTCTGCCCATAATCCGGCCGGTGATTATTACTATGGCAGTGACTTCTGTGTTCATCCTGATTATCGAGGACGTGGCATCGGCCGGGCAATTTATGTGCGCCGCAAAGCGTTGGTTACAGACAATCAAAAATTGGGATTTGCTGCTGCGGCCGTCTTGCCAGGTTATTTGCATCACAAGCACGAATTAAATATCGATCAGTACCTTGAAAAGGTAAAAGCCAAAGAGATCTTTGATCCAACATTAAGTATGCAAATACGAAATGGATTCAAAATCATTCGCCCTGTACAACACTTTTTTACCTACCCGAAATCTGACAATTGGGCAGCATTGATTTTTTGGGAAAACCCGAATTTGGCGGAACAAGGTTAACTAGCACATGACGATCAGCTATACCATACTCAATCATGATCTCGCCGAACCGGTCGCGGATCTAATCAACTTCTGTTTTCCAGATATGACAGATGAAGATCGATACGTGCCTGAAGATTTAATTTTAATGGCGGACATTTTTGCGGAAGGGGCGATTGTGGCACTAAAAGAGCCACGTAAAGTCGTTGTTGGGTTTGGGGCCGGAATTTTTACAGACTTAGATTGGCGCAATCTACCGGAACGTGAGAGTGAGATATTAGGTGATTTTTGCATCCATAATCACGATCCAAATGGCAGGTTCTACTATGGATCTGAATTCTGTGTGCACCCTAACTATCGCAGACAAAGGATCGGCCGAAAAATTTATGACTTACGAAAAGAGGTCATTGTTAGAAATAAGAAGTGGGGATTTTTTGCAGCTTCGGTCCTGCAAGGATATAGCGACTACAAACACGTTTTAGACATCTATGAATACTTGGCCAAAGTTGAAAGTCGTGACCTGTACGACCCGACATTGACGATGCAATTGCGCAACGATTTTCAATTGATTGGACCCATCCACAAATTTTTTGATCACCCCCCTGCCGACCACTGGTCTGCTTTCATTTATTGGGGAAACCCAGAATTAGGGAAATCAAATTACAAAGAATTTTGATTTAAATACTCATGCCACCGATTAGAATCGATACCATCAAACCGAAATACGCCGCTGCACTCACTCAGCTTCAAAGAGATTGCTTTCCTAGCCTTGCCGATCATGAACTCATGAATGAGGAGCACTTTTTGAGTCACTGTGAAATTTTCCCCGAGGGGGAGTTTGTTGCGCTTCTTGATGACAAGGTGGTCGGGCTTGGCTCCGGCTTTTTTATCCATTTCGATTTTGACCATACAAATCATACGTTTAAAGAGATGATCGCCGAAGGCTACTATACGAATCACGTGCCTGATGGCGAATATTACTACGGGGCAGATATAAGCGTTCATCCAGACTGTCGAGGAATGGGGATCGGCCGCATTTTGTACGATGCGCGCAAAGAGTTAGTGGTGCGCACCAACAGGCGCGGCATTGTCGCGGGTGGTGTTTTGCCCGGCTACCCCACCTATCGAAAGTCTCACACCATTCATGAATATGTCGGGCAAGTAATCGCAGGCAACCTATTTGATCCCACGCTCAGCATGCAATTGCGCAACGGATTTGTCGTACGTGGCATGCTCGAAAACTATATTGAAGATACCAATTCTGATAATTGGGCAACCCTAATCTATTGGGAAAATAAGAATTATTCAGCAAAGGAGCATGGCGCAAATACCGTAAGCGACTAACTGCTGTTGAGAGAATATCTATTCACAACACGAAGCAGGAACCGTAGGGATCGGCGTTCGCACCATGCCACTTTCACCCCAAAACTATGTCAACCATTAATCTTGTAACCGAAATTCCTGGCCCAAAAAGCCAAGCCTTAAATGAACGACGTGCCGCTGCAATTGCACAAGGCAACGCCAAACTGACATCTGTCGCCATTCAAAGCGCTCAAGGGGCGGCCGTGCTCGATGTAGACGGCAACACGCTGCTTGACTTTGCTGGTGGTATCGGCATGCAGTTGATTGGGCACAATCAGCCAGCCGTCGTCGATGCGATAAAAAAACAAGCAGACGATCTGATTCACATGTGTTCGATCGTCAGCACCTATGAGCCGTTGGTCGCCCTGGCGGAACTCATGAACTCGATTGTGCCGATTAGCGGACCGACAAAAACAACCCTTTCGAATAGTGGGGCTGAAGCGGTAGAAGCCGCGATCAAATTGGCACGCGCTTACACTGGGCGTGACAGCATTGTTGTGTTTGAGGGGGCTTATCACGGCCGAACCAACCTAACGATGAGCATGACGAGTAAATATGCGCTCTTCAAGAAAACGTTCGGCCCATTTGCCCCCGAGGTATACCGTCTGCCATTCCCCAACATTTATCGCAGACCGGCCGAAATGAGCGCAGAAGGCTTTGTCGAATACGCGTGTCAGCAATTGGACAATGCGATGATCTCTCAGGTAGATCCCAACTATATTGCGGCCATTGTCATTGAACCGGTTCAAGGGGAAGGCGGCTTTATCCCCACCCCACCCCGCTTTTTAGAACACATTCGCAAAATTTGTGATCAGCACGGGATCGTCATGATCGCAGACGAGATCCAATGTGGCAGCGGCCGGACGGGCAAGCTGTTTGCTTGTGAACATTATGGTATCGAGCCAGACTTAATCACGGTGGGCAAAGCGATGGGTGCGGGAACCCCGATTGCGGGTGTTATCGGCAAGGCTGAAATTGTCGACGGGCCACATCCGGGTGGATTAGGTGGTACCTATAGCGGCAGCCCTCTCGCATGTGCGGCCGCGATCGAGTCGCTTAACATGATCAAAGATCCAGCATTTCTAACCCGCGCCAACGAAGTGGGTGACAGAATTCGTGCAGGGTTGTTGGCGCTCCAAGCTCAATATCCCGATAGGATCGGTGACGTTCGGGGATTAGGTCCGATGTTGGCGATGGAAATCGTGAAAGATGCAAGCTCGCGGGTACCAGACATGGAGAGCACCGGTGCCATTAATGCAGCGACCCTCAATCGTGGATTAATTACCATACGGGCCGGGTTATACAGCAATTGCGTCCGCTTCTTACCCCCATTAAACATGACCGATGAGCAAATCGATGAAGGTTTGGCGATATTGGGCGAAGCTTGTGCAGAAGTTTTGGGATAACAGACCCGTTGAGGCAAAGCACTGAATAATCGAGTAAAGCTTTAATTGCCCTTAGATCTTGAACGAGCAATTAAAGCTTTACTTCTTTCAACTTGTTGAGCAGTAGATTCAACACATTTTGAAGATACCTGAATAGACTTTTGGGATGCTTTTGTTGATAGCCGAACTGAATTCAATCGAGAGAATAGAGTTTTGGCCCGATTTGAAGAGGAAGCGTTTTTCATGAGAAGGTAGAGCGAAAAAGTTGATTATTCTCAAAGCTTACCTTTTGTCTTTGTTATTAAAAATAAGTATATATACGCAATTTCCCTTTTAATCCCCATCTTTTCTTGAAATTAATCAGCCAAACCGAAAATTCACCCAAATTGGTATAGCTTTCAGATAAGCTGTTTTGTTAAAAGCAAGATTTGGGCGGGAGACCCCTATGTTTATGGTCCTACAGGCAATACCGTCCCCTTTTTAACTTCATTCAAGACTAAGCTCGTCTGCATTCGATCAACTCCTGGAATCGGTGTCAGTTTACGCACTAAGAAATCTTCGAGTGCCGCCCGATCTTTCACCGCAACCTTCAGCAAATAATCAGAGCCCCCGGTCACAAAATGGCATTCGATCACCTCTGCCAGTTCCCGAATCGCAACCCGAAACTTATCGACTAATTCGACGTCGTGGCTTGATAGCTGAACGCTCACAAAAAATAGCAGACCAAAGCCAAGTTTTTCATGATTCACTCGAATCGAGTAGGAATCTATTAGTTCGTCTTGCTCTAATTTACGCACCCGGGCCAAGGTTGCCGCGGCCGACAGCCCGACTTTTTCGGCAAGCTTTACATTGGTCAAAGAAGCATCTTGCTGCAGCAACTGTAAAATTTTACTGTCAATTTCATCTAAATTTAGGTAACTGTTTAACATAATCGAAAGAGAGAAAGTTTGATATAACGAGCGATATGGGCATATCTAAACCCAACAGCTAAACATCGTTATATTTTCTTTAAAGGATGAAATTCAAAATTATATTTGACATTTCGATTGTTTTGCAAAATAATTACCCGAATTATACCGCAAGCAGTCAAAACTAGGAAACAATCTAAATGAGCAGTTCAGGATCGGATCAAACACCAGACCGACTAATCGAAACTTTATCGGCCAACCTAGAAGGAAATGGAGAGGCGATACTCCCTATGCCGGCAGATCTGCTATCTAGCTATCAAAACGCCCAGCTATCGGCCGAGGTCAAGCAAGCATTGCAAGAGATCATCAATCTGCCCTTAAATACCGCCCCTGAAGACGCTGTGGCCACATTCGACATCGCGTTAAAAGCGCTAGCTGCTGACGAATTTAGACTAGCCGACGATACCGGCCGAGCCGATAAATTTGATACATTTGATGCCTACTTCAAAATTAACCGGACAAATGATGATCCCAGCCGCGCCTATCTTTATGGGCTTCTCGCATCATTCCGCAATATGTACGCGTCTCTTGACCCGGAAGGGACATTAACTGTTACTGAAATCCCCCTCTTACGCATTGGGCTAGAGTCAGCGCTTGAAATGTTTGACTTTTAGCCCCACACATCCCATATGCAAAACAATCACGAAATAGCTCATACACAAATTCGATGGCGAGTGGGTCACCACTTATTTTTTAGCTGGGTGCAGACCCTTACCCTCGCGTTTGATCGTTTTCAAAAAGCGATTGACTCAAACAATTTGATCGAAGCTGAAAAAGAGTTGGCCCGTGCAACCAATGTTCTTTGGAGTATCTCGGTCACTTTCAAGCTAACGGGTGATTTTTCGGCCGCCATGTACGACAATCACATTCGGCCAAGTATGGTCGGATATGCTGACGGATTTAGCGGGATGTGGGCCTATGATCATGACTTTATGATTAAAAATGTCATGCGCAAATCAAAAGCGGTATTTGAAAATCCTCCGGCCGAGCTGGAGCCTGCCATGCGTAAATTTCGGCAAGCATTTGCCATTATGTACGACAGCCATAAGTTTGTTTGCGAACAGTTTGAAGCCGACGCCCCCAGCCTGTTAATGGGAGAAGAATCGGAAAAAACAGCGGCCGAAATGATCGATACATTTAAACGCAATCGCTTGATGGTGCTCGGGGTGAAATAACGGCTGCTGTCGGCCGATCAACGCTTATCCCACCAATCCACGAGCCACAAAGCGACAAAAAGCCCAACAGGCAAAATTAAAGCAACTGCAAATTGAAAAAATAGTTCATTCATGGAAGGCAGGCTCTTACCTATTAAGAACATATCCCAACAATGCTATAGGGAATGGCTACAGAGCTTCTAATAGGAAATGTAAGCAGGGCCGCAAATTCTTAGAAATGCAAGCTAAAAATAGACAAGGCTAAAGTGCAAGATAGTAGTTTAGCGTTAGGTGGGCGAAATTCAAAAGAACCGGCAATCCGGAGCCCTTTCTATGCAGAGCGAATCCAGTTTTAGACAACCCTCTTTAAAGTCAGTATCATAGGGGCTTTATCATCCACGAAACAACTGGCTATGGACTTATACGAATTTGGCGACAACGAAATCTACGTAACAAAAATCGGGCTGGGGCTAGCAGCGCTGGGTCGACCAGGATACATCAACTTGGGGCATGACCTGCATTTAGGCAAAGACAAATCGGCCGAAGGGATGAGTGCACACGCAGCAAATATATTAGATTTCGCTTGGGACCAAGGGATTCGCTACTTTGATGCTGCTCGGTCATATGGGAAAGCGGAAGCCTTTTTAGGGGATTGGGTCATTAAACGAAACATTGTTGAACCGGAGATTAACATCGGATCAAAATGGGGATATACCTACACGGCCGACTGGCAGGTCAGCTTACCTGAAGGGCAAAAACATGAAGTCAAAGAACACTCGATCGAAGTTCTAAATCGTCAGATTCTAGAAAGTCGTGGCACGTTACCCGGCCACTTAGATCTGTATCAAATCCACTCTGCGACTTTAGAGAGTGGGGTTCTTGACAATGTTGCGGTATTAGAAAAACTTGCTGAATTACGCGAGGCCGGGCTGTTAATCGGTTTGTCGGTCAGTGGAGCTAATCAAGCGGCCGTCATTGAAAAAGCGCTCCGTATCGAAATGCACGGCCAACGCCTGTTTGACTCTATCCAAGCAACGTGGAATCTGCTCGATCAATCGGCCGGCACCGCGCTTCAAGCCGCTAGTGACGCCGGCATGGGGGTCATCATTAAAGAAGCGGTCGCCAACGGCCGATTAACCCCTAGCAACAACAATCCTAAATTTATGGGGAAAATGCTTAAACTACAAAGCCTTGCAGATCGATACAACGTTGGGGTGGACGCAATAGCTTTAGCCGCCGTCATTGCCCAGCCATTCGTCGATATCGTATTGAGCGGAGCTGCAAAGAAAGAACATTTAGCCGCCAATATCAAGGCGCTTGATGTTGAATGGCAAGATGACCCTCTCGACCTTTTGGCCGACTTTGGCGAATCGGCCGATGCTTACTGGGGATTCCGCAGCCAAATGGCCTGGAATTAACCCTCCCTTCACGATTCTTTTTCTCCAGTTGTAACAAGTAAAATAAGAGCATAGACCTATTGAGTAAACCCTCGGGCTATGACAATATAGCTACGTTATCCAAAACGTTTCGGTTTATCCGGGGTGAGATAGAATCTATGCAACTATTAAGCTATACAAAAAGTCGTTTTATACTGTCCATGGGGCTGCTATTACTAGCAATGGCGGCCTGTGCTGAAACATCCAGTGTTCAGCCAGACCTTCATTCAGAGGGTCCTTCCGAAAATCAATCGTCGTCCGTAGTCACAAAGCAGCCAGCGGCACAAGCCGAACCTCAAACCGAAAATGACACAGTGATTGAAATAAAAAATACGGACAATGCCCCCGTCGTTTCGCTGATTGTTCAATACAATGTTGGCGAAAAAGAAAGTGCTCGCGCGGAAATCGAAGCTGCTGGGGGTGAAATCACCTCCGAACTCAATATCATTCGCAGCTATGGGGTCAAAATCTCTGAGAGCCATATCGCATCTATCGAGTCAATCGGAAGTGTCAGCAATGTATCGATCGATCATGGGGTCAGCTCCTCGATTAATGTAACTGACAAAAAAGACAAAGACGATGACGATGACGATGACGACAAGAAGAGCAAGAAAGCTGAAAAAGAAGCACAGACGGTTGGCAATGATAAACTCAGTACAGATCATCTTGACTACCTAAGTGACTGGAACAAAAAGACTTATAATGTAGCTAAAGGAACGAAGGTTCAGGCCAACAAAAGTCAGAAAGGAAAAGACACACCGGTCATTAATGGCACCGAGTACGCTAAAGCTTTTACCACCAAAGAATATACCTCTATATCTTTTGAATTAGATAGTGCACGAGATTCATTTAAGACAACAATTGGATTAGATGAAAACCTTGTCAAACCTGACAAAGATTGCAAAGGTGTCCAATTTCAGATTTATCTCGACGGTGACCTAGCTTTCGACAGCCCACTTATCAATTCGACTGCTATTGAAACAAACGTAGAGCTAAAGCTATATGGCGTCTCTAGATTAGAACTGGTAACCGTTAGTGAGAAAAAGCAAGATTGCGCTTACGGTGTTTGGGGTAACCCACATTTGACCGCCAGCGGCATCGAGGCGGTAGAGACTCTGCCAAATCTTGTTAAAAATAGCACCCTTGCCGACGACAAAGATTGGAAGGTTATTGGGGACGACGACAATATTGAAGAAATTGTAGAGTATGGTCGCACTGCTCTTGTAGCGAACGCCGACGATGATGAACCTAGCGGGTTCTATCAAGAAATCGATGTCAATGAAGGTGAAACCTATCTCGTTTCAGCTGTTGTACGACAGGCACCCGGAAGCACCACAAAGTTCATTGCCGACTTCAAAGAAACGAAAGATATTGTTGAATACGAGCAGATTATCTATTCTGATCGATATGCAAGAATAAGCTGGGTAGACAAAGCTCCACTCGATGTCAAAAAACTGAGTGTTCAATTCAAAGCTGAAGCAGGCGCCATCTACGTGGATTCAGTTCGCGTGGTTGAATTGCCACTAGATCAGCTGGCCTCTAACTTTACCGGTCATCTTCAGGCTTCTGGCGTTGATCTGGCTCATGCGGCAGGCGTTAGCGGTGAAGGCATCGGCATTGCGGTGCTCGACTCTGGCATTAACCCTGCAATGTTAGGCAAAGGTTTGGCCCATGCGGTTAGCTTTGAAGGCGAAACAGCTTTAGAAGAAGAATGGTCAAACCAAAAAGGCGATCAACATGGTCATGGAACCATGATGGCCGGCATCTTGGGGAACGAAAACTTAGGCGGTGTCGCACCAAAAGCGAATCTGATTAGCGTCAAAGTATTAGGTGCATCCGGCAGCGGTACTCAGATTGATGTGATCGAAGGGCTTAACTGGATTTTAGACAACAAAGATGTTCACAATATCAGAATTGTTAACATGTCGATCCAGGGACCAGTTGAAGGCAATTACTGGGAAAATCCGCTAAACCAAGCGGTAGAAGCACTTTGGGATGCAGGAATCGTCGTCATTGTATCGGCCGGGAACATCGGCCCCGATCCAGTTTCTATTGCGTCTCCAGCAAATGATCCATTTGTCATCACCGTTGGTGCATTCACAGACAACTATAGCCCTTTAGATGGCACCGATGATTACATTCCCCCATTCAGCTCAGCGGGCCCAACGGAAAGCGGATTTGTAAAACCGGACGTGATCGCACCAGGCGCTCATATCGATGTATTCTTGCATCCGAACAGCACCTATGCCCAAACCTATCCTGAGCTTCATCAAGGGTTTAGTATTTATCGCGGTTCTGGAACATCAGCGGCTGCAGCGGTTGCTACAGGAACCGTGGCACTCATGCTTGAAAAAGATCCTAGCTTGACTCCAAATGAAGTGAAGTACCGCTTAATGCAATCTTCGAGCATGATGTTGGATGATGAAAAGCAGTTGGCAGCACCGATTTACCGTCAAGGTATGGGTAAAATTTCAGCCAACGATGCGGTATTCAGCACGGCCGAAGGTGAAGCGAATCTCGGGATGACAATCACCGAAAACTATTTTGGTCCGGTTGGTTTCGACCAAGATCGTGGCGGCTTCATGTTGCTAGATCAAGATGGCAATCCGCTCCCACAAGATGTTGACATGTTCTGGGATGGTGGACACTACTGGGC
>JAHDEB010000184.1:0-10923 GCA_020629055.1 Chloroflexota bacterium
CGAAGTCATGAATCGGCTCGATGAAAATATTCCACTCTCCGCCGACTAAATTTAATTCATACGCACCATTTTCATCAGTTTGTGTTGAACGCCACCACTGACGGGTCATATGTTGCGCATTCACCTGGGCATCTGTAATCGCCAACCCATCTTTATCTTTTACAGACCCGCTTAACGTTTTGACACCTGCTTCAAAACCCTTGAATTCAAATATGATCGGATCCCCTTCATAAGGGATTTCAATCTCGATCGGGTCTGGGGGCAATAGATCATTGTGAGGGCCGCCAAACGCTTCTACTTGATAGGTTCCTGGCTGTAATGCACCTAGGGCAAACGACCCATCCCGGCCGGTCATGTCATCGGCCCACGTCGGTAGCTCTTCTTCAGTAAGTGGCGGGCCAACTGTTCCGTCATCATGCTTTTGCCAAGCTGAAATATGCACATCTCGAAGGGGTTCACCCTCAGGGTCTTTTACTAAGCCGGTAACGCTGGGTGGGTTTAATTCAATAATGATTGTTTGAGATGAGTCTATGGCGATATTGATGATCTGAAACTCGGAGGGCGCATACGGCTCATCTTCATCGGGCCAAGCTGAGATTTCATATTCTCCACTTGTCTCTAAACCACCAAAAGAAAATTTCCCATCAATTGTTTTTGTGCTAAAGAATAGCCCATCATCTTTGCTGTAAAGCTCTACACGGGCACTGATGCCTTCATCGGTTCCGCTTTCTACAACTGAACCGCTTAGCTGAGCTTTATGCAGCATTAGATCTGGCATAAATACGTCGAAGCCTTCTTCGATATGGACAAAATAAGGGTCTGTGATCGCAAAAGCTGAATCGGTAGGTGGGCGGATCACAACTAAATAGAATCCATCCTCTATGTTACTAAAGGTATACTCCCCTGTTGAAAAGTTTACGCCGGTCTGTGCGACTACGTTTTCTGGTACTTCCTCAGTTGAGACGTCGAGTGGCCCTTCGAAATTATCGGAGATGAGCCAAGCTTCGGTACCTTCAGGCAGCTGCTCCCCTACAGCGACAACGACAAAGCCGCTAAAGCTTGTCCCTTCATCTCCTTCGGCCGCCATGGCGGTACCTGATTGGAACCCGGCCGTAAATAGCAGCAGCAGGGTGAAAATAGCGCCTGAAATCTGCTTCAGACGTTTCAAACGTTTGTTTGAAAATGACCCGGTTTGGGTACGATTAAAAATATTCATAGCAAAACAACCTCCCAGTTGGTGTATAAAAAGGCTTCCACCCAAGACTGTAGGTAGGCATTTCTGAATGCATGCAGCGGTGAAAAAAGATGGTGGGGGGGCAAAGGCAGAGTTGGATAGAAAAAATTACGATAGAACGGTTTTAGTGTATTTAAATCAAGGGTTGACTTAAATCCCCGTGCTGTCCTAGCTTGTTAGGACTACCCTAAAAAACGCTTTGTTGGCCGGTTAAAATAAGAGGATAGGGGGATTTTTAAAGTAGCCCGTGCGCTTTGGGCTAGATGTGGGAAAATTGGAGCATCTTGCAAAAATTACTACCCAACGGATGAAATATGGAACCGATTAAGAACTATCCCCGATTACAAACACGCGTAGATATGGATGTGATCCGGGCCGAAACAGGTGCAGAAGAAATTTATCGGATGGGATACAACGAATCCCCATTAGGCCCTTCTCCACGAGTTGTGGCTGCGATCCGGATGGCAGCTAGCGGTATCGGTTACTATCCCCCAATGGGTGATGATCGTTTGCGAAATGTGATGGCAGACACCTACGGCCGGGGTTTAACGGCCGACCATTTTTACACAAGCTTGTCCGGGTACGAAGCGATTGAAATGGCGGCACGGACCTATCTACGGCCGGGCGATGAGATGATTATCTGCCATCCTACGTTTGGTGTATACAGCAAAATCGCCGCTTTGCAGGGTGCTACAACGGTAGACGTCCCATTGACTGTTCCAGACTTTTTACCCGATGTCGATACGATCTTGCGGGCGATTAACGAAAAGACCCGCGCCATTTTGCTTTGTAATCCCAACAACCCGACCGGTACCATGATGGGCTCGGCCGATTTTGACCGACTGGTAGACAACCTGCCGGAGGATATCTTGCTTATTGCAGATGACGTCTACTCACACTTTGTCACAGACCCAGACTACCCGGATGTGATTAAGCATATTTTGGCGGGCAAGAACATCGTCCGTATTCAAACTTTTTCAAAAGCGTACGGTTTGGCCGGTCTACGCTTGGGATTTGCCATCGCCAAACCGGAAATCGCCAACGCGATCGGGGGCATTCAGCGGGGATTCCATCAGAATCGTTTGAACCTTTCGGCCGGAGTGGCTGCGCTGCTCGATCAGGACCATCTGCGTGCCAATGTCAAAATGGCCCTAGATGGCAAGCATTACATCTACAAGCAGCTAGATCGCCTAGATGTCGGGTATATTCCAAGCCAAACTAACTTTCTTATAGTCAAATTCGAGCGGCCGGTAGACAGCCTTGTGCAAGCCTTGTACTCAAAAGGGATTTTGGTGAAGCCACAGCCGCTGCCTGGCACACCACATGCTTTGCGCGTATCAACGACGGTTCCGGCCGGAAACGAAGCGTTTATCGCTGGGGTAGAAGCTTGGCTGAGCGATGGCCAATAGGCGATAGGAGGGGTTGTGTTTAATCCATTTGGTTCTAAAGAGCGCGAACTGCCAGACGGTTACATCGAGATTACGATTAAACCAAAACAAATTTGGAAACCGTCTCTCAATATGATCTACTGGCCAACGTTGACCCGTGTGTATAGTTATTTGGAGATGCACAAATTCCCCGTGTCTCAACAGGATAATACGGTGCTGATTGAGACTGACTTCGGCCGGTTTGAAATTCACATCGAGGAAAAGATGACGGTTGGCCGGGGGGCCAATCGAGTGGCGATTGTGATGGGTCCATTTTCGGCCGTTATGCCGCCCGAGATTCATAATTTGAAGCAGGAAATAGCTGATTTATTTGTGAAGGGGAAGAAGATTAATTGGCGTGGGCCGGAAGATATGCGCGGTTGGTGGGAAGAGTAGGGTTGAACGTCAATCGCTTCTCTGGGTGATTGGATTCGAGAGCTCACCAATCCCATTGATTGAAATCGTGAGAAGACCATTTTTAGATTGGAGATCGATTAGATCAGCAGGGTTTTTCTTATCCTGGCCTGAGGCTGCATCTAAACCGAAACACACGACATCCCCGGGTTCTAACGTCTGAAATTTTGAAATAAATGCAATGGTCTTTTCAATCGACTGCTTGAGGTCGATTGGGGCGCTTTTTAGGATTGATTCCCCATTCAAGGTACAACTCATTTCTAGATCATTTGGATCAGAGATTTCGCTGGTGGTGACTAGCCATGGCCCCATCGGCCCAAAGGTGTCACATCCGTTGCTGCGGCTCAAAGTGCCGAGATCTTCGGCCGCCATATCATTGCCGGTCACGTCGTTAAAAATGGTGTAACCATAGACGCAACTTAGCGCCTCGGCCGCATCAACATGGCGCGCAACCCGGCCGATCACAACGGCTAGTCGGGGTTGGGGCGTGACCCGGCCGTAATAATCATAAATTTCAATCGGTTGTAGATGGCCGATCAAGCTAGAGGATGGTTTGAGGAAAAATTGAGGACGCTCTCCCTTTTCCGGTTCGACGCATAATATCTTTCCTGGCTGTTTAAGCGGCGGTAGCCATTCAATTTCTGTGAGCGGGATCGGTTTTATGCGATGAGGGTACCGCTGGCATTGATAGACTAAAAATCGGATCGATTCTTGGGCGACTGAATCGAAGTTGATGAGCTCCCGCATCGAAAAAGGGAAATTAAATGGGAGTTTCAGACCAACGGCCGCTTCGTGCAGATCAACGATCAGCGAGTTGCCCAAGGCAACTCCAATGCGGTCTTCGTCCATGTAGCGGAACCGAGCCAGTTTCATGGGCGAACTTTAGACCAGACCGGTGTTAAAAACCAGACTGATTACAGACTCGGGGATTCTTGAAGCCTCCGAAGCCTTGAAGAAGAAAATATCCTCGCCGGTCACAAATGTATTAGAATAGCTCGCTTGTGATATGGTTTTATCAGATTAGCTAGTTTTTAACTCGGCTGTTGGGTCATTGAAAATGCCCCGAGCTGAATTTTCAGCTCGGGGCGCGTGATTGCTAACGTGTTATGCTGGGTAGATAAATGATGCTGTCGTTTCCGGTCACCGGTTCAGGTGTTGGGGTTGGAACTGCCGGTGTGGATGCCACTACTTCTTTGACCGTTTGCCCACTACCATCAATGGTGATATTTAGATTTGTTTGACTAAAGTCATACCCTTCTTTGGTAAAGGAAACGGTGTAGCTGCCATTTGGCAGGCTGAGTGTGTATTCACCATTGGCATTGGTTACTGTGCTGCTGGTGACAGCATGTCGGCCAGTTTCAGCTGTGACGGTCACACCTTCTACAGGACTGCCAGCTTGATCAACAACCCGGCCGGTTAGTTCGTGCATCAACGGTGTTTGATCCGGTAGCAACGGCTGAGGATTATCTACAGACAAAGTGCCGACGATATTTCCAATGGTTTCATTCTCTTCAATCACAATCGGTGTTGCTTGATCAATTGTCGACCCTCCACCATACCACTCCCCATAATAGGCTATGTCGTTGCACTCTCCACGTACTTGCATGTCGTACGTTTCAAAATAGAGGTAATAGGTTCCAGGCCGAAACCCATCTATTTGAAATTGCTTTCTATACCGTGGCCTCCCTCCAAAATTAACCCATTGATCGCGAATCAAAGCGCCATCTTCATCATAAACTTTGATCAAGGTATGGGTTTTTGTTGGATTAGAATATTTCCCTACCTTATTTTGAGGTTGATCATCGAGAAATAACTTATAAAAACCAAACTCATTTAGCACAATTTCTCCATGAATTGCTCCATTTTCTTTACTATACAGAATTTCGATAGGACCAACAGTTGATCCACTAGAAATGATTATCGGAGTTGCGTTTTCTACCTGTTCAGCATTTCCATACCATGTTGATTGATTGCTATCAAGATAATAGGTAGAGAGCGGCTTTGAGTAAATATAATATTCTCCATCTTGCAATCCATAAAATTCAAAGAAACCATTTGAACGCGTGCCAATTGTAAATGATTTTAGCAATTCAGAACCGTTGGCCGTTTTTCTGACCAACTCAATTTGATTGTACCTAGCACTTTTCTTGGTAACTTTGTCCAAGGCGAATCCTGTGATAGATCCACCGCGCTCCAGTGCCTGATTGACTGTGATTTCTTGCGTCGCTGCTAGCGAAACAACGGTTGGATTTGCGAACTGCGGATCGGTTGAAAACAGGCTGTTACCATAAAACTGCGAAACAAAATTAAGTTCGGGATCATTACCGGTGTCAAAAAGAATTGCATAATCTCCGGCCGCCAAGCCTCTTGATCGATATATGCCATAAATATCACTTTTACTTTCACTCGCTAACTCGTATGCTGGTTGGTTGTTAACAAGGCTTATTTTATAAATTTTGATCGTTACTTCTGGCAGCGGCTTGCCTAAATTTGATGTGATTTTCCCCTGAATAAGGCTCCCTCTCTCAAGAGGAATATTAAAATCATTTGGAGCTTCTGGGTCAAAGGCCATAAGATCTGTTGTTGAAATAATTTTTGGCAGATAATCGTTTTCTGCATCAGGTTTATGATTAAAGTGAAAGTCATAAGTGTAGTTAATCAGGGGGTAGAAATAGTTGCCATCAATTACACTGCTAGAGTCAAACATGTCTGAACTGAATTGGGGTTCATCGTCACAAGTTAAATCTAAGCGATACGATTCGCCAAAAATTTTTGCGTCAAGTGGCTTTTTTGTATCGGTATCACTAAAAGTTAGTGGCACTATTTTATAGAGTTTCGGATTTACAGGTACCGTAATAGCTTGAGACGTGTTGGCCGTAATTGTGATTGGAACTGCTGACTCAAGCTGGTCTGTTTGCAAATAAAATTGAGTTAGAAGCGATGTTGTTAACAGCCGGTACACCCCTTCTTTAACACCATGTAAAGTCACGCTACCTTCATTTTGGTTTACATCGTAATTTGCGGATACCAGCGTCCCCTCCGGTGTATAAAGTTGCGCATAGGGGGTAGTCCAAGTGATGGGAACCGAGGTGCCGAGGTGGTTCACGACCAAGTTTACTTTTAGGCTCTCACCAAGTTGAAGTCGTGATTCAATCATGGTGGTACGATTGTTGGTTAGGGTAAAGAATTGGCGTTCTTCTTCTGAGGTTGCAGCATCATTTTCTAAATAACCTCGAATATAATGTCTGCTTTTCTCCCCTTCAAAACCGCTATAGGCTACTAGGATCCTGTATTGGCCTGGAGGTAGGTTATTAAATTCAAACTTCCCTAAATCATCCGTAGTTACCTCATAGCTCCTTGTAGATGAGTACAATGTATTTCCTATGGTAAAAGGATTATATGCTACAAGGGGCACCCCTGGGATTGGCTGTTCATCTTGATTGTCAATAAGGCGGCCGTGCAATGAAGCTGAGAGAGGATCGATCAGAAAATTGGCTTCAGTTTGTAAACCGACAGAAGAAACGTTAATCAATGTTGAAGTTTCTTTTGGATTGCCAAAGTAAGTCTCAGGGTAGTTCTCTGCAGTGACTCTCACATTGTATATTCCAGGTGCGACTTTAAATAAATAGCCATCCTCACAGGGATTTGGGTCAAGATCACAATTTAAAGTAATCGATTCTGTTGGATGATAAGACTCTGAATTTTGAAACAGATCAATTGTTGCGTTAATAAACTCATTCGTTTCAGCATCCTTAACTATTCCGCTAATGGTGCTCCATTCGGAAAGTTCAATAACGATTTCAATATTTTCGATGACATCCCCATTTTTGATTTGAATTTCAGTGGGCGATGGGTTTGATTCAGAGACGCCATATGTGTGAAATTTTGGGACTAAACATCTTGTGGGAGGATGGTATCCACAGCTTTGTGCAATTGAAAAAGAAAGAGTTGCTTTACCGTCTGGAAGCTGTGAGGCATCAAACTCAAGGAAAAAATCGCCGCTCGAATAAGTTTCTTCACCCAAAGGGTTAACGGTCAATCTGGCCTGTGGCTTGTAATCGGACTCAACGCCAGTATATTTAATTGTTCCAGATAGTTTTGCCAATGGTTGTTCTGAAGTGGGTTCTAATGAGTCACTGACATAAGTTGTTTCACCAGCGGTGACAAATATCGGTTTGGACTCGGCCAAGGTCTTGCCATTGTCATAAAATTTTGAAGTGTACCCATCGCTGTAAGATCTTAAGTAATATTGTCCTGTTTCAAGACCGGTAAATAGACCGTCCCTGCTGTTTTTGGAGCCAATACCATCTCCATGCAAAGTGTACCGTGGTGATTCAATCGGTTGGCTTGTATCAGCGTCTATCAGCTCTGTGACAGAGATTACCCCTCCAATTGATAGTTGAATATCAATATTGTCAACGATCTCCTCAAGATCGATCTGAATTCTTTCTGCATCTGATTCATTTGAACCGTTATAAAAAGCGTCTAAATAGTCACTTTGAAAGGCGGTATCAACTTTCAAAAAGTATTCTCCAGGATCCGCAAAGATGTGAAAATTAGGTTCACTGCTTGATACCGTAAACTCACCAACAGATCTTGTGTCTTTTCCATCGTCTTGATAAACGATAACGGTTGCGTTTTCAAACGGCCCATTATCTTCAGTTGAGACTGTCCCCTTAAATTCCCCTTTAGTGTACATAGAGAAATTGATGTTTGATGTATTTTCGTTTGGTAGCACATTGACAATAGTTGCCTCATTTCTGTCAAAGACTTGATCATAAAACATTGATACATATTGTTTTTCCTCATTGTTGAAAGACCAGTGCATAAAAGCTTCCAACAGGTACGAGTCAAAAATTAAACCATGGGTGATTGTGTAATAACCATTTGCGTCTGTTACGGCATATTTGCTGAGGCTATAATGTCCTTCAATTGGAGATGCACTAACTTGGATCAAAGGAATTGGAGCACCATCATCTCTGCTGGTGACCCGGCCGGAAATAGTCCCCTGTTTGTCTAACGTATGGCTCAAAGTTACCGTTTGGTTTGATGTTACTTGAATTGAACCTTCCCCCTTTAGTTCAGAGCTCAAATACCCAGAATGGTTCGATTGGTTGAATGACAATTCATACTTTCCATCTAATACATCGGTGAAGATAAATTCTCCACTCGAATTGGTGTATACGGGGGAACCTACTTCGGGGGGATTTATAAAAGAATGGCCTTCATCATCATCCAGGGCTCCCAAATAATGTAAAGCGACTCTAATATCATAGAGGGGCTGATTTGTAACAGAGTCTGTAACGATTCCCTTGATTGCCCCGCCTTGACTCAGGGTGAAGTTGGCTGCGTCAAAAACTTCACCTTCTGCCAAATTGATTTTGTATGCATCGTTATCTTCTAAGATGCTGTCAAAGTATTCTGGTAAATAGGGGGAATCTTCATGGGGGATCGCTTGCAGATAATAATCAAAATGAGGCTCAATATCAAAGCTGAACCCTTCAATGCATGCCTCAGGAGAGCTATTGCAATCGAGAAAAACTTCTTCGATAAGTGGGTCGGTGGTGCAATAATTCGGATTACATATTTCTCGTGGATTGTCATCCGAATATAGTTGAACAGTCGCACTAATCGGTTCACCCGTATCAACGGCCGTAACGCTACCTTGGATCGTCGCTTGGGTTTCAAAAATACTGAACCTTGGATGTTGACTTTGCGCTGAGAGGAGGGGGGTCGAAAGTAGAACAGTTGCCAAGAATAGTACCGGGATTGCAAAAATAATCGTTAACTTGATAAATTTGTTTTTCATAGCAATTTCCTTGATTTGAATCTGGAAGAATAGACGTGTAGATAAGCATTGCTCATAGGATTTTTGAAATTGGTAGGTATAGGCACTTTGGGCTCATTAATATTACAACTAAATATATTTGAACATGTATATTTTCGTCAAACTATAGAAAACTTCTTTCGGATTAGATTGAGACTTTAAAATGCCCAGAGTTCCCTTAACAGTTTTTTTGTGATTATAAGGTTGGTGTTCAACTACGCTAGGAAATTTCCATTAAGTGAGGTTTTTTCGCAGTTTTTGAGAAGCTTAGCATCGCCCCCTAAACTTGCAATTATTTTCGCTCTCACACGAATTAACCCAATCTACCGCTTGCGGTTGGTTTTATTGGAAAAGACGAGAGTAAGTAGATCACATGATTTTTCTAAAAGATTTGGCAGGTTTTCAACAGGCTTTTACCAGAGGTGGCTGGAACCAAACTTGCCAAATCTTAAGTCAGTTACTTTCTATCATCTACTTAGACCGGGCTCAGAAGCCAGTCTTGTCTTACGAATTTACTCCGGCGCAATAATCGGTGCCTTGTCCGCAAACAGCTGAGAATCCACCGGCTGAACCCCGTCAAACAAACTGCCCAGTTCAAACCACGATTTCGGGGCCGCTTGCCCCCAAAGTGTTTGCCGCTGTGGGTCACGCAGGTCCCACAAGCGAGGGGGCAGGTCGGGGTCCATCGTTAAAAAGTCACACGCAAACGGTTCAAAACGATGACCATCACGGTCACGAATATATAGAAAGAAGGCGTTGCTGATGCCGTGTCGGCCGGGTCCGCGTTCCAACGCGTCTGCATGGCCGGCCGTGGCCAGCGTGTCACACAGATGAATAATATCCATCATTGATGGGTTCCAGATGCCGATGTGATGCAAACGAGGGCCGGTTCCATTGGTAAAAGCGATGTCGTGAACACCCCCTTTTCGATGCATCCAGCTCGCCCAAATGTCAGAGCTATGATCGTTGATATCCCCAATCGTTGCTTCAGTCATCTGGAAGCCCATATTGGCATACCAGCGGGTCGCCGCGTTCACATCGTTGTGAAATAAATTGACATGGTCGATCCGTTGCACCCGACTGCCATGATACAGGCCATATTTCTGCAAAATATCATCGACGAACTCCATTTCAGCATAAAATTCAAAAGGAATGCCAAACGGGTCACGCACTTTCAGCGTGCGTCCTTGATAAGCCCGTTCAACCCATTCGGCCGGCAGACCCAAGCCGGTGTAATAGGCGTGGGCTTTGTCTAAATCTTCTTCAGTCCGCACGCGGAACCCAAGTGCATTGACAATCGGTTTGTCCGCTTTGCGCAGAACCAACGAGTGGTGATTCCGTTCTTCCATGCCGCGCAAGTACATCGTGTCGGCCGTTTCATCTTCCATGTGATAGCCGATAATATCGTGATAATACTCACGGCTATACCCCATATCAGTTATCGCCAAATCGGCATACGCCACGCGAACAATATGGAATGGGGGAGTTAGGTTTGGTTTTGGTAACATTTTGTCTCCTTCGGAGAAGTGATTGGTGGTTAGTTATTAGTGGGCAGCTTGCGCATCAACGCATGTGTCATCCTTTGAATTTGAAAGACCTCATCTTCAAAAGATTTAAGCTGCTCTTGAGGTAAATATTTCAAGCGGCAGGCAAGAATTAGCTGTGTATGTGCTTCGGCAAGCGATCCTAAAGCGATATGTAAAAATCTCTTGAATTCTTTGCTGCTTCCCCGTGCTTGCCCTTCCGCAATATTCGAGGGGACTGACACGATTGAGCGGCGTAATTGGTTGGTCAAACCGTACTGTTCATCCGATGGGAAACTTTTTGTTGCCAAATAAACACTTTGCACTAAATCGATAGATCGTTGCCAAATCAGTAAATCGCGGTAATTTCTAACTTTCTCCATAGTTTCTCCCACTAGTAACTAAACACTAATCACTACCCACTAGTCGGCTCCTAGCCGACTAATCGCATGATCACCCATCGCAATACAAATATTCTTCGTTTCCATGTAAAACTCA
>JAHDEB010000184.1:11023-12700 GCA_020629055.1 Chloroflexota bacterium
AATCGCATGATCACCCATCGCAATACAAATATTCTTCGTTTCCATGTAAAACTCAAAGCTGTAGTCGCCGCCATCCCGGCCGATGCCCGAGTATTTGACTCCGCCAAACGGCGCTGGCAAATGGCGAACATTTTGAGAATTTACCCAGACCATGCCCGCCTCAACTTTGTGAGCCATGTTCATCGCACGGGTCACATCTTTGGTCCAGATATAAGCCGTTAGCCCGTACCGGGTGCTGTTGGCGATTTTTAGCGCTTCCGCATCTCCGTTAAATTTGAACGCGGTCAGATAAGGGCCAAAAATCTCTTCTTGTGCAAATCGCATCGATGGGTCAGCGTCCCGCACAAAGGTCGGATTAATAAAATTGCCCTCTTGCATGTCGCCCAGCCCGGCCGGTTTGCCACCGCCCACCATTTTGGTCGCCCCTTCTTCAACCGCCAAATCGACATAGCTTTGCACTTTTGCACAATGACCACTGTCGATGAGTGGTCCGACTTCAGTTGCGGGGTCTAATGGACTGCCCACCTTGATCTTTTTCACTCGCTCGGCCAATTTTTCAGTAAATTCGTCATAAACCGGTTCTTCAATCAGCAATCGGCTGGATGAGGTACAGCGTTCCCCATTCAGCGAGTATTTCATAAAGATCGCCGCATCCAATGCTCGGTCCAAATCTGCGTCAGCAAAGACGATGACCGGATTTTTGCCACCCAATTCAAAGTGAACCCGCTTTAAAGTATCGGCCCCTTGGCGCATGATGTGGCTGCCGGTTGTTGTTTCACCCACAAACGCCACCGCTTTAATGTGCTCATGTTCCGTGAGTGATTTTCCGGCCGTCTCGCCAAACCCGTTCACCATGTTCATGACACCGTCAGGTAAGCCTGCCTCTTGGGCGAGTTCGTGCAAAATCTGGGCGGTCACCGGCGAAAGTTCGGCCGGTTTATGAACCACCGTACACCCGGCCGCCAACGCCGGAGCGATTTTCCAAGTGCTTAGCATAAACGGGGTATTCCACGGGGTAATAATCCCCACAGGGCCAATCGGATAACGAACCGAGTAGTTCATGTGTTCATCGGCCGGCATCGCCTGACCGTCTCGGGCCGTTTCACATTTGTCTGCGAAATATCTAAAGTTTGCTGCACCCCGTAGGGCTGCTTTCGCCATAAAACGGATCGGCTGGCCGGTGTCCAATGACTCCAGCAGTGAAATGCGCTCAGCATTTTTCTCGATTAGCTCAGCATATGCATACAGCACGTCACGACGAGCTTTAGCCCCCCATCCGGCCCAGCCGTCAAATGCTTCCCAGGCCGCATTGCAGGCCAAGTCGATATCGGCGCTGTCCCCTTCTGCTACCGTACAAATGTGACTATTATCGATCGGCGTGGTTGTTTCAAATGTGCGTCCTGCCACACCATCAACCCGTTTGCCATTGATGATATGTTTGACGCCGTGGGTTTTGACTTCGGCGCGGAATCCGGCCGTTTTTGATACGTTTTCTTCAAATGTAGCTTTAGAAGCCATAGGGTGATTTTTCTCCTAAAAAGTTCAGTAGGCGTTAGGTTGACACATCTTGCCGTGTTTCGTGACACGTAACCGAACAGGTTTATGCGCCATGAGACACGATTTATAAAAGTTTAAAGCGGCTCGTGGTGTAATATGTTTAGAGTTTACGCCAAAAGT
>JAHDEB010000185.1 GCA_020629055.1 Chloroflexota bacterium
TAAGAGAAGAACAGAAAGGAAGTTAAACGGGCATTTGTTACAGCAAAGGGAATTGTTCAGCACCTTTCAAAATGTCGGGAAAATCGTAGGGGTGAAAGAAACGGCGGCAAAATTATGCGATCCCTTCAACGTTTAATCCCGATTCTTACACCCCACCTGAACAATGACCAACATAGCATCTATCCAATTTAGAAAAGGAACAAAATGAGATTATTTCGCAGACTCATCGGATTTTTAATTTTCATCGCGTCGCTCATCGGGCTGGCAATTAGTGCAGGGCTAATTTATTTTAGCAACATCGCTCTCGATTCAATCGAAGGGCAAGTTGGCGGATTGGTTGGCATTGTAACCACCAACTTAGACACCACCACAGAAGCTCTTATTTCAGTGAAAGGAACTGTAGAAGAGGTCAACGATTCCGTCGCAACCTTATCGACCACCGCCACCTCTTTATCAGACTCTGTGACCAGCACAGAACCGTTATTTGATGAGGTGAAAACGGTTGTAACCAGCAACGTGCCGGAAAGCTTAGAAGCGGTTCAAGATACGATTCCCAATATCGTCCAAGTGGCAGGTACCATCGATGATACATTGGGGGCGTTAAGCGGGTTCGGGTTTAGCGAAAAATTCTTCGGCCGTGAAATCAAATTAGACCTCGGTATCGATTATGACCCAGACCAACGTTTCGATGATTCGATGCAAGAGTTGGGCAACAGCCTAGACGGCTTGCCAGAAGCGATGCGTGAGTTAAGTGAAGATTTAGACAACACGTACAACAGCTTAGAAGCGGTCAGTGTCAACATCGACACGTTGGCGGCCGACCTTGATGATATCAACGCCCAAGTTGAAACGATTCCCCCTCTAATCGACGAATACCTCGCATCGATTAATGGGATCAATAATCAGCTTAGCGGGCTTGATGGCAGCTTTGATTCACAAATGGGTCAGATTCGCCTTGGCATTATGATCGCAGCGATCTGGTTCGCCATTCTGCAGTTGGCCCCGCTCGTTGTTGGCCTACAGCTC
The DNA here is from genome assembly GCA_020629055.1 of Chloroflexota bacterium. Taxonomy (GTDB): domain Bacteria; phylum Chloroflexota; class Anaerolineae; order Promineifilales; family Promineifilaceae; genus WTJY01. The sequence goes on from JAHDEB010000185.1 coordinate 1,027, forward strand.
ATGATCCCCAGCCGAGATCTGTTAGACGGCAATGATCTAGAGCAAATCACGGCCGGTGTCAGGGCTGAACTCGCCAAGATAAAAGCGGAAGAAGAGCTGAATTCAGACCATACGCTAGAAATGCCCAATTAACTCCTTGTGCCGTTTCGCAGACCATCTCCCGGTCACATTTTTGCACGACTAAATATATGCTTTTTTTCTCAAACAACCGCCTACGTACGTTCTTTTTCGCTGGATGCCTTGCCTGTATCGGTTTTTTATTGGCTAGCTGCGATCAAGATCAAGCCCCGGTCATCATCATTGTTTCCCCCGAAGTCGCAACACTGGCTGAAGGGGCCTTAGAACCGAGTGATTCGGCCGCACTCCCCACCCCTACCCTGCTCCCCCAAATTTCGGCCGATCTTTCAGATGGGTTTGATGGGTCAGCAGGCGGGGATGCGTTACGGGCCGCCACCCCCACACCGGAATTCTCACCTACCCCACTACCAACCCCAACCGCTACCCCGATCTTGCCACCCAACGAACTGTTGGATGCGGGTGTTCGAGCACTAGAGCTTGAGGATATGGGACAAGCGATCAGCTATTTTCAGCGACTCATCGAAAACCCGGATGCTGACCCAGCATTGGTCGGGTTGGCCCAATACAATCTGGGGATCGCTTTGGTTAGCGAAAACAGGTCGGCCGAGGCAGCAACCCTATGGACTGACTACACGACAAATGCAGCGGCCGTAGACCCGGCCGTTTGGTTTCGGCTCGCCGAGATTGAAAACGATGCCGCCACAGCTGAAGGGTATTACCTTACCTTTCTGCAGTCCCATCCAGAACTTGGACCGTACATTTACCCGAAACTGGCCGACCTCAACCCGGCCAAACAAGAAGAATATTATCTGGCTGGGTTAAACGATGTGGCATGGTATCGTCAAACGATTAATATTCGCCGCAAATTAGCCGCGCTGTACCTAGATCAAGAGCGATATGCAGAAGCGGTCACCCAGTTTGACCTAATCCGAACGGCCGCGTTTACCGCCAACACAAAAGGGGAAATGACCTACCGAATTGGGGAAACGTGGGACATCGCCGGGGACAGTAGCGCCGCAATCGAAAGCTGGCAGTTTGGCATGAACCAATACCCCACCGCTTACGAAAGCTACTTAGGGTTGGCAGAATTAGTAGACCGCGAAGTGCCTGTCGATAGTTTCCAGCGTGGCCTTGTCGATTATCACGCCGGGGTTTACGGCCCCGCCATCGACGCCTTTAACGCCTACATCGCTGCAAATCCTGACAACTATCGGGCAGACACCCATCTATTTATGGCGAAAAGTTTAGAGCAAACGGGCCAGTTTGATGAAGCCTTAGCAGAGCTAAACAGGTATCTAGCGTTAGCCCCTGATAATCCGGACTATATCGGCACCTACTATCTTGAAAAATCAGCGATGGAGACCCGCTCGATTTCAACCTCTTTTGCGGTAGAAACACTGACCGACTTCATCGCCAATCATCCCGAACATCCTGAAATCCCCTATGCTCGTTGGCGACGGTCTGTATTAGCCGACCGCTTTTTATTGCGCCCAGACTTGGCGATCCCATTTTATGAAGAGTTTGTCCGCTTTCACCCGACAGACGAAAACACATCGGCCGCCTTTTTGCGTTTGGGCCTGCTGCACGAAACATCGGGCAATGCGACAGCCGCGCTTGAAGCATGGCGAGGGGCGGCTCAATTTCAAGATGATAACGGCCGGGCAGGGCTGCTGTGGTTGATACGGGCAAATGAAACGGTAGACGATTCGACCCCCGCATTGGCGGCAGTAACCAACAACCCGGGCAACTATTACAGCCTACGGGTGAATGCGCTGCGTACGGATCAAGTCGACATCCCCTACCAAGCGGCCGACCTGCGGCTCGACATCGATGCAGCAGCGGAACAAGCGGAAACCGAGGCATGGCTCGCAGAGGTCTTTGGCCTGCCAAGCGTCAGCGGCCAGCTATCCCCCGAACTTGCCGGTGATGGCAGGCTAATTCGAGGGCGAAACTTATGGCGCATCGGCGAACGGGATGCCGCGAAATGGGAGCTAGAGGCGTTGCGTCAAAGCTATACCGATGATCCGATCGCAAGCTATCAAATCGCTATCGAATTCAGTGAGATCGGCCTCTATCGCTCATCGATTTTGGCCGCACACAATGTGCTGGTTCTTGCAGGTAAATCTGTCTATGACGCGCCGGTCGGTATCGGCCGGCTCAATTACCCCATTCACTATGCGGATATGATTTTGCCCCTGTCAGACGAATACGATTACGACCCGCTGCTCCATTTTTCTCTCATCCGGCAAGAGAGTCTGTTTGAAGGGTTTGCAACCTCGTCGGCATATGCTCAAGGGTTAAGCCAGATTATTCCTGACACTGGGGATTTTGTGGCACAACGGCTCAATTGGAGCGATTACAAGAATGCCGATCTATACAAGCCGCACATCAGTCTAATTTTCGGTGCCTATTATTTCGATCAGCAGTTGGCGCTTTTCGACGAGTTTTATCCGGCCGCGTTGGCCGCTTACAACGGTGGCCCTGGCAACGCGATCCGCTGGTACGAAGAGGCGGCCGATGACCCTGATTTGTATCTAGAAACGATCAACTTTTCTGAAACTCGGCTCTATCTACGCACCATCTACTCAAATTATCAGCGTTATCGATATTTGTACGGACCCGAGAGTTAAGCCCCATGACTGTGTACAAACTCTTGTTTGTAGAAGACAAAAAGCAGGCGGTTGACATGCTGCGGGCAAATTAGACTCACTAGCTCAACATCTCTAAGCCTCGATGACGCAGATCATCGAGGCTTTTTTTATTTTCACTCATCTCGAACCATATAAAACAGTAACACCTGTTATAATTACGGTATTAGGGTACCGATACCAGCACAGCAACCCGCCCCCTCAACAGCCTACCAAACAATAAAAAGTTTAGTTTAACGGTGAACGTATGTGTAGAAACATCAGAACACTCCATAATTTTGAACCACCTGCCACTCAGGAAGAAATAGAAGCGGCCGCCCTGCAATTTGTGCGCAAAATCAGCGGCACGCGCAAACCATCCAAAATCAACGCAGCCGCTTTTGAACAAGCCATCTTAGAAATCGCCCAAACAACCAGTAAGTTACTAGCAAATTTAGAAACTGCGGCACCGCCCAAAGACCGTGAAGTAGAAAAGCAAAAGGCGGTCGCTCGAAACCTTAAGAGATTCTCTTAGACAAAACCCTCCTATGCGGTCAACAAATAGCTCCTTTTTTCAAAAAATAAAATATCTGATTAGCGGCGTACCGGCGTTTGAAGACGAGGAAAAGGCGCAGCGTGCGTTTTTTTTACAAAGTCTATTTAACACTGTTGCCATTATCTGGATATTGGGGCTAGCGATGTATCCATCAGTCGACACCGCTGAATCGATAGCACAGCTAACCGCCCTACACCTCATGGTAGCCCTCATCTTAATCGTCGTCAGATGGTTTATGCTGTGGGGGCGAATCTCTGCGGCCGGCTTGTTATTCACACTGCTTATGTGGTTGGCGCTTGCGATTTTTTCGCTTGTCGGCACCGGTTTAACCGGCATTGTCTACATCATGCTGCTAGCGCTTTCCCCTTTTATCGCCGGGTTTTCGCACGGCACACGAGCAAGCGTGGTGGTGACCATTTTAAACGGTGTCATCGGCTATTGGCTCGCCTACCAAGAATGGCGCGGTGTATTGCCTATCGGGTCAGATTATGACCCCTTTTTGCGACAGACATCTTATGTGATTATGTTCGCAGCACTGCCTTTTTTAGTCTATGTGTGGAAGCGCAGCATCGATTTTTCGATCGAGCAAACGAGCAAAGCCAGTCGGGCCGAGGAAGAACGTGTTCGCTTCAAAGACCAAGCCGACTTACTAGAAAAAGCGGTCGCAGAACGGACTCAGCAGCTCTCATTGGCCAAGGAGGAAGCTGAGAAATCAAGCAATGCGAAATCGGTCTTCTTAGCGACGATGAGCCATGAAATGCGTTCACCATTAAACGCGATCATCGGTTACAGTGAACTGTTGTATGAAATTGCGGAAGATGGAAATGATCATGAGACGGCCGAAGATCTATTAAAAATTCAGGGGGCAAGCAGACACCTGCTGAGCCTAATCGCCAACGTCCTTGATCTATCTAAAATTGAGAGCAGCCATGTCGAGGTTTTTACAGAGGAGATCATCTTCGATGATCTTGTGAGCGAGATTAGCAGCATCACCTCATCATCGATCAAACTCAGAAACAATCGCTTTTCTATCGAAAATAAAGCTTCAATTTTTAGCATTCATACCGATTACATCAAGCTGAAACAGATTTTGATTAACCTCGTTACCAACGCGTCTAAATTTACCGAAAACGGCCAAATAACGCTGACAATCTCCCAGTCAGCCCCGGCCGAAAACAAAGGAGCGCTGTTAATTTTCAAAGTTTCAGACAATGGCATCGGCATTCCAGAAGAAAAGCTTCAATCGATATTTCAACCCTTCGAACAGGTCGATAGCTCGTTCGCGCGGAAACAAGATGGGTCAGGGCTAGGGCTGGCGATCTCCAAAGAATATGCAGAGTTGCTAGGGGGTGACCTAGCTGTTGAGAGCCAAGTCGGGATCGGTTCAACTTTTGTCCTCAGCTTGCCCATGATCACGAAGCCACATCTGGCCAAAAAAAAAGAGCCGGCCCCAAATTGAGACCGACTCTTTTAATTTTCTAATTGACTAGTGTTTGACCCAACAAAGATTGCTAGGTTTTAAAACGGGGCAAACACTTTAGGCTTCGCCATCTTGAACCAGCAACCTCACAAAAGAAGTTGGGCGAAGCACTAGCGCAGCTGCTGACTAGTTGAGGGAGGACAACGCCGCATTAAACGTTTCGCTCGGCCGCATCGCAGCGGTCCCTTGAGCATCGTCGGGCTGATAATAGCCGCCGATATCCATCGCGACACCTTGAACATCGTTCAGCTCGCCCACAATTTGGTCTTCGCTAACTGACAACGAGGCGGCGAATGGTGCAAACTTCGCTTTTAGTTCAGCATCGGCCGACTGTTCAGCCAAAGCTTGTGCCCAATACATCGCCAAGTAAAAATGGCTGCCACGGTTGTCCAGCTCGTTTACCTTGCGTGAGGGTGATTTACGGTTCAACAACAGCTTACTCGTCGCCGCATCCAGCGCCTCTGAAAGCACCTTCGCTTTGTTATTGCCAAACACTTCAGACAGATGCTCCAACGAAACCGCCAATGCCAAGAATTCACCAAGTGAATCCCAACGAAGATGATTCTCTTTTTGGAACTGCTGCACGTGTTTAGGCGCTGAACCACCAGCCCCTGTTTCAAACAGTCCACCACCATTCATCAAAGGGACAATCGAAAGCATTTTCGCACTGGTGCCCACTTCTAAAATCGGGAAAAGATCGGTTAAATAGTCGCGCAACACATTGCCGGTAACAGATACCGTGTCTTTCCCATCTTTGGTTCGCTCTAAAGACAAACGCATCGCTTCAACCGGCGGCAGCACATGAATGTCTAAGCCATCGGTATCATGATCGGCCAAATAGGTTTCAACCTTTTTGATCAGCTCTGCATCATGGGCGCGGTATTTATCTAGCCAGAACACGGTTGCGGCCCCGGTCGCTCGGGCACGATTAACGGCCAGTTTGACCCAGTCCCGAACAGGTGCATCTTTCACTTGGCAAGCGCGCCAAATGTCACCTGCATCGACTTTGTGCTGCATCAAGATGTTGCCCGCAGAACCAACCACGCGCACCGTGCCAACGGAAGGCAATTCAAACGTTTTGTCATGTGACCCATACTCTTCCGCTTTTTGCGCCATCAATCCGACATTAGAGACACTGCCCATTGTTACCGGGTCGAAAGCACCATGCTTTTTAGAAAAGTCGACCACTTCCCGGTAGATACCGGCATACGAGCGGTCTGGGATCACAAATTTAGTATCTTTCTGCTTCCCGTCTGGGCCCCACATTTGGCCCGATGCACGAATGGCGGCCGGCATCGATGCGTCGATAATGACGTCGCTGGGGACATGCAGATTGGTAATTCCACGGTCTGAATCTACCATCGCCATTGCAGGACGATAGCTGTAACATGCTTCCATGTCCGCTTCGATCTCAGCCCGTTTATCAGCTGGCAAGGTCGCGATTTTAGCCACCATCGCCCCGATCCCGTTGTTTGGATTGACACCTAGTTCATCAAGCGTTGCCGCATGTTTTTCAAATACATCTGCAAAGAAGACAGAAACCGCATGACCGAAAATAATCGGATCAGACACTTTCATCATCGTCGCTTTTAGATGAATTGAAAACAAAATGTCTTTTTGTTTGGCATCTTCTAATTCACGAGCCAAGAAATTGCGCAACGATTTCGCTTTTAAGAATGTTGCGTCAACGATTTCACCCGCTTGCAGGCTGATATTCTCTTTTAAGACAGATACATTGCCTGATCCATCGACAAATTCAATCTTGACTTCGTCGGCGGCCGTCGTCGTAATCGACTGCTCGTTCCCATAAAAATCATCATCCCGCATGCTTGCCACATGAGAGGCGGAGTTGCTGGGCCATTCACCCATCGAGTGTGGGTTATTGCGGGCATACTCTTTGACAGCACGTGGTGCACGACGGTCAGAATTCCCTTCGCGCAATACAGGATTAACCGCGCTTCCTTTTACTTTTGAATAACGTGCTTGAACTTCTCGCTCTTCATCGGTTTCAGGTTCATCCGGGTAATCGGGCAGTTTAAACCCTTTTGCTTGTAGTTCTGCGATGGCAGCCTTTAACTGTGGAATAGATGCGCTGATATTGGGCAGTTTAATGATGTTGGCTTCAGGCTGTTTTGCAAGGGCGCCCAATTCGGCCAAATCATCAGATTGACGCTGTTCATCTGTTAGATAATCGGGGAAAACGGCCAAAATTCGGGCCGCAAGTGAAATGTCACGTGTTTCGACCAATACACCGGCCGCCTTCGCATATGCTTCTACGATCGGCAGAAAAGAGTAGGTAGCGAGTGCAGGCGCTTCATCGGTTATTGTATAAATTATTTTTGCATCTTGAGAGGTCATATCATTCCTGAATCCCAGTAAGTTGGAATCCGCTAAAAATCAAAAGTCTTTCGCCTAAAAAACGAAGGGCGAAGAGTTAGTAGACGGGTTGATCTGTTTATTCTTTACTTAAAGTGGTGGGTGCCAAATTATACCACCCAATCCTTGAAAGTCAGGCTAACTGAGGAAGTTTTTGCAAAGGCAGGTTGGCCAATCTTCTCGATCAGACAACCGTTTAATTAGGTTCTGTTGACTTTTAGTTTAATCTTTTCTATTTCAATTATTTTAGCCGCGGATTAACGCCAATTTTCGCAGATACAAAAAATATCTTCCGCGAAAATCTGTGCAAATCCGCGACTTTAATTAAAAAGTCAACACGGCCTAGCGTAATTTTAAACATTCGAATAGATTTATCGTTGTGCGAAATGTCGGATCGAAGCCACGGTCTAGTAGAGAACATGACAACGATGAAATTGAAGGGGGCAATTTAGATGAGATCATGAAATATCAACACGTTTTAACAATTGGAACAACCGGAATGTTGCAACAGACAACCTTTGATCTGGCTCAGCAAACGAGCAATCTGACGGCGATCGCCCGTACCCAGAGCAGCTTAACCCGGTTGGCCGGTTGGTTTGACCCGCACGGACCCAACTATTTCCCCCAAGCGATTAATTACAACGATGACTCCGCTTTTATGACGGCCGTCGAGCAGGCCTGGCAGCGTGACCGGTTTGATCTCGTTTTAGCATGGTTCCATGACTCTGGTGAACATAGCCTCAAACAGCTTTTAACCTTTCTTGCGAACCAAAACCATCCAACACAATTTTTTCATGTGATGGGGAGCGCCGCGGCCGACCCGAGCCAAAATGCAGCGCAGTTTGAGCCAAACACCAATGGGGTTTTTAGCTATCATCAAGTCATTTTGGGATTTAAAATCGAAAACGGCCGGTCACGCTGGCTGTATAATCACGAAATTAGCGCGGGAGTGACAGAAGCCATCCAGCAACAATCCCCCCGCTTTATCGTCGGCACCGTGGAGCCTTGGACTGCCCGACCATAAACCAAGTCCATCAGCCTTGTTCTTTTTTTTTGGATACGGATTGGTTACACACTTCCACTATTCTAAGTTCAACCGATTCTCAACATCAGCAGGCCGGCTATGATCTGGCTTGCCAAGTTCCGAAACAAAGATAAGGTTTGGCATCGTCTTTACCAGAATCGATTTTTCAAGACCACAAAAACTTTAACCAAGCAAGAGCTCTCTTGCTTTCGCACATGGGATTTATGTCGTTTGTTCTGTTCATGGAGGAAATTATGAATGCTAAAGAGAATTTTGATGTCAGTACATATCGCTCAACCGAAGAAGTCATGCTTCAGTCAGGGGATACAGTGTGGGGGATTGCCAAGCGGGCTTTACAAACGGCCAATGTGCCCCACGATGACCAGACGATCAACCTATTAACCCAGATCATTCTCGATCTCAATAAAATCGGCCGAGACAAAGCGTCGTCCCTGACCTCTCGCAAGTTGCAAGTCCCTAATTTCACAAATATCTCTACCCCTGTCACATTCAACGATGCTGACATTTGGCTCGGCCGATTAGAAAACATCTTAATGGCGATTGGCGAAACCAAACAAGAGGCTGAAAATCAGGCGTTGACGAGAGGCGAAGTTTATAAAATTTATGAGCAGGCCCACCAAAAGCTGATCAAAATGACCAAAGAGGAACTTGAAAAGGCTGAAAAAAAGTTTGAATTTAAAATGGCGAGCAAACTAGCGATCAGTGAAAGTCTGTTTATGCACAGCACCGAACAAGACCAATTTTACAGCCTGCACACTTTGCTCAGCACGATGGAAAATTTCGGCCGTGAACTGCTCGCCGAGTACACGACACGGCTGCTGCCGCCTGAATGGAGCGAAAACCGGCCGCCACCCACCCATTTGCTACGGGCCGCCTATCACCAGATTTCGACTGATTTACAGCTGGTGCAAAGCGCCCTTAAACAAAGATTATGGGCGAAAAAACCGATTCACCAGATGACATTCCCCGCCAAAACGTCTGATTTCCGGGCGATCATGCGTGACGCAAACCAGCGGTACAACACCTTGACCAAAGAAGCGATTGCGGACCATGGGCGAAAAGGGGCTGATTATGCAGCCAATGCGGTGACAGCGGTCGAAACCGCTATATTGCAAATGGGCACGCGATCCAAACAGGCCCAAACGTTAATCTATGCAGACATCATGGCAAAATCGGCCCTAGAAGCGGCCGATGTGCTGATTGAGGGAGGGGCCAACAATTGGCAGACAAACGCCACCCTTGAAGTCGTTAGCTATTTCTCAGAAGGGATGCAGGTGCGTATTTTGCCTTACTATCCCCAAGTTATCTTGATCGGCGTCCCGTTTTCTAGCGGGTTTTCTGAGTGGGAAGAAGAGTCATGGAAAAACAGAGAGTCGATTTTCGACGCTGAAACCGAGAAAAAACCGGCCGGAAAGAAACCACAATCAACCGCCTCTAAACTGGCACAAATCCCCTGGGAATATTTGTCGATCCCGCATGAAATCGGCCATTATCTGTTTTGGAACGGAGATGAGTTTGATGCAGACGGTAGGCGAATCGGGTCGCTTGACGCAAAATTGAGAAACACACTGAATGACTCGCTTGGTATCGGAAAAGCAGACTGGCGCTACCATTGGCTCGAAGAGCTATTTTCTGATGTCTTTGGCTGTTTGTTGATGGGGCCGATGGCCGGGTTGCATTTACAGGTGATCTTATCAGACGCCCCTGAAGCTGATTGGTTTTTAGACAATGGGCATCACCCGATCCCGGCCGTGCGGCCGTACATCAACAGCTTGATTCTGCAACGGTTACAGCACAAGTTTGGTATCAACTTTTCAAACGCTATAGCACAGCTCAACACCAATTGGGACGGCATCCTAAAAAGCTGGGGGTTTACAGACAACCTCAATGCGATTCATGTCGGCCGGGGGTCAACCAGCCATGCCAAAGGGCAGTGGAGCCAGCACAATCACCGTGATCAAGTGGGTGGCGACGAAGAGCCGGTAGAAGCGCAAACCCTATCTTACTCACAAATGGAAATCCAGCTCATCCCTGTCATCGACGCGATTTTAGACACCTTACAGCCAGCCACAACCAAATTGCAGGATGATGCTAGCGGGGTTTTCCCATGGCATGCCGATTTGGCACAGGGTGAAGGGATTGATCATCTCATCGGCCATTTATGGGATTTGCTAGACTCTAAATTAATCTCTGAAATCGCCCCATTTTTCCCCGCCCAAAACAATGCGGAAACCTTTGCTCAAGCGAAACAATCGATAGCATCCATCAATGGTGATGCTTTGGCCCAGCACCTTGAGAAAACTTACTTGGATAATTGGGGAGATAAAGGACCTAAAGGTGGTGGTGTAGGATTTTAGATTGTTAACGCTTAGCTTCGAGTAGCCAATCCAACATTTGTTGATAATTAAGTTCCTCGGCCATTTGTACAGCTAAATCGAAGGACCTTTCCATCTTATCAGTTCGGTTTAGAGCCTTATTAACTCGAAATAGCTCAAAAAATGACTGAGCTTGCCCCTGTTTGAAATCTAAGAGCTCGAATTTTTGCAACGACAATTCTAACCACTGAATTGCCTCCAAATAATTGCGCTGAGAAAATTGAACTCGCCCTAATTCGAGCTCTGACAAAGCCTGCCACTTCAGGCTTCCTACTCTTTTAAATAAATCTATGGCTCTCTTGGCATGACTGGCCGCTGACTCATATTTAGACAATTGCCTGTCAATCGCTGATGAAAAATATACGACTGCGGCAATCTCGGATGTTACTCCTAACCGTTCACTTGCTTCATGAGCTTTTGAATTAAATGTCGAGGCCAGATCAAAATCTCTCTCATCGTAATAAAGGCTAGAGAGCAACCGCAAATTTTCAAGATACTTTAAACCTAGATCAAAATTTTCAAGTATTTTATTTGCTTCAAGCGCATACCTCAATGCCTTATCTTGATTCAAACCAAATGATCGAAAGAAAAAAGCCTTGCCCAAATATGATTCAGCCAAGTTGGCGAGATCATTCAATTCTTCTCTTAACTTTTCACTTTGCTCAAAAAACTCGAATGCCTTCTCATATTCTGCCAACTCGTTGTAAATATGCCCCAATTGACATTGTGACTTGGCGATTGTTTCCCCAACTTCAAGTTTGAATGCGACGCTTAAACTTTCTTCAGTCAAAAATTTTGCTTGATCAAAATCATCTTGTTCAAAGGCGGCAGCCCCACTTCGAAGTAGTACCCAAGCCAACGTCTCCTGATCATCTAGCTTTTCGGCCGCACCTTGCGCCAATTGCAGCGCCGTTCGCATTTCGTCAAACCGGGCCTGGCGGAACCACGGCTCGTCCAACGATTTAACATACGCCAACAGCAACGGCCAATTTTCCTGTCGGTTGGCAACCCGTATTCCGGCCATGAAGTTGCCCCACCACGGCCGGAGGGCTGCATAATCG
>JAHDEB010000186.1 GCA_020629055.1 Chloroflexota bacterium
CTACGATTTTTCGGACCACTGCTCCCACACGAAATAAAATCGGCCGTTAAACTTTGCCTAAGGTGGTTTTAGATTCGCCTACTAGCCAACCATTAGGGTATCACTCTGCATAATTGTTTTCAGAGTTGGCCTACGGCGATTTACACGAATGAGCTACCTAATGGCGATAATTAAAATCGCTGCCCAGCCAACCCGTAGGCAATGACTTTGCGCAATCGCTTTTCAGAGTTGGCCTAAAGCCTGCATTATGAAATAATCAAGAGAAGGTAGAGAAAAGAGGCAGAGACCAGAGATGTTTGGTGTTTGATCCTCCTCTGTTCTCTCATCTCTATTCTCTTATCTCTAACGGAGTTGAAAATGTCCGCACTCGAAAACCTGTCCGAAAAAGATTACAACCGACGCAAACGCAGCTGGGCGATGTATGACTGGGCGAATTCCGCCTTTATTTTGACCATTGTGACGGCCGTTTTGCCGATTTACTATAGCGATGTGGCCGGGGCCAATTTACCCAGCCAAGCGACCGCGACGCAATATTGGAGCCTAACACTGAGTGTCTCTGTTTTAATCGTGGCGCTGCTGTCACCGATTTTGGGAGCTGTTTCTGACATTTTAAGGGGGAAGAAAAAGTTTTTAGCCGCCTTTACAGGTTTAGGGGTGATCGGGTCCGCTTTGCTCTACTTTGTACAGTCGGGCGACTGGTTGATGGCCAGCCTGTTTTTCATCATCGGCCGGGTAGGGTTTGGCTCTGCTAATGTATTTTATGACGCCCTGCTCCCCCATGTTGCTCGGGAAGAAGACCAAGACAAGGTTTCAACCACCGGTTATGTGTTTGGATATTTGGGCTCTGGCCTGTTGCTGATCGCCAACATCGCTATGATCCAGCTGTTGCCAGGCACTTTGGGTGTACGCCTGTCATTTTTAAGCGTGGCGCTTTGGTGGCTCATTTTCGCCTTTCCGCTTTTCCGCAATGTGCCAGAACCACCATCTGCTTCAGAAGAGTTGCAAGATGGGGAGTCTTTGATGAAGGTGGGCTTTACCCGCATGTTCGCCACCATTCGGGAGATTCGCAGTTTCAAAGATTTGTTTACGTTCTTGGTTGCGTTCCTAATTTACAACGACGGGATTAACATTATCATCGGTGTGGCGGCCATTTACGGCCGGGAGCTTGGCTTTCCATCGACTCAGCTGATCTTAGCCATTTTGCTGGTGCAATTTGCCGGTATTCCGTACACGATGATTTTCGGTAACCTGCCATCAGACGGCCACAAATGGCGCTCTTGGTTCTTAGCCTTTGTGATTTTTAATATTATCGCGCTGCCGTTGGTCGGTGTGGGGGGCAAGCTGTTCTTAGACAATAGCATTAGCGGCCGTCCACCGGCCGACTTCGAAGCGACCGCTACCCATCTGGGGCAGGGGGTGCATTCAGTTGCGGCCGAAGGGACACAGATCGGTGCATGGTCTAATGAAACAATTAGCGGGGATTTACGTGGTGAAAGCTGTGGTTGGTACCAGTTCTCCTGTGATCCGTCTCAATTTGATGTAGATTATGCGGTTACCGGTGAATACGGTGGCCAAGTGGATATTCCATTTAACGGACAACCGATCGTTTTGACCCACAGCATCGGCCCAGACCATGGTATTTGGGCGGTTGAAATTGATGGCGCTCCATTGTTAGACGATGATGGACAGCCGGTGATGATCGACGCTTATAGCGAAACGGTCCGTTATGACGTGCGTAAGTCGTATCAAGCAGATGGCCCTGGTGAACACACGCTATCGATTATTAATACCGGTGAAAGCAACCCGGATAGCAGCGGCGGCATGATGTCTGTCGCGAGTGTCGAAGTATTGGCTCCGTTGCGCGCAAGTAGTTTGCCCATAATTTTGGGCATTTTGGTAGCCACGCAAGCGGTTGCGGCTCTGTTCGCATTTGCGACCTATTCGATGTTTGAAGGGTTAGCCAGCCGCATCAACACCAAAGAGGCGATTTTCTTGGCACTTGTGGCATATGCGGTGATTTCGGTTTGGGGTTACTTCTTGAACGCTGTTATCGAATTCTGGTTCTTGGCGTGGATGGTTTCTGTGGTGCAAGGTGGCAGTCAGGCGCTCAGCCGCAGTATGTACGCCTCCCTTTCCCCCACGTCACGGTCGGGCGAGTTCTTTGGCTTTTTCAGCATTATGTCGAAATTCGCGTCATTCTTGGCTCCGCTCGTATTTGTCGTTTCGGTCGCGTTGTTTGACAGCAGTCGGCCGGGCGTCTTATCGCTCATCTTCTTCTTCGGTATCGGCATGTATTTGTTGACCAAGGTCGATGTTGAAGCTGGTATTAAACTGGCGAAAGAGAAGGATGCGGAGATTTTAGGGGCTGCCGGTTAAGTTAGTCTGTATGACGTGGTGCGTAAAGAGCTGCAGCAGATGGCACTTTACGCATCACGCATCATGTTTACCAGCTTTTAGCTAACCCATTCTGTTACATCCCACCAGTTGAGCATGTCCCTAACCTGGGATCGATGTTCAACTTCGAACTTAATTAAAATTCGCCCTACATGCGCCCGCACTGTCCCTTTTGAAATCACCAACTTCTCCGCAATTTCTTCGTTAGACGCCCCCCAACAAATATAAGCGGCGACTTCTTTTTCTCGGCCGGTGAGCTTGTGAAAAGAACGCACCGATCGGTTGTAAGCCCGTTTGCCTGCGATGCCCCGCTGTAAAATTTCGAGCGTCAGCTCATCTTCATCTCGCCCTTCTTGCGTTGCCAAACGCCTAATTTGCTGAATAAGCGGATGGGTCGCCTGCAGCATGCTCCTTTCAGGTTCATCCTCTTGTATCTTTGACTGTAATGTTTCTAGCAGTTGCATTAGGAGTGACATAGCTGGTGTGTGGACGGTCTGCAAAAAGAACGCATGTTCTTTCTTGGTGGATGAATTCTATGTCACAAAGAGAATCTGCGTCGTAAACAAAGCGTGAAAGAAAACTTATTAAAGCCGGTACTCGCCTGATTCCCACTTGGGATTCATCCCCCGGCAGGTGGCGCATGGCCTATGCCTAACGCATAGAAAAACAACCGGTAATCGGTCTATGCCAAAAAATATTCTGACCGCTAATTGTCAAATATGAGGATCAATTCTATGCTGCACCCATGTCAAATCTGATTTCTCTTTCCAACCCCGCTTTACTGACAAGGGGCAAAATAACGGTGCTTGTTAGCGTCGATACCGATGTGGTTCATCAACTGATCGCATGGGCGGCCGGTCACACCGATTCGGCCGATTGCACTGTCACTGTGATCGACTGTCGCTGTTCGTTTAATGCCACGCGTGTTCTTGAACTTATCCATTTAGAGCACATTTATTTCAAGCAGGCGATGGACAACATTCAAGTTTCCCGGCCGTTTACAGCGTATCAATATCAAGCATCAACAAACAACTTGTTGCAAAAACGTCCGCCACCCAATTCACCCATTGTCATCATGTCTGCGCTTCATTTGCTTTACGATGACAATATTCAGCTGGGGGAATCAATGCGTTTGTTGCGCTGTCTTTTGGCAGATTTTCAGCGGTTGTGTCAGCGTGCGCCTCTCATCCTGACCGTTGCGCTACCCCCGGCCGATATGAAAGCAAAATTATGTCTGCTCAACGCATTGACAACAATGGCAGATCAGGTGATCGCTCCGGAAACGTCTGTGCAGCAGGCGCCGTTTCAACAACGATTATTAATTTAAGACCGTAGGGGCGACTCATTTTTACACAGATCTTTGCTCATATAGCGAATAGTTGGTGAGAATGAGTCGCCCCGACAGCGAGAGTCTGAACAACGACACAAAGTTTAGGAAAACAATGGGACGATCTCAATTAACGACCACAGACAAAATAAATCGATTGGTGGCAAATCATTTTGGCAATTTTCGGCGATCGCTGATGAACCTAAATGAGAGGCGGGCGTTTGACCAGCTGTTCGCTGTCGCAAAAAACAATCGATTAGCGATAAGCCAAGCGAACGATGTATTGCCCATCGATGCGGCCCAAATGGCGATGCTCATCGATTTGCAAAAACAGATCGATCTATTGCAACAACGTCTTGATGAACAAACATGAAGGATGGTGGTTGCAAAGCTATTTAAACGATGAGCGGGGGATGACCGTTTGGTTGATTGATCAATTAGGCGAAAGAAAAAAGTTCTCTCTTGATGTCGACGTTACGTTCTATGCGGCCGGACCTTTTCCCCGTTTGCGGCAGCTTTGGCGCTTCCTAAAATCACAGCCGATTCCTGTATCGCTTGCCCGCCAGCAGCATACAGAAATATTCGCCGGTTCGATTGATCTATTGGCGGTCACTGTTGATATCGCTCAGCAAAAGAAGCTGTTCTATCGTGTTTTGCACGACTACCCGGACCTCGATTTTTATAACGCAGATGTTCTCCCGTCCCTGCACTTAACCGCCCAACACAACATATTCCCTTTGGCGAAGTGTACATTGTCGGCCGAGCAGCAGCGCATTATCGACATTGCCGCCTGTGATACCCCGTGGGATATCGAATACCCGCTGCCGCCACTCCGTCTGCTGTATCTAGAGCCTGAATGTGACCCATTTCATAAAACCCCAGACTATATTAACGTCACGGCCGCCAAGAACTATCGGATCGCCGTAGCACCCACCCAGACCCTGTTACATCGTATTAACGCCGTCATCAACCGTTTTGACCCCGACATTATTGTGACGGCGCATGGTGATAGCTGGCTTTTCCCTCATTTGCTGGCACATTGTCAAGAAAACAACGTCTCCTACTTTAACCCCTGCCGGGATGAAGCCATGCCCCCTTTGGTCAAAGACCCCTTAAGCTATCAAACCTACGGCCAGATTTTGTATCGTGCGTCCCAAACTTATCTGTTCGGCCGGTTGCACATCGATGCTAAGAATCTGACCCAAATTTACGAGTCAGGGCTGGTGGGCATATTTGAGCAATCTCGCATTACCGGCTTGCCTTTGCAAGATGGGGCCAGAAAGTCCCCCGGTGCCGGTTTTTCAGCGATGCAGGTGGTTACCGCCCTGAGGGAAGGTGTACTGGTCCCTTTTCGTAAAGCCCAATCTGAACGGCCGAAAACCGCCTTGCAACTGCTGCGGGCTGACCAGGGTGGGTTAATCGGGCAGCCTCGGCTGGGGATACATTATGGCGCTGTTGAATTTGACTTCACTTCTATGTACCCGGCCATTATCACCAACTTTAACGTTTCGCCTGAAACCGTCTTTAAAACAGGATCACAAACCGCGTATGTGCCACAGTTGGGCTATTCGATCGACATGTCTCGTGAAGGATTGATTCCTAAGACGCTGCGGCCGTTGGTCAAAAAACGGATCGGGTTAAAAACGCTGCTGACGACCCTCGATTCACGCGATTGCAGATACCAAGAGTTAAAACAAAAAAACAATGCCCAGAAAAGTTTGCAAACGGTCGCTTTTGGTTACATGGGGCACAAGCACTTTAAATATACCCAGATCGAGGTGCATGAAAGCATCACCGCCTATAGCCGCGAGGCGATGTTTTTAACCAAAGAAATTATCGAAGAGGCGGGCTTTGAAGTGATCCATCTGTATGTGGATGGCATCTACTTTAAAAAAGATGAGGTGCCTGAGAAAGAAGAGCTTGAACAGATGCTGGAAAAGATTACCCAGACAACCGGATTGCCCATCGGCAACGAGGGGATCTACAAGTGGATTATCTTTTTGCCCTCGCGGCAAGATCCGTTGGCTTCGGTCCCGAACCGATATTTCGGTGTGTTTGCCAACGGAGAAATTAAGGTGCGGGGTATTGAAGCCCGGACGCGGGATACACCTCCGTTTATCAAAGAGGCGCAGATGGCGGTCATTAAAACGTTGGCCAATGTCCCGCTTGGTGAAAAACTGGACCGGGTGATTCCGAAGGCATTGGCCGTCTTTCGGCAACACGTTGATCAGCTGCGTTCGGGCCAGGTTGAGCCGGAGTTGCTGGTGATTAAGCAGGTGTTGACCCGAGAGGTTAAGGATTATAAAGCGAATACCCGTGTCGCACGGGCGGCTAGACAACTAGAAGAGGCGGGCAAGGCGCTAAGCAAGGGGATGCGCATTCGCTATGTGCTGGCACGGGGCAAGATCGGCGTGTTGGCTTGGGATGCTCCCATCAAAGTGGCGCAAGAGATGATTGATATTCCGCTGTATTTAGACCGGTTGATTTCGGCCGGCCATACGGTTTTTCAAACCTTTGGCATTCAGGAAGGCGTTTTACGGGACTACATGTTGAATGACACGTTGCAGCTGCCTTTGCCGTTTGCGTTAGATTCGGGTTGCATGTTGCAAAAATTGGCCAAGAAAGCGTGATCTGGCTCGAAATGGTTGACAACGATTAACGGTTTTGTGCTAAAATTCTGCCCATGACATCGGCAACGCAAGAAATTGAACAAGTCTCCCCAGCTATGCTCTACTGGATTCTCGCCATTATTATGGTTGTGGGGATCGTTTACTTATATGCGGGGTTGACGGTCGAGGCGGCCAGCGCGGCCGAATTTGCGGCCGACCCGACTCAGTTCACCTTTGTTTGCCCACTGGGCGCCTATCACTAAGCTCAAAAACCGTCTGTTTCACCAACACATCTCCATCGCTAACGGCTAAATGTGCTTAACTGTACTTGCATCGCCTATCCCCCATCTTGTATCATTCCATTCTTAATATTATGTCTACATACGGTCTCCAAAAATTATCATGCCGAGCGAATTCGATTTTCAGACCATCACTCAAATAGCTCTAAATTTACCCCAGACCCTGTTGGGCTGGCTGTATATTTTGCTATGGTTGTTTGTGCTCGGTGCGATCTTGCGCATAGGGGGCAACCTATATGGTAAAGCCACCGCCCGCCAGTGGGGACTGACCCTATTATTTAGCCTGCTTGCATTCGTCTTTTCTATCCCACGCTTCGAGCTATTGGGCGGCACGCTGTTGCCCGTTGTGGGGCAATTGGATGGGGCGATAGCCTATCGGCCGTTGGGCTTTGTGGGGGTCGGGCTCGCCGCATGGTTTTTAAACCCGATGCTGGTGCTAATCGTCGGCATGGCCGAGGGGTTAAGTCGAGCCCTTTTCGGCTCTCATCAGTTATCAGAAATTTTTCACTACGGCTTTGTGGGATTGGGTGTGAGCCTGCTGATTCAACAAAAAATACAGCGTATCGATTGGGACTTTTGGCGCGTGCCACCGGTTGCTACCACATTGGGCCGTTTTATTATCGCTTGGCCGTTGGTATTTCTGGGCACCTTTTTCTTGGTGCCGCGTGGTACGCCGTTTTTGCCCGGCTTAGATCTGGCTTTATCGACCGCACGGCCGCAGTGGATCATCGCCTTGTTGGAGGGGTTGGCCAGCGGCTTTATCGTCTGGTTGGTTCAAACGTTTTCCGCCTACCAGCCGGTGCGTGGCATGACCCGGCCGCCGTTTGAACAGGATATTCGTTATCGACAAACGCTTCAGTTTTTGCTTTACACCATCATCTCGCTTATTTTGCTCGGAACGATGGTTTCAACCGTTGGCTATCGCTCGGCACGGGCATTAATCCAGACGCAAATGGCCCATGAAGCGAACCAGGCCAGTCAAAATATTCCAAACTTTATCGGCCGCAGGCAAAGTGTGCTGCAAGAGTGGGGTGACGATGAGCGGCTGCATTCTGGTGATTTTGCAAGCCAGCAAGAAAGCCTTGAAGACCTGTTTCGCTCAGGTACTTTGTTCCGGCGGGTTGTTTTGGTTAACCGTGCTGGACAGGTGCTTGCCAGCTATCCGGCCGACGGTGAGCCGGTCGTCTCAAAAACTGAACTGGCCGCTTTAATAGATGTTGATCGCCTAAAAGGGCCAGATCAAGCATTGTCAACCGATTTGGACGGTCATCCGGTGGTGCTTTCTTTGGTTGCCGCGACAAACCCAGCCGCCACTGATACTGAGAATGCTGATCTATTTTTGATCGGCCGTATCCCTGACCAAGTTTTGCACGAATTAGT
The DNA here is from genome assembly GCA_020629055.1 of Chloroflexota bacterium. Taxonomy (GTDB): domain Bacteria; phylum Chloroflexota; class Anaerolineae; order Promineifilales; family Promineifilaceae; genus WTJY01. The sequence goes on from JAHDEB010000186.1 coordinate 8,010, forward strand.
GGATGGACTCGTGGCCGGTTACGACGGCGGTCGTGGGTATTTGGCTGATGAAAATCGCCTGATTCTGGCCGACACGGCCGGGGTAGATGAAGCGGTATTTTTAGAGTCTACCGATCGAGCCGTTTTGCTAAACGCCCCTAGCGGTATAGACGGCACCTTTTACATCGAAGCAGACCCACTAACCAAGCAGCGCGAAATTCGCTATCGAACAGTGCCAGATGATGGCCATCCCTGGTCTGTGGTGACCGAAGTGCCGATGGCCATTGTGCTTCAGCAAGCCTATCGACTGGTCGCAGGTGTACTGCTTGTGACGATTTTGTCATCGATTGTGTTTGGCTGGCTGTTGGCTCGCCAAGGAAACCGGACCGGTGCACGCTTGCAAAACCTGCTGGCTGCGGTTGAAGCGATTCCGCATCGTGAGCAGGGGCAGGTGATGATACCGGCCAATATTACGAGCGATGATGATGAGATCGGGCAGTTGGGGATCGCCTTCGAGGGGATGCAGCGTCAATTAGATGCCCAAATGGGCGAGCTAAACTTATTGCTGACGGTGAGCAAATGGGTGGCTGAAACGCAACAAAATATTCAGCCCGGTATGCGTAAGGTGTTGAAACAAGTGGTGAAAGATACCAAGGCGGCCGGTGGTCGCGTGGTCATCACCGTTTTGGGCAGCAATCCGATTGTGGTAGGTGAAGGGGGGACCAGCAAGCTGATGGAGCCATTTGATAGCCAAATCGGCGAATTGCTGGCTGATAATCAAGATGTCATCTTATCCGGCCCCGATGCGGTACGCCTTTTAGACCCTAGCCTGGCGGGCCAGCTGTTGCCGTTCCAGTCCGCTTTGGCCTATCCGTTAAAGGGGAACAAACATACGTACGGCTTTATGTGGCTGACATGGAGCGAACCCCGTACATTCCGAGAATCAGAACGTAGTTTGATTCGATCATTATCAGAACAAGCTTCTGTGATGGCGGCCAATTGGTTTTATCTGCTGAACTTAGACAAGCGCTGGCGCGAATTGTCAGCGGTTTTAAATGCGACCGATGATCCGGTAATCGTGATTGATGGGACCAATCGGATTTCGATGGTTAACCCGGCCGGTGAGCGGGAATTGGGGCTTGAAAATGGGAAAGCGGCCCGTAATCGGCCGATCGCCGATGTTGTTGCCCAGTCTGAGCTGATCGATTTGCTGGTCGGCCGTCAGTCTCAAGCCGATGCGGACCCGGTGACGCTCGACAGTGGCAAAACGTTTGATGTCAACGTGTCTGACATTCGTGGCCAGCGTGGCACTGAAGTCGGCCGTGTTGCGGTTTTGCGCGACATCTCGAAAATGACCGAGATCAACGAGCTGAAATCTGAGTTTGTGCGCATCGCGTCCCACGACCTAAAAGATCCGATTACCATCGTGAATGGATTTATTCAGATGCTGCCGTTTTCTGGCGAGCTTAACGAAAAACAGCAAGAGCATGTGGACCGCATTCAGGCCGCTATGAACCAAATGCAAAAGTTGGTCGAGGACTTGCTGAACATTACCCGCTTAGAATCGGGGCTAGAGCTGGAAACGATGCCGGTTGAAGTGAGAGACATTTTCGGGACCGTCACCTACTCTCTAGAATCATTGGCAGAGCAGGCGGGCAACCGGTTGGTTGTTAAAAACGATAAAGTCCCAACGCTTTTGTTGAATCACACCTTTGCACAGCAGGCGGTATCTAACCTGGTTTCAAATGCGATTAAATATGCGCCCAATAGTGGCGATATTGTGCTCAATGCGGTTGAAGAAGAAACCGAGGTTGTGATTAGTGTGGCCGATAAAGGGGCTGGCATTCCATTGGAAGTTCAGCCGCGATTGTTTGAAAAGTTCTACCGCTTTTCACGGCCGGGTCTGCATAAAAAAGGGAAGAGCCATGGGCTTGGACTTTCGTTTGTCGAATTGGTTGCTGATCGGCATAACGGCCGGATCTGGTTCCAGTCGGCCGAAGGTGAAGGCACGACATTCTTCTTGGCCTTCCCCAAACCATCGGCCAGCCAGCTAGAAAAACAGGGACAGAGCCATATGATCGGCTAGCATTGACCTAAGCTGACACCAAAACTATGTCGATATTAAGAGTTTTTAGAACCCTCATTCTTGTAATTAATGGTGCCTTAACCGTTTTAGGCCTATACGGGTTTATTTGGCGTCCTCTGTTTCGGGCCGGGCAGCGTAGCTCTCCCTATTGGCTGGTACGACTCTATTCGTACATTACCCCGTTGGGTGCCGCGGTTGTTTTAGCCCTTCTGATCGTCTTTTGGTTTTTGGGGCTGCTGTCTCGGTCTTTTGCCAAAGATGGGGGCAAGGCGATGAACGATATTTTCGGCCTGCTTAAGGTCGGGCTGCTTGTGGCGGTTATTGCGATGCTACCATCTTGGTTTGTGTCCCATTCCCATATCGAATCTGAAACATATAACAGCGGCAACTTTAATCTTTTAAGGGAAGAGAGTATGGGTAAAACAAGCCTGATGCTTGTTGAATGTACCGATCCTGGCCAGTTGTCATGTAAAACCGTAGCGCGACAAGATATGTTTTTGCCGGAGATCGCCACTCCTATGCCTACCGTGGTTGTTACGGTAGAGGGGCTTGAGGTAATCTTAAAACCCAATTATGTCCCCACGGCAACGCCGGCCGTTCGTTTTGGCATCGAGGCGAGCACCGATGTGTTAGGGGTGCGAATCGGTAACGATTGGACGATTGTGGCGACACCAGACCCTGAAGCGGAGTAAGATCGTTTCTAATACTGTAATCGGGTTGCGCGACTATGATTGAACTCACAAACGTCACTAAAAACTACGGCTTAAACCCTGTGCTCAACGGGGTGAATCTACATGTCAAAGAAAATCAGTTTGTGGCGCTGGTGGGGCCAAATGGGGCGGGTAAAACAACGTTGTTGCGTATTGTGGCGACGTTACAACGGCCGGGTGGCGGCCAAGTAACTGTCGGGGGCTGGCCATTGCCAGACCATGCGGACCAAGTCCGGCGACACATCGGGATGATCTCCCATCAGGCGATGGTGTATGGAGATTTAGATGCGGTCGAGAATTTGACCTACTATGCGGGGCTTTATCAGATTGAAAATCCAATGGAACGCATATTGGCTTTGCTTGATGAAGTGGGGCTGCAACGGCGGCTGACAGATCCGGTGCGCACTTTTTCACGAGGCATGATGCAGCGTTTGGCTATCGCACGGGCCACGTTGCATGATCCAGACGTTTTGCTGCTAGATGAACCGTATACCGGTTTAGATGCGGCCGCGATCGGTTTGTTGGATGAACTTTTGGCGCAACAGCATGGGGCCGGCCGGACGATTCTAATGATTACCCATGATTTTGTGCATGGGCTGTCTCAGTGCCAACAGGTTGCGATTTTGAATAAAGGTAAAATTGCGGCCCAAGTTGACCGCTCGACCACTTCAGTGAATGATATTATCGAGCAGTATCGTGAGATAACACAGTCCTAATTTTCAGGTTCCTATTGCAACTGCGCATATTCAATTTATAATCTAGTCCTTGACCTAATGTACTTGCTCAGTACGGCAAATTATTTGTTTAAGGCATGTTGCATGAGACGTAAGATAGATCAAATGTCAGTTTTACGTTCCACACCACACGGGGGCTCATGCAAAATTTCGTATCTACTGAATCAATAACCTGAGCACTCTTTAATTATCTTGTGACCCATGGCATCTAATCAAAATAAGCGCAAAAAAATATTGCTTGTAGAAGACAACAAAGAAATGTTGGATTTAATCACCCATTTCTTAAAGCTGCGTGATGATCGATTAGACGTTATTGGTCTAATGTCGGCCGAAGAAGGGATGCTTGAGCTGCGCAATGTAGATCTGTTGGTGGTTGACTTAAGGTTGCCTGGCATGTCCGGTATCGATCTTATTAAGCATGCCCGCAAAAAAGCTCCCGATCTGCCCGCAATCATTATGTCTGGCATGGAACGTGATTTTGCGCGTGATGATCTAGAGGGTGTCAAAATCGAGGCTTGGGTGACAAAGCCGTATCGGCCAGACCAAGTAACAGATGAGATTTTAAAAGCGGTTTGGGGCAGTGTTACACCGATGCCACAGCCACCGGCCGCAAAGGCGGCCGACACGGCGCGATCTGATATTCATCATCCTCAGTTAAGCCAAGATTCGATTTTACGTTTAGAGCGATTGCAAGGGCTTACCAAAGCCCATCAGGTCATTTTATGGGGTCTAGACGGCACGCTGCTGTATGTGTTTGAAGAAAGCGGCCGACGCAATGCTGAGAAGCTGGCGAAACCGGCCATCTCATCGATTACAGGCAGTTTAGAGCTGATGGTGCGTAGCGGCAGTACCCCGTCCCGTTTGATCACAGTGTTAGACGGGGACCCAAATGAAATTGTATTGGCCCATATCAAAAGCCGTCTAGATTACTGCTTGGCGATTATTGTGGATGGGGAGTCTAAAGGGACAAAACTAAGTACAGTGTGGGGGGCGGTACAGCGCACCGTTGCGGATCTCTCTGTGCGGCTAGATAAAGACCCATCGGAGGC
>JAHDEB010000187.1 GCA_020629055.1 Chloroflexota bacterium
CTAAGCATGCGTGTCGTTGATGGCTGGAATTGTGATTTCTTTGACGCAGGAGAATGGGGAGAGTGCCATGAGCGTTTCGACTAGTTTTACCAAATCTCCAACTGGAAGTCCCCAACGGCCGTCATAATCTTTTAATTGTTCGCTTTCATCTTCAAGTTTAATTTCGGTGGCGATTGTACCTGGATTGATACAGGTCACCGGTATTCCGTCCGGCCGGGTGATTTCGCGTAAAGCATGCACCAGACCTCTAACCCCAAATTTCGATGCACTGTACGCTACTTCGTGACCGCCTACGTTCTCTACGCCCGAGGTTGATCCGATGACAACGATTTTCCCATGTTCAGCTTTGCGAACGTTGGGTAACAGCATTTGAATACAGTCAATGGCGGCCGATAGGTTAACTGTGAGTACACGATGATTTTCGAGCGGATCTACCGACTCAAAATCATACTCTTTGGTAAAAGCCTTTGATTCCCATATCCCTGCATTGTAAAGCAGTAGATGAATTGGTTGAGCACCTACCGCCTTTGAAATCGTAGACGCTGCAGAAGCTTCGGTGAGATCTGCCTGTATCCAGTTAAAATTAACGAATTCTAATGTTTCCTCGAGGAAAAGCGGCTTTTTTCGGCTTACAAGCCAAACATTATCCCCTTTTTTAGGTAATCCGGTTGCAAATGCTGCACCCAAACCCCTGCTTGCACCAAATATGATGATATTGCTCATTTTTGCACCTTTAAAGTTACGGTTGGATCTTGCCACAATGTTATTTTGACTTCACAATATGTCAACAAAGGGATACGAGTCTTATGAGGAAAAAGCTAGTGAAGGGCGAACGATGGAATCAAATTAATTGTTTGTGATTGTTTACCTAAGAGGAATAGAGAGACCGCCTTGTTGATTTAGGAATTACCCTGTGGGGTGATTGGATCATCGTTCCGAAGCAATTTTAGTCAACATGAGTATTTATTTAAGGTTACTTAAAATTGTATTTTGCTTACTAGCTACTTGATTTAAACAAACGCATAATTTTTGACTATACAGTTTCGGGGGGAGTGTCTTAGTAATGAATGACCCGTGCAGTCTGGAAGTCACGCTTAGTGACGAACATACGGTAATGAATTTAACAACTCTTGAAAATACAACAATGCAAGACAATCCGTTTGTCGCCATCGACGATTTAACATTCCAAGAATGTCTTCATGATGTGGCACCGCGTTTAGTCAGTGAGAGCGAAGGCTATTTGGGACCCGACAGTATTTCCTGGAAAATTTTTAGAGAACCTTGTGTCTTATTAGGCGGGTATCGTGCTGTTATGTTGCAGATGGCCCACCCGGCTGTGGCTCAGGGTGTAGAACAAAGCAGTTCCTTTCGTCATGATCTGATCGGCCGTGCAAAGCGGACGATTCAGGCGATGAATGGGCTGGTTTTTGGTTCACAAGAAATGGCGTTGAAAACGGCGAAGATGATGCACAAAATCCATCATCGGGTGAATGGGGTTGTACCTGAACATGTCGAGTCTACTTGGGCCGGAAAACGGTTCAGAGCAAATGATCCTAACTTATTAGATTGGGTCGGGCTTACAACACTTGATTCTGTTCTGACTTTGTTCGAAATTTTGGTTCGGCCGTTAACTGCTGCCGAGAAAGAGCAGTTTGCCTACGAGGCCCAAACTGTTGCCCTGCTTTGTGGGTTGCCCACGTCCCATCATCGTAATTCCGTTGATTCATTTCGCGCTGATCGTGATCAGATGTTGCGGGGCAATCAACTATCGGTGCATGAAGTGGCGCAAGGAATCGTGAGTGACCTGTTCGATTTTGTGCCGGGTAGTTTAGACGAACGCTTAACATTGGGCCTGCTGCCACCGGCCGCAAGAGAACTTTATGGGATTGAATGGTCAGACGCTCGGCAAGCTGATTTTGATCGCTTAATGGGAAAAGTCTCCTTTTTAAATAAAAACTTCCCTAAAGCTTTGCGGTACGTTCCCGCTTATCGCCAAGCCAAAGCCCGGGTATCACGAGATAAAGCCAAGATGACGAAAAATGGGTCTGGTTTGTTTAAAAACGCGAAACAGGCTGATAATTTTTATTTGCGAACTTTTGGTTTTAGCGAATCCGGCATTGACTCTAGATCTAGATAACTACAGCTTACATCCCATTTGATACATTCTGACTCTTTGTGAGACATGAGAGCCTCTGATTTCAACTACACTTTTTTTGTGTGGCACGGTTTCGTGCCCTAAAAATTAATGTTGATTGGAGGTCATGATGAATGGTAGACGACGAGGGCTAGGTTTAATAGCGATCCCGCTTGGGATTATTTTATTTTTTGCTGCATTCCCTGTGATTTGGTTTAACGAGGGGCGAGTGGACCTATCAGTTCTTGCAGAGGATAGTATCCCTCTTTCTGGCGATGCATTTAGTGCTGAAAATGAGGGGAAACTGGTTGCTGTTTCTGGTGAAATTCAATCTGATGAGCTTTTGGGAGACGCGCCATATCTTAACCCTCAGCCCTTTATCCACTTAAAACGGTCGGTAGAGATGTATGCGTGGGATCAAACTGGAAGCGAAGAGGATGGTTATTCCTATAAAAAAGTTTGGACTTCTTCCCCTGAAAACAGTGACCAATTTGATCAGCCATCAGGTCATCAAAATCCCCCAATGGCGTTGCAAGCGGACTCGTTTTCTGCAAGTTCTGCCAATATCGGCCGGTACGAAGTAATCCCGAGCCAAATTATATTTGGACAAGTTGAAGAAGTTGCTCTTGCGGAAGGGGATGTAACCGGCGGCCGTTTATCTGATAATCAGCTTTATATCGGTTCTGCCTCACCAGAATCTCCCCAAATCGGTGATGTGCGTATTCAATATGCCGCTTATCAGGCGAATCAATTCACGACCGTCTTTGGCAAACAAGAGAATGGGCAGATTGTGACGTGGCGAGGGGAAGATGATACTTTGATCTATCGGGGATACGCATTAGATCGCGAGGGTGGCATTGCGGCATTAAAGACGGAATATTTGACCGCACTTTGGGGTGTAAGAATGGGTGCTTTGGCGATGTTTTTTGCCGGTCTTATGATGTCCTTGAGCCCCTTGCGCAGAATTTTGGGATATGTACCGATCTTAGGCAATGTTGGCAATATGGCGATTGCCGGTATCGCATTTGTTGTCTCGTTGATCGTGTGGATTGTTACGCTGACGATCGCCATTATTTTGCATAATTTGATCGCTTTAATCGTTGTACTTCTTCTGGTTGGCGCGGCCGGGTATTTCTTTTGGTCGCGACGTCAGGGGGACGGTGCGCTAGATGAGGAGCTAGATTTGACTGTGAATGCATAAATTATCTCTTTGTTTTCTTGATCAAATAGCCAGATTTTTAAGGGATCTGGCTTTTCTTGCGCCAGAATTGCTGTAAACTCGTAATAGACTCCGGGAAGAAACGCGTTTTGTATTTGCCAGCCACAATTTGTAGTTGGCAAATAGCGAGGCCGGAAGGGTTTATCTAACGAAAACTTACTGTGTTTTTGTTAGGTGACTACCTACATGTGTTACCGATCAGTCACAGGAGACAAGAAATGATAGAAGAACTGATGAAAGCGGTTCTGGAAGGGGCTCAGCAACAAAGTGGAGCCAGAAGACAGCAGCCAGCCCCTGGCGGCGATATTTTAGGCGAGATTATGAAAGGTGTTTTGGGCGGCCAACAACAGGCTCAACGGGCACCGGCTCAAACCGATTTAGGTGGCATCGCCGATATTTTAGGTGGTGTTTTGGGTGGCGGCAGTCGCGGTGCCTCGACCGGAAATCCCATCGCAGATATGGCTGCGAATGCTTTGGCAAAAAGATTGGGCATTTCCCCTCAAATTGCCGCAATGGTTGTGAGTTTTGCCATGGCGGCCTTAATGGGTAAAAAGCAACAGGCTCAAACGGCTCCATCTGGACGTTCGGCCGGACGGCCGCGAAATCAGGCCCGAGGTGGGACCTTTGATGGTTTAGATTTAGACGATCTACTGGATGGGGATTTCGCTTTTGACAGTGGTTTAGCGGCACAATTAGCTGCCAAAACGGGGCAATCTGAAGACGAATCTGCCTATCAATTACAAGAAGCGGTAAGCATGTTAACCGGTGTCGGACAAAAGAAGAAAAAGAAATCTGCACCCGCTCGCCAGCCTAGACCGGTTAACCGGCCGAAATCAGGCGGATTAGACAGTTTGCTTGACAGTTGGGAGGTAAATTAATTATGGCAAAACATGACCATGACCACGTCCATGGGGAAATAGATCGCCATGAGATTCGTGAAACATTGCCTGCGGTCGTTCAAATTATCGCATTGCAAAAGAAAATGTTCGGCAACTTATCTTCTGCCTGGACCGGATCCGGTACGATTGTAGATTCGCGTGGCTATATTTTAACCAATTGCCACGTTGCTAATCCACGGGCGATGGGGATGCGATCTCCGGCTGCAAACCGGTTGGGTATCGCAGTTTGTGAACGTTCGGACGAGCCACCAGCCTTGACATATTATGCAGATATTGTGGCTCAGTCGCCTGAACTGGATTTAGCCGTACTCAAAATTTCTGAACGAATTGATGGGAAGTCGATTCGAGGTCTAAAACTACCATTTGTTCCTTGTGGCGATTCAGACGATATTGAATTAGGCGATGACCTATCAATTTTCGGTTTCCCTGGAATCGGTGGGGACACCGTCACATTTACCAGTGGAAATGTATCTGGTTTTACCAAGCAACGGGCCGTTCGGGCTCGCCGGGCTTTTATTAAGACAGATGCAACGATTGCTGGTGGCAATAGTGGTGGCACAGCGGTGGACCATGAAGGCTACCTTGTCGGGGTGCCAACTCAAGCGGCTGCTGGTGAAGGGATTAATCCGGTTGATGCGCGCCCTGTGGTTGACACCAACCGAGACGGCCGTGTGGATACGCGTGATACGCCCATGGCGATCGGCGGCTTTATTAATGGCTTGCGTCCGATCAACTTAGCCAAACCTCTGATGATGGAAGCTGGTGTTAAGTTGAAAGGTGTTAGCGCAGTAAAAACTCGCCAAGCAGCGAAAGCGGCCGGAAACACGACCAAACGGGGCAGCGGATTGCGTAAATCGGCCGGCCGTGGGGCTACCTCCACGATGGGAGACATGGTCTTTAGCCAGCGGGTGAATCGTCAAGGATTACCCATTGGGCCAAACGAGGTTTTCCCCAGCCGTACAAAACAGCTGTTTGCTACATTTGATTTTAATGACATGCGCAATGGCACCAAATGGGAACAAACTTGGACCCATAACGGAAATATTGTAAGCCAGCAAGCTGACAAGTGGAAAAATGGTCCTCGCGGCCGTTTAAGCCTCGCCTTTGCGAGCAAGCAAGGTTTACCAGATGGGACTTATCACTTGGCTGTCAGCAGCAAAGGGGCTGTTCTCGCAGAAGGTGATTTTGCGATCGGCCGTCGTCAAAACGACAATGATACCGAGTTGTCTGGTGGCGTCGTCGACGCACGCACCGGCCGAGGGATTTCTAGCGCGCTTGTGATCGCTTTAAAACCTGGGATTCGGGTCAATGACTTTGTGCGTACCCAAAGCCCAGACATGGCTTACACCTCCGCCAAAACCAACCGAAGTGGTAAGTTTACTTTCAAGAAGCAACTTCCTCGCGGACAAGCGTACGGATTAGTCGTCGTCGCCCGTGGTTATCAGGATATGGCGATTGAGGGTGGATTACGCTTAGCAAGCAATATTCCTGAAAAAGCTGAAATGCAGCCGATTCCTTTGCAAAAAGGTTAAAGTTGGCATAGCTAAATGAACACTCAAAGGGTGTGGTGAGAAAATCGCCACACCCTTTTTTGTTACAAGTCAATCCACTGATAGCTCCCATTTTCAGCTGCGATTTTGATAATGGCTGGGAATGGGAAGTGTGCTCCAAATACGACCGCATCGCTTTGGGCCGCTTTTTCTAACAACGAATTCATCGTGGTCGCAAGCGTTTCTGGGTCGGAGTCAAACAGGCAGTAGAAATCAGGGCGTTTTAGTTGGATCGGGTGACGCCAAGCATCGGCGATGTGCATTAAGCTTTCACCTTGGCTGATTATTTGCACGCCCGCATGGTCTCGGCGATGGCCGGACGCTTCAAACATGGAGATGCCCGGTGCGATCTCTTCCCCAAATTCGACTAAAACGACTCGGTCCCCCAACTGTTTTAACACATCGGCGTATTTGGCCCGGCCGATGGCGGTCGCCGCTAACTCTTCTTCCGGCTGAACTTCTCTAAATAACTTGATGAAATCTTCCACCATTGCGTCAGTATCTTGGGTCCATAGCGTGTATGAATTGGTCGGCATGACGATTTTAGCCTTGGCGTAATTGCCTAAGCCGCCGATATGATCTCCATCCCCATGTGTTACCACAACCAAATCGATGTCCTCGGGTGTTAAATCAAGATTGGCTAAGCTCTGCACTAAATGGCCACCTGCGGCCGTAGATAGACCTGCGTCGATTAAAATCTTTTTTTCACCGGTATCAACCAAAAGCACAGACCCGTGTAGCGGAATTTCGGTATCAACGGTTAAGTCCAACGCTAGAGCTTCTATCTCATTTGTAAGTTCAGCGGGGTTGATTTTGGGGAAGTTGTGTCTAAGAGAGCGGACCCGTGTGAAATCAACCAGCGAGTGGCATGTGTAATCGCCAATTTGGAATGTATGTGTCGACATAATTATTTTTTTACCTCTTTTAATACCTCTTCAATCGATTGCTCATCGGCCGATTCTCGCAGGTGACCAATGCGTCGATAAACTTCGGCCGCCCCGACAAAAAAGTCATTTGGGACGCCAACATCCTCCCAAGTTTTGGCCATCTCGTCCATTTCACCCGCAAAACGCCAGGCTTTGTTGTATGCGACGCTAACGGCTGAAGATTTTTTCTGTTCAGAAAACTCCGGCCAATATCGGTCCCACTGATTTTCAAGTGCATGGCGCACGCCCAATTCTTCGGCCGCCCCCATAATCGCGGTTAACAAAGCGTTGTACCCTTTTGTGCTCGCTGCAAAGCACATTTTAAGCCCAGATGCCGCACCGATTTGATCGTTCAAAATCTCTGGTGCCAGAAGGCCGCCGCTAAACCAAGTTGCGGCTTGTGCAGCTTGAGGGCCAGATAAATAGAGCCATGTGGTTCCAGCTTTGGTTGGTGGCCCGCCTACAATGCCGCCGTCAACAAATTCAATCCCATTTTTAGCCATTAATCCGCCAATGTGTTGCGTTGTTCTAGGGGCGATCGCATTGGCATCCAAATAGATCCCTTTAAAACCGGCACTGATAACCATTTCGGCGACATCGACCGCTGCGTGGGGTGGGCATACAGAGACGATTGCCTCGCATTTTTTTACCATGTCGGGGCCGCTGGTTAACTCAATTAACCCGGCGGATTCAGCTCGCTGTCGCGTGGCGTCGCTGCGGCCGGCCGATATCCAATAAACCGTTTGGCCACTATCGACCATACTTTGGGCAACGGCAACCCCCATGTTTCCTGGGTTTAAGATTCCAATATTCATTTGATTGATTGTAGGGTTTAATTTTGTTGATTCAGGCTGAGAGTATGGCCCAACGATTGTCCCTAGGCAAGCTTATGCAGGCTTTAAATCAACTGAGTGGATCTTCTTGTATTTTTGCCCCTGCCTGTTTTTATACGAATGGTAGAGATGAACGGCCGAGACATCCCATTGAGTAGGTGGTGTTTCACTTCCAAAGGGTAATTGAGCCTTTTCTACTTGGTCAGGCTTCCGGACTCTCCCCAAAGTTAGATGGGGTGTGTATTTTCTTTTGTCTAGCTCGAAGCCGATTTTGCTTAATGCAGCATCTAGCTCTACCTTCATATCACCAAGCTGTTTTACGCCACCTTGTAGCCCGGTGTGAATGACCGTGGGATTTCTTCGTCGAGGAAAACAACCCAATGGGCCTAAACGTAGGTGAAACTGTTTTTTGCCTTCTATGATCGTATCAAGCAGCTCACAAACCGCTCCTACTCGCTCCGGCTGGTTCCCATCCCCTAAAAACGCAAGGGTAACATGCATGTTTTCCGGCCGACTCCACGTCACCGCGTTTTCCGGCAACATATCCATCAAATCAAACTGAACGTTCTCTAAAGCTTCTTTTGCGATAACCGGAACATCTAATCCGATAAATATTCTAATCCCTTCAGACATTGATCCCTGTTTCCCCATCATTGCTTTTTCCTGATTCTTCTGTTTCGCCTTCATCGCTTTTAGCCACAACCCCGGCTCGGCGTAATTGCCAACTTTCCCATGCTGTTTCGGCCCACGAAGGGTCATCCTCAGGTGTATCTTCTGGATTGGGGAACGGGTCTAAATCAAACATTTTGCGCCATGCGTACCGGCCCAAAAGCTTGATTGTGGCCAATACAGGGGCCGCCAAAACGGTCCCTAGCACCCCTGCAATCGATGCCCCGGCCAGAGCCCCAACAAAGACCATCAGCGGGTTTAAGTCCAGTGCGTCCCCCACAATGCGAGGGACCAAAAAGTTGTTTTCGATTTGCTGTACCACAACCATAACTAGAGTTACGGCGATAACAAATTGGGTTGGGGTAAGGCCTAAATAATTGGTGTCCTGAAAAATAGCCACGAGAATGGCGGCGCCTGCCCCGATAATCGGGCCGACGTATGGGATAAATTCCATTAGTCCCGAAATAAGCCCCAAAGCCAGCGGATTGTCTACACCCAAAGCGAGCATAAACAGGTAGACAACGACGCCGATTACGATCGCTAAAATCGCTTGCCCGCGCAAATATGATTGCCAAATGCGGCCGAAGCTGCGCCACAGCCGTTCTGCGTCATATCGATAACCGGGAATCTCTGCCATTTCACCCACCCACGTACTTAATTTAGGTGCATCGTTCGAAATATAGATTGAAACAAATAGGATAATGACAAGTGACGCGATTGTGTTTGCTGTGCCCAATGCGACACTGCCTAACGAACTTCCGAGGGCTCCGGCAAGTGGTTGGAAGTATTCTGACAATAAACTGGTGATTTCTTGAACGTTATTTTGATCGAAATTAAGGGCGGGGAGCGAAAATTCAAACCCACCGATTGTGCGAGTCGTCGTCAAGAAAGTATTGATCTGCTCAATATAAACAGGGATGTTCTCTACAGCTTCAGGTGCAAGGGCAAATAGATTGGCGATCTGTCTGTAAGCCGAGATGCCTGCATAGGTAAAACCACCCAAGAAAGAGATCACTAAAAGTAAATAGACGATGCCGATGACAGCCCCCCGACTAAAGCGGGTTACCCGTTGCAAAAACTCGATAATTGGGAAGAGGAGGTAGGAAACGATTGCAGCAATGATTAAGGAGCTTAGCAGCGATTGGAGCTGCCAAACCGCCAACCCGAAGAGCGCAAGAATGGTGATTGCGACGGATAGTTTGACCTGTCTGGACCACAAAGGTGAAGATTGTTCTGAGTTCATAAGTCATTGGATGATTTGGCTCCGGGAATAAGTCAAATCATGCGATTGTTATTAATCGTTTAAAACGAACAAGAATTTTACTACGACTTGACAATAATCACGATATCTACGGCCGACCTTTACGCTAGCCGGTTGCGAATTTAATCAGATTCGTTATTATGCAGACTTGGTTGCGAGATGAAGAAGAGGTATTTATGCCCCGATATTGGGACCAAGCTGAACTAGAACGCTATATTTCAGAGGGAATCGAAGAAAACTTAACACTTGATTATAAGGCGGGGCCTGCACTCGCTCGGGACTCTAATCGACATGCTGAAATTGCTAAGGATATTTCAGCGATGGCCAATTCGGCCGGTGGGGTAATTATTTATGGGATCGGGGAAGAGAATCTCGAGGGACGCTTTCGCCCAGCCAAGCTCGTGCCGGTTAATCGCTTAGAATGTTCGAGAGAGACCCTGGAACAAATCATTAGCAGTAACATTCAACCCCGCATAAGTGGAATAAAAATCTACCCTGTCCCATTGTCAACCGGCCCGAATGACGTTGCTTATGTGGTGCAGGTACCCCAAAGTGACACGGTACACCAAGTTTCACGCAATAAGCGTTATTACAAACGGTTTAACTTCGAATCGGTGCCGATGGAAGATTTTGAAATTCGTGATGTGTTAAATCGACTTTCAAAAGCTGATGTTGATTCTCGCGTGGGTCAGCTTACCTCACGGCCGATTGAGAATGGGCTGATCTGGTCGGTCCCATTTTTCGCTCAAAATCGATCGATGGCGGTTGCTAGGGACACATCAATGACAGTTGAGTTCTTAGACATCAAACCACACAATCGATTGACGGCCGAGAAATTCGTCGTCAAGACTCGCCTCATTCCTCAAAACCACGATATGTATATCGCTTCGTTTTCAGAGTCGATTCATCGAGGGCTAGACAAATATTTCGGCACCTTTCAGCTCCATGTCGCTGGCACACAATCTCTGCAGGTTAGGATTCAATTGTTTTCCGATGGGGTTCGGGCTCGATATAAGAGGGTTAGGCTTAATTTTGGGGGCCAAAGTGTAACAATCCAAGTCGAAGACGAGGGTTATTTATACTAAGGCCTTTCATCATACAGATGCTATCTTTTAGACTCCCTGCAACAATAAATTAAGGCATACGCATGACGACTTTTCCATCTTCCCAAAGTTCTTCGAGATTATAGTAACCTCGCTTTTCCTCTGAAAAAATATGTACCATAATGTCGCCAAAGTCGACAAGAACCCATCCTGAGCGATGGTCCCCTTCGATTTTCGATCCGCCGACGCCAGCTTTCTGTTTTGCATCTTCGCGCACCGACTCTGCAATGGCGCGCAATTGCCGTTGGTTGGTTGAGTTACATAGTAAAAAATAATCTGCGATAACCGTCTGTTCCCGCATATCTAAAAGCAGAACATCGACACCTTTTTTATCTTCTATTGACTCAATTAATACGTTCGCTAATTCTAATCCGTCCAGAATAGAACCTCCAAAATACTGATTCCGATAAAGTTAGTGGCAGGGATTATACGTTATTTTGAGCCAAGAGTTTATTATTCATCTTTTTTTCAATACCTTCTGCCAAAATAAAAATTCAGCATTGCTACTATTTTCCCCAGATCTGGCTGTTTTTTAGGCAGATGGTTGGATCAATATCTTGGTCGTCATGCATCATATAGTTTGTTTAACGACCGCCCAAGCCCTTCAAAAGGTGATTCTTTGAAGATGAATGCGACCCTCTTTGCAAAGTAAACGTTTTTGCGGTGAGCGCAGTAGAAATCTACAATTCAATTATGGATTTGTTTGCCAATCTAGACCCCGAAAATCTATCGTCTGTATGGACCGTTTCAGATGCGAACCGTTATATTCGCGATCTGTTTGAAACGGACGTGACCTTATCAGATATTGAAATTGAGGGTGAGGTTTCAAACTTTACGCAGGCACGCTCGGGTCATTTGTATTTCACGCTAAAAGATGGATCGTCACAATTAAAATGCGTGATGTGGCGCAGCAATGCTGAGCGACTCTTGTTTGACCCTCAAGAAGGGGATCAGGTGGTCGCCCGTGGAAATGTGTCTGTCTATGAGGCCGGCGGTCAGTATCAAATGTATGCAAGCCGTCTGCATCCGGCCGGCCGTGGCGATTTGGCCCTTGCATTCGAGCAGCTCAAGCAGCGATTGGCGCAAGAAGGTCTCTTTGATGCTGAGCGTAAGAAGCCACTGCCGCCGTTTCCGAAAAAGATCGGCATCGTCACTTCTTTAGATGCGGCCGCACTGCGGGACATGATTAATGTTCTCTCGCGCCGTTACCCGATTGCTGAAGTCTTGATCGCACCCACATTGGTGCAAGGGAATGGTGCCCCCGCCGGAATCGTTCGTTCACTGCAGTGGCTAGACGGCCGAGACGATATCGATTTAATTATCGTTGCGCGTGGTGGTGGCTCGATTGAGGATTTGTGGGCATTCAACGATGAAGCGGTTGCTCGCAGCGTTGCAAACGCGAAAACCCCAATTGTTTCAGGCGTTGGGCATGAAACCGACTTTACCATTGTCGATTTTGTTTCTGATCTGCGTGCGCCAACACCGTCGGCGGCCGCAGAGCAGAGCACGCCAAATTTCGAAGATATTTCAAATTACGTCATGGGGGCGCGCCAATTTCTAGACCGTCGAATGACACAAATCGTGATGGACCGCCAGGAAAAACTAGATGGACTGACCCGTGCCATCGAGCTATTAGGTCCATCCAATGCACTCAATATCTCTTACCAGCAGTTAAATTTATATAATCAACGCTTAAAATCTGCTATGGATCAGACCTTGGCAGAGATTAAACAAAGCGTTTTACTCGCGTCGGCCAAATTAGACGGGGTGAGCCCCACGGCAACTTTAGAACGCGGGTATGCCATTATTAAAGATAAGGGTGGTAAACTTCATTCTTCTGTCGCTGATTTGGCAAAAGGTGACACGGTTGAAATACAGATGCATGATGGCTCCGCATCGGCCGAAATTACAGGGAAAAATTAGATTGAATTCAGGTAAATAAACTGCGCAATCAAAAG
>JAHDEB010000015.1:0-38609 GCA_020629055.1 Chloroflexota bacterium
ACTTGTTTCTGCCCTCTGACAGGGATCGAAAAGAACTTCGAGTTCACGTTATTACTCAAAAGTTTAGTTTCGCCTCGCCCGCTCAATAATCGCATCAAAATCAACAGTTGATGGCAAACCCCCATATGCGCCGGACCAACGGGGGGCCAAACGAGAGGCGCAAAAGGCGTCTGAAACGGCCGACGGTGCATGTTGTACCAGCAACGCACCCTGTAGCGTGATGGCGATCTGCTCTGTCAGCGCCCTGGCCCGTAGCTCTAGGTTTTCTCGATTGTGAAGTTCACTTTCTAAATAGTTGATCGCCCCATCGAGCAACCCGTTTGCACCTTTCGCAAGTGAAAGCTCAGCCATCAAGGCGGGGATCGCATTGGGCGTCCGATGCATGGCGCGTAAAACATCTAAGCACATCACATTGCCAGACCCTTCCCAAATGCTATTAAGCGGGGCTTCACGATAAAGGCGAGGCATGATCGACTCTTCGATATAGCCAGGGCCGCCGTGACATTCAAGCGATTCAGCCACATGTCCGGCGGTCCGTTTACAGTTCCAATATTTGGCAACGGCGGTGCCTATGCGGGCAAATGCGGCGGCATCTTCATTCGTGTCAGCCTCGTCAAGCGCCCGAGCCACCCGCATCGAAAGCGCCAATGCCGCTTCTACTTCAACCGCTAAATCAGCCAGCACATTTTGCATCAGCGGTTGTTCAATCAACGCTTTGCCAAACGCATGGCGGTGCTGGGTGTGGTGCAACGCTTGGACCAATCCTTGGCGCATCATCCCGGCCGAACTGACAGCACAATACAGTCGATTGCCCGCCACCATGTCGATAATCGTCCGGATGCCGCGCCCTTCATCCCCCACCATGATTCCCCATGCATCGTGCAGCTCAATCTCGGTTGATGCGTTTGAGCGGTTGCCCAGCTTGTCTTTGATCTTTTCTAAAAACATCCCGTTCCGCAAGCCATCCGGCCGCCAACGGGGGACCAAAAAGCAGGACAAGCCTCCTTCGGAGTAGGCCAACGTCAAAAACGCATCACACATGGGTGCCGAACAGAAATATTTATGGCCTGACAGCAGATATTCGGTGCCGATGCCCCTGCTCGCACCGGCCGGGGTTGCCTGGGTCGTATTGGCCCGCACGTCCGAGCCACCCTGCTTTTCGGTCATAAACATGCCGATGGTCGAGCCATGCTTCTCCGCGGCCGGAATATCTCGCTGGTCGTATGTGGTTGAAAGCAATCGGGGAATCCACTCATCAGCAACGGCCGGGGTCGTTTGCAACGAAGGAAACGAGGAGTAGAGCATCGCCATCGGGCACATAACACCCCCTTCGACCTGATTAAATTGATAGATGAGAGCGGCGTTCCCGACATGTCCCCCTTTGCCCAGGTTATTCCAAGCGAAGTTCCCGACCTGATGTTTGATCGCCAGTGACATGAGGTCATGATAAGTGGGGTGAAAAATCGCCTGATTGACCCGCATCCCATACCGATCATACGCTCTAAGCTCTGGGGGAAACCGATTGGCCTGATCCGCCTTGTCGAACGTTTCGGCCGACCCGGCCGCTTTACCCAGCGCCGCCATATCGGCTTCAGCCCAGCCAGCCCCCTCACGACGAACAGACTCTTGCAGAGCCACATCATCTTGCCATAAATCTTGGTCCCCCATGTGTGGGGGCATATTGATCACATCGTGGGTGGGCAGCTGTGCCAACGGTTTTTGTGGGGTCATTCAAAACTCCTTGTGGTTGAGATAACGGGAAAACTTTCTGAATTCTACTCCAGACAATTGAAAAGCAAAGCGAGTAACAGTCGGTAGCAACGGTTTGACAATGGTTGCAATTTGACAAAATGTGCGTTAAGATTACGAAATTCGGACACATGTTCACAATGCGGACATATTTATTATGATTCAATCAGTTGACAGGGCATTTTCAGTTTTATTCGCCATCGCCTCATCCGGCGATAGTCTCAGCGTTGCTCAATTGGCGCGGGACATCGACCTGCCCCGCACGACGGTGATTCGCTTGCTCAATACGATGCAAGAAATCGGAGTTATCGCCAAAAACGGCCAATCGGACCACTATCAGCTTGGCGAGAAAATACTCACTTTGCTGAATCATGCGGCCGGTGAAGAACAGCTCGAAGTGATGGTCCAAAATGCGATGCAACAGCTGTCGGCCGAAACCGGTGAAACGATTTATTACTGCGTCCCCTCTGGTGATGAAGTGCTCTACGTCTCCCAAATCAATGCCCGCCACGCCATTCAGATGGAAGATTGGACCGGTCGGACTGTGCCACTCTACGGGACGGCGGTTGGCAAACTTCAGCTCGCCTTTAGCCCACCCGTTAAGCAAGAGGCATATCTGTCTCAACCGCTTGCACAATTTACCCCGCTCACTCAAACCGATCCTGAAAAAATACGCTCAGAACTCGACACCATCCGCCGGAATAAATCGGCTTGGAATCGGAATGAATTTGAAGCGTCTGTCTTTGCCGTCGCCGCTCCAATCTTCACCAATGACCAAGAACTGATTGGCATGCTTGCCATCGGTGGCCCTGAATTCCGCCTCAAAGACAGCGGTGAGCGGTATGAAAATTTAATCAAATCGGCCGTTGAAAAGATAACGAGTCGATTGAAGTAGGTGGTTGGTTAGTTGGATAGTTTGTGATTCTCGCTCAACCAACTAATTCACTAACCAACAAACAAACTTTCCCACTCAATTAGGAGAATCCCATGAACGATCAAGAAAAACAAGCCCGAATCGACCTAGCGGCCGCACTTCGCTGGACCGCCCGCCTTAATTTGCATGAAGCGGTTGCCAACCACTACAGCGTGGTGATTGGTGACGAAAACCCACAGATTTTACTCAACCCGAAACTCAAACATTTTTCACGCGTCAAAGCGAGCGACATCGTTAAATTTGATCTCGATGCGACCGATGTGCTGAGTCGGCCGGATGCGCCCGACATTTCAGCGTGGTATTTGCACTCACATCTGCACAAACAGTTGCCACGTGCGAAGGTGATCTTTCATACCCACATGCCAGACACGCTGGCACTCGCCTGTATCAAAGATTTTGAGTTTATGATGCTCGATCAAAACGCCTGCCGTTTTTACGGCCGGATCGCCTATGATCGTGATTACAACGGCCTCGCTATCGATGACCAAGAAGGGGAACGTTGCGCTCAGCTTCTGGGGGATGGCAAGAGCATCCTGTTTATGGGCAACCATGGGGTGATGATTATCGGCGAGACGATCGCTGATGTGTTTGATGAGATGTACTACCTAGAAAAAGCGGCCGACACGCAGGTCAAAGTACTTGCCAGCGGCCGTGAACCGGCCATCATCCCTGACGACATCGCCGAGATGGCGTGTGAGCAGTGGCATGAATATCCAGGCTTCTCTAACTACCATTTCAACGAACTCAAAGCGATCCTCGATGAGGAAGAACCGGCTTATAAGAATTGACGATTTTAGATTTTCGATTGACGATTTGACCGCACACTCCAATCGTCAATCTGAAATTCTAAATCAAATATCCCATGTCTTCCAAACGCCAATCCCTCGAAGAGATGCTCGTCGTTGATGTTGATGTCCATCTCCATGAAAAACCGGCCGAAATGGCCGCCTACATCGATAAACCCTATCGGCAATCGATGGAAATCGCCGGTAGCTTTCAAGATGATCGTTATCTAGCCCTCCCCGGTTTTGCCCCCGGCGATACCTTCTACTTCCCGATGTATCCTGGCGGCGGTGAAGCGGGTCGGGCCGTCTGGGGCATCCAGCAGATGCGGGATGAACTCGACAAAATCGCCATCGACATCGGCATCTTATTCCCCGACCACCTGCTCAAACTGGCCGTGCATCCGGTCAAAGATTATGCGGCTGCTATCGCCCGAGCCTACAACGCTTGGATGGTGGACCGCTGGTGTTCGCGTGAAAAGGGGATTTTGGGGCTGATCATCGCCGCCAATCAAGACCCTGAAGATGCAGCCCGTGAAATCGAAAAGTATGCCAAAGAGCCGACCGTTGTCGGGGTCTATCTGCCGACGGCCGGGGTGCAGCCGCTGTGGGGAGATCGCAAATACGACCCGATTTTCCAAGCGGCCCAAGATGCGGATCTGCCGGTTTTGCTCCATAGCGTTACTGTAGTTCATCCGGTATTTCCTAGCCAGATCCAAGAGTATGAAACGGCCTTGGGGCAGCACTCCGTCTCTCATCTGTTTAACATGATGGCAAATATGGTCCGCATGGTCGAAACCGGTGTCCCTGTACGCTACCCTGATTTGCGGGTCGCTTTTACCGAAGCAGGTATCTCGTGGGTGCCGGGCATGCTCCATCGACTTGATAAAGAGTACCTTGAACTCCGGCGGGACATTCCGATGTTTAAGCAACGGCCGTCAAAGCACCTAGAAAAATATTACTATGCCACCCAGCCGATTGGAGAGCCGGAAAATCCGCAAGATATTGTCGATTTGATTCGGCTATACAACGGCTTTAAAACGACAATGTTTGCTTCTGACTGGCCCCATCACGACTTTGATCACCCGCGTGCTGTTTACAAGCTCCCATGGCCCAGCGAAGAGGTGCGGCGGGGTGTGATGGGTGAAAACGCGCTTGAGTTTTTCAAAATTGATCGAAATGGATATCGGCTCAACCTCAAGACAAAGGGGGGAGAATAGGATGGGGAAAATTCATCAGGTCGCCACGACGGCTGAACTTCCTGTTGGGGCCAAAATGGTGATCAACATCGGCAAACGCTCGATTGGGCTGTTTAACGTCAATGGCGCGTATCATGCTTTGCCAAACCTGTGCCCCCATCAGATCGGCCCACTGTGCGAGGGAAATGTCTCTGGCACCACCGATGCTCGGGCTGAAACCGGCTGGAAGGTGGAGTGGGTCAATGAGGGGGAGATTGTCGCCTGTCCGTGGCACGGGATCGAATACCATATCCCGACCGGCCGCTGTTTGCCATTTCCAGAGATCAGCATCCGCACCTACAAAGTTTGGGCGGAGGATGATGCTGTCTTTATTGAACTGTAGATGTCACATAAACCAGCTCAAGACCACTCGCTCACCCTCATCGAATCAGATGATGAGATTATTGTTGCATGGGCTGATGACCCTGAAGATTGGGTCGCTCGCTTCAAAAAAGATGGAGCGTTTCCCGCCCGCTATTGGGCGAGCCGGATGCAATCTTTGTACATAGAACAGAAACAATCACCCCACATTATTGATAGGATGATGGAATGAGTTGTGGATTGCTTCTCACCGTATCATCCTATCAACCAATCAATTAAACATGAAACCAAAAAGAATTTATGATTTCGGCCGGAAACCGGCCAAGCGGAACTACACCGTTGCGGATCTAAAAGCATTGAAAGGGACCGGCAAAAAGCTCAGCATGAGCAATCCGGCCAACGCCACCGAACTGCGCGCCTGTATCGATGCGGGTATCGATCTGCTGGTGGTGTGGGACAGCCAGCTCGACGAGTGTCGCCAAATCGCCCCGCATCATTTTATGGGGATCGGGAGCACGTGGACCCAGTTTGGGACGGCTGATGAAATTCTGAGCCATGCGGTTGACCTGATGGGGCGAGGTGGCGACATGTACTACACCCTGCGTTCGTTTGACGTGATGGAAAAGCTCGCCAACGAAGGGATTCCGGTCCAGAGCCATATCGGCCTCATTCCAACCTTTGCCCATTGGGCGGGTGGATTGCGAGCCTATGGGCGCACGGCCGATGAAGCGATGGAGATCTATCGGACGCTTAAACGGATGGAAGATGTTGGGGTATTCGCCGTCGAAGCGGAATGCATCGCTGAAGAGGTGCTAGAAGCGGTCAACGATAAAACATCAATCGTCACCTTCTCGCTTGGCTCTGGCAAGGCGGGGGATGCGATCATGTCGTTTGTGGCTGACATTTGTGGTGAGGAGAGTGAAGAAGAAAAACCGCCTAAACACGCCCATGCGTTTGGGAATCTCGCCCGATTACATAAGCAAATGTACGAAGAGCGGGTCACAGCGATGAAGGCGTTTCATGATGAGGTTCGGGCTGAGAATTTCCCTTACTCCCAAACAAATATTTCGATGCACCCGAACGAAAAAGAAAAGTTTTTAGAGGCGTTAGATAAAGCATCTTAGATCATGGAGAGACTGTTATTTCTTGCCTCCAAGCTGAACGCCCAATTTCCCATCCCACTGTCTATCCGCTACTGCATCGACCATGAACCTGGCGACATCGGCTCTGGGAATCGGCTGCATGAAAGTGGCGTTTTGTTTTTGGGTAGCGCGGTAACGGCCGTTGCCCGGCTTGTCTGTTAAGGCATAAGGGCGTACCAGCACAAACGGAACGGCCGTTTCCTCACGGATGCGCCTGTCCGCTTTTTCAAAATCAGCGATGGCCCCCTTCCCAGCGATTAGGGTCAGCATGAACTTAATCAGCCACGATGTGCCACCAAGCCCGACACTTGAAATCATGATACATCTGGGAGGGTGTGGCTGTTTGGCGGCCGCGGTCATGATGTTGTTGTAGGCGGTCTGCATGATGAGGCGTTTGCCCGTCCCCCCAAGGCAACTCACAACAACATCAACGTCGGCGACGGCTCGTTCGACATCGGCACTGTTCAGTGCATCCCCTTCAAGTATCTCGATCTTGTCAGCCACCGCTTGACTCAATTTCGCCCGGTTTCTGGCAAACGCCCGCACCTGATACCCCACCTGCAAGGCTTGCTCAACAAAATGGGTGCCGACTTTTCCCGTTGCCCCAAACACTACAATTTTTGTTTGCGGGTTCATTCGGTTTACCGTAGGAAGTAGAAAGCAATGGTTAAGATCATGACCACGATTGGGCCAGGATAGGCGGCCGATGGGGCTTTGGCGCGCATGAACATGAATAGCTCTACAACTTTTAGCACAATCATTAATCCGACCGCATAGGGAACCAGTTGATCATTCACGCTACCCCGGTTGAACAGGCTGAATAAAATAACCCCGATGACGCCCATTTCTAAGCCGCCAAAGGCACTCATGAACGGCCGTGATACACCGATCATGTTCATCCAATCAAGTGCCATTTTCTGTCCCACTATCTTGCCAATGCCAGCGACAATCTCCCATGCGACGAGCGCAATGCTCACAATCCAAAATAAAACAGTCATCTTTTTCTCCTTTTCTGATCGGCTTTCGGCCGAATTAAATGTGATAAAGATGATGCTAAAGCAGCAGGCGAATCATGTCATTAACAAATGTAAAGAGGTCAGACGATCAGCCCCATATCTCTACGGATGCGGCTCAATGAGACGGGTGAAATACCCAGATAAGAAGCGATCATATGTTGTTTGATACGGTTCTCCAGATGGGAATACTGTTCGCGAAAATGAGTGTAGCGTTCCCGCCCTGTCAGGCTCATCAGCCGAATTTCTCGCTCGCTTTTTCCGGCCGATTCCAAGGTCGTTAAGTCAAGCAATATTTTGTTCCACCAAGCGGTCTCCCGAAACGGCTCAACCCATGCTCTGTAATCAACTTCCCACACTATCGAATCCTCAATCGCCTGCACAGAATAATGAGCCACTTCAAATGTCCTCATCGCATGGCACTCGTAGATAAACCCATTTTCGGCCGTAAAGCCAAACGCACAATTATCTCCTTTTTCGGTACCATAGACGTTTTGAAATAGGCCACTTTCTACATACCCCAATCGATTGGTCTCAACTCCCTCTTCAATGAAATAGCTCCCTAAATTGATTTTGTTTCGTTTGGCAAGCATAACGAATCGCTCGATTTCGGCTTGGGGTAGATTGCCAATCGATTGTAACGCGATCCGCATTTGTCTCATGCCTGAATTATACGCAGTGGGTACCTTTTATCGTAATTCATTTTAAATCCTTAGATCGCTTCACAGCCATCTCACGAATTATCTAGGGTGAGGTTACTCCTTGTGTAACGGGCGGATTGGGCTAGGAGCTGTCGCCATGATGAAGTTTCTCGGGCCCATTGCCCCCTTATGAATAAGTAGATCCGGTAAGGGCGTGATACCCGCATCTTGAAATCAACTGGCTCAAGCCAATATTGAGGGTAACCCGCCCCGTGCTCAATTCGACCATGACAACGGTCGCCTTCAGGCATCTATAGGTCAGAAAGGCGAATAAAAGATTTCTTACCAGATGTGGCCCCAAACCGCTAGCAGGCTCCCCATTTATTGATTGAGCCGGCGAAAGCTCTTAGTCTCTCATAAGTGGCTCCAGCCCTATATCTTTACGACGACTTTGGCATTCTCAAATAGCTTATGCCGGATTTAACCGCCCAAATCAATAGAATAACGATGCCAAAAATAAGCATGATCATTCCAAGGGGCAAGCCAAGGGTCTCTTGTAAAACCAATGATCCGTCCGCTGTTGTATAAGAATAGCGATTGGTATAGTAGGCGTTGTATGCAATGCCCGTAATCCCCACAATGATAAAAATAAAGCTGGTATATAAAGTTTTATTCCTCATAAAACGATCTCCTTGTTTAAGCCCTATTGGTCTTGGCCAATGGGCCAATTATTTAACAAGGTGCAATATAAGCGACCCAGCTAGTTGTTTCAAACACCTGAGTGCTTCGTTTGTCGAACTCTCTTGACAAAGATTTCTGTTTTGATTAATCTTTTCATTGACCGAACGTTCAATCAACAATTATGCCAAGATCAAATAAACAAAATGAAGCGATGCGCTTAGCCACACAACAAGCGATTTTGAGTAGCGCCATGCGACTATTTGCCCAAAACGGATATGCCCATACGTCGATCCGTAAAATCGCCACCGAAGCCGAAATTTCGGCCGGTTTGATGTACCACTATTACCCGAGCAAAGAGGCGCTGCTAGAAGCGGTTTTTAACCAGACGATGCAGCAAATCGATGAAGCTCTCGAACCGATCATTCTCTCTCAACCACCCGGCCGACGCGTGCAAGCGACCCTTGAAAAGATTTTTGCCATGTTAGACCAAGACCCACAATTTTGGCAGCTCTTTTATACATTACGCAGCCAGCCGGCCATTATGGAAATTTTAGGGGATGGATTTCGGGTACGCACCATGGCGCTGCGCCAATTTTTTGAAGGGGAATTTATCTTTGCTGGCCACCCCACACCACGCATCCAGTCTTACATCGTTTACAGCCTAATTGAAGGCACCATTCAACAATACTTACTAGAGCCATCGGCTTACCCTTTGCAAGAAGTCGTTGATGGTATCTACAAGCAAATAATGGAGATAAAATGAACCAATATATTGTGCAAGAAACGGCCGTTATCGACGCATCGGCCGAAACGATCTACCGGATCTTAATCGACTACAACGACCCAAATGCCCACCCGGCCATCACCCCGAAACATTTTTTTACAAAGATAGAAGTTGTTTCTGGCGGCATCGGAGACGGAACTGTCGTGGATGTTCATTGCAAAGTGCTAGGGCAGACAACGCAATTGACAATGACTTTAATCGAAGCAGAGAAAAACCGGCATCTGATTGAACAGGACGAAGCCAATGGGGTACGCTCCGAGTTTTTTCTACGGCCGATTAATGAAAACAAACAGACCGAAGTCACCATAAAAACGACAGGTTCTTTGGGCGGTGGGCTGAGAGGCTGGATTGAGAAAAGGATAACACCAAGGCTGTTACGCCCCATCTATGCAGAGGAACTTGAAAATTTGAATCAGATCGCCATGACGAGGGAACAAGCACTCGTATAATAGTGCTAGTGGTAAATGGCTCACTTGGTTTTACGTCGTAAGTGCAACAAAGTGGAACAAGTAGCAAGCTGAGATAAGCTTGCTACTAGCCACCAACTCAAAATAAACACTTCTACTCAGCTTGCCGAAGGGCATTGGCGGAAATTCATTGGTTACATTCGAGGCAATAGATGACGCAAAACTCCTTCTCTGAAATGTCACTTTCAAATAAAATAGCCCGTATGGGGATAGCTTATCTTAATTTGGACGGAGAAATATCCCATTCTAACCAAGTATGGGAAAGCTATTTTTCTAGAGATCTAAAAGAGTCAGAATTCTATTTAATAAATTTAGAAAAATTTACAAAGCTAGAATTTAGAACCATCGTCAGACAAATTCAGATTTCTAAGCAGCAAGTGATTGCTGACGTAGAATTGATGACTCTTGGGAATTCATTTCATTGGCAAATAGTGTTTGACCCAAAAATTAATAATAATGGATTAGTGTCTTCTATTTTGGCCTGCGCACTTGAAGTTTCTTTTGAAGAAGCAACCAAAAATTCTCTCAAGATGCGGATGGAGGATCGGGCAAACAAGCTCCAAGCCGTTTTTGATGTCATTGCAGTTGCCACAGAAGCACATGAAAAAGAATTGGGCACTGTACTTCAAGGATGTTTAGAACAAGTAATTGATTCAACCTATGCAAGCGGCGGAGCCATCCAATTACTAGATGCAGATGGTGATTATCTTGAACTGCATGCCCATGCGGGACTGGAAAAAGAAATTGTGACAGAGATGCAAGAAAGTTCGGCCGAGAGCGGTTTGTTTGGCTGGGCAGCATCGCATCAAGAACAATTAGTGTTACGGGATCTAACAAGCGACTGGCGCACAAGTGAAGTGATTCGAAATAGTGATGTGAATGTCTATGCTGGCGTTCCGATGAATGCTGAGGGTGAATTGGTTGGGGTACTCAGCATCTTTCGTGAGAAGAAAAGAGCTTTTAGCCCCGATGATATTTCGATATTAGCATCTATTGCAGATCAGATTGGTGTGATTATTTCAAATCATCGGTTAAGAGCTGAAAATGATCGACTGGTTTTATTGGAGGAACGCAACCGACTCGCAAGAGAGCTTCATGATGCGGTCACACAATCGCTTTATAGTAGTGTTTTACTGACGGAGGCCTTAAAAGTACAGGCCGGAAAACAAAACATTAGCAACGTAGAACAAATCGCTGAGCAACTCCAAACAAATGCGCACCAAGCCTTAAAAGAAATGCGGTTACTGATTCACAATTTGCGGCCGTCAATTCTGTCTTCGGTAGGGCTGATTCGAGCGATTAGGCATCGGTTAAAAGCGGTAGAAGAAAGAGCTGGCGTCAGCCATCATTTTAGCGTGAGTGGGGATATTAAAATACCTAAGCAGATCGAAGAAGCCTTGTATTTTGTGGTGCAAGAGGCATTAAATAATGCATTAAAGCATGCGAAATCAAGCTTTATAGAGGTTTCCATCGATCAATCAAATTCTGAATTGGTTATTATAGTTCGAGATGAAGGGTGCGGATTTGATCCAAATAATTTGGATGAAGGTGGATTAGGTTTAATTAGCATGCAGGAACGCATCCATCAAATAAATGGGGAGCTAGACATTTTATCTGAACTAGATCAAGGCACTTCAATAAAAATTCGCTGGGAAGGAAAATTATGATTCGAGTTTTTCAAGCTGATGACCACGCCATTGTGCGAGATGGTATGCGCTGGTTACTCATGGGGGAAGATGATATTGAGTTGATTGGAGAAGCTGCCGATGGAGAGGCAGCCATACAAAAAATTGAAGAACTCAACCCCGACGTTATATTACTTGACTTACAAATGCCCAAAATGAGCGGTTTGGAAGCTATCCCTGAGATTCAGCGGGTTTCACCTGCGTCCAAAATTATTATTATCACCAGTTTTAGTGATGATGATCATGTTTTTCAAGCGATCCAATCTGGTGCTGTAGGCTACTTGCTAAAAGACACAATGCCTCAAAAGATTTTGAAAGTGATTCGGGATGCGGCTGCAGGTCAAGCCTCTCTTGAGCCTGATATAGCTCAGAGAGTTTTAGAGCGTGTGATGAAATCTACGAGATCTCAAAAGCCCTTAACAAAAGAACCCTTAACAGCCAGAGAGGTTGATATTTTAAAGTTCGTCGCAAAAGGTGCCACAAATATCGAAATTGCAGATCAATTGATTGTTAGTGAAAGAACTGTGCGCACGCATGTAAGTAATATTCTTGGCAAGTTGCATTTAGCCAACCGGACCCAAGCAGCTTTATATGCTCTAAGAGAAGGAATCGCAAAACTAGACGATGAATAAGGCCAGCCTACGTCATTTGTCTTAGTTCAAAAATTAGTCATTTGTTGCTTCAGCCTACTTACCAGTTTCTAGTAATCTATTGGTACTGCGTAGGTGTGCCTACGGAGAAATTGAGGAGAAGAACCTCTGAGCCATATCCACGTGATATGGCTCTTTTTTTTCATGCAGCCCAATGTAGGCGAATAATTGATCACGATTGAGCTACATGAAATTAGCCGGATTCTCGCAAAAAAATTGCGAAAAAACGGCTAAGTCAATGATTGTCTATCTAGTTTGTGGGGTTCCGTTAACAACGGTTCAGCGAACAACCTGTTTATGTTGTAGTCGAAATATTCGATTACGAATATACGGAGAGAAATATTCCCAATACTTTTCTTGAAGCTCAGGGATCATCCAGTCATTTCCTGTCACAATTCCTCTGCATTGTGGAGCGCCACATTGACAGGTGAATTCATCATAGGTTGACCCATCACTCATTGCATAATCGAAACAAATTTCGTCACCTGAAAAAATGTCTCGCATTGCAACCAAAGTGATTGACCCTTGCAACCCAGCGTTCGGATCACAAGAATGGTTGACATAATCGGCCGGCTCAGCAGCTTCTAATGGGCCATAGGTTTGAAATAGATTCTCGTTGACCTGCAATCCGTGAGATCGGTTTTCATAGGGTAATTTCTCAAACTCGTCAATACTCCAAATATTGCCGCCCCACAGGCAAAGCAATTCACCAGCTTCGATATTTTGAGTCGCAAATACACCATACCCGTTCATTTCGGGTACAAATTTACCTTCTAGTTTTGGTGAAATATAAGATCGTGCCATCGCTAAATAAAAATCCTGATTTAGGTTATAAATGAAAAATAGAGTGTTTGTTTATATTGAGCATGACATGACCAGCAGAAATACGGTCAACATAATACAGATGAAGGTCAATAAAGTTTTGATCAGCTTCTAACTGTACTTGAATCGCTGAATCTGGTGTCTGTCGCACATCGACCACCGTGCCGATGTAGCCATCAATTGCACTAACCGGGTGGCCGATTAAGCTATACAACTCAAAATCTAAAAATTGGAACATTCGCACCCCCGTCTTTAAGGGACCTAATGCTATTTATAAGATGGGGATTTACCATCCCTGTGGGTCTGAATAGTAATCGTAGTTATCGTCGTAATCTGAATATGGGTTGTCAGCCGTATCCTCATAGTCAAAGGCCCAATCAAGGGTTAATGGGTTAAGCTCAACAATTTCCAGTTCAGTCCTACAAGATTTGCAGGTAAGTTTCTGCCCCAGCCTAGCTTTTGCATAAACTGACACCATACCATCACAAGATGGGCAGTAGGCGGTTCTTTGACTAACTTTTGGATTGTTTTTGGACATGATTTATCTCCAGAATATGGAACTGTTTTCAAATTTTGCAGTTCGATATTAACGTTGCGTTTCAGCTTTTGTTCTCATAGTTTAAGAATGAGAAAAGAAATTAAACATCGCCATTTGACTTAAGTTTTTAGGGTAAATCTTTACGTCATTTGACGTAGTCGAATTAAGAAAATCGGCCGATCCATATTTCAAAGGTCGCTCCTACAATGACGATTAGCTCCAACTAGATGACCCGAAGGTCTATTTTCCAAACCTCAAAAGCAAACAGAAAAAATATCATGACTTCTGCTTCACAACTGATTACACCTGGTCAATTTGACCCTGCCAAACACTGGTACGACAAAGCCTTAAACGCTCAAATACACCCTCTTATTCACTTCTTTTTGAACCTTTCTTCCGATCGAATTATTAGTCGTTATTGTCATCTACATCCCTCAGCAAACAAACAAGCATTAACAAATTTACTTGCATATAAGCCCAAATATTTCGCATGGTCCGGCAGCGATCTTTTGCATGTCACTTCAGCAACTGGGAAGCGGCAAATGATTATCGTTGAAACAAATTCTTGCCCTTCTGGGCAAAAGTCGATGCCATTGGTAGACGAAACCAATGAACAAGGTGGATACCGGCGTTTAATGGAAAACACGCTGATGCCGCGAGTTTTAAACAAAAGAAATCTGCCTAAAGGAGCTTTAGCGGTTTTATTTGATAAGAACCAAATGGAAGCCAGTGGTTATGCATCTGCAATGGCTGACCTATTTAATGAACCTGTTTACCTAGTCAATACTTTCCATGAAAACCACTTAACAAGATGGAGTGATCGCAAACTAGAAATTTGTTCTGGGGATGGTAAATGGATTCCAATTCGGGCTGCATTTCGCTATGTGACGCAGAGACCATGGTCGTCTATTCCTATAAACACCAAAACATTTATTTTTAATCCGATTATTGCTTGTTTGGCTGGCGGCCGAAACAAAATGGTTGCAGCGAAAGCTTATGATTTCTTCAATGGGGATATGGCGGAAAGCCAACTAAAAATACTAACACCAGAGACGATCTGGGATGTGAGTAAAGCAGAAATACCTCTTTGGGTGAACCGGTTAGGAGGACAGGCTGTTGTGAAGGTCCCCTATAGCAATGCGGGCCAAGGTGTTTACACAATCGTCAATCAGGATGAGCTTAGTCATTTCATGTCCCAATCGTTCTTTTATGATCGCTTTATCGTGCAGAGTCTTATCGGAAATTTCAATTGGAGTTCGACCGGCTCAACGGGTAAGTTCTATCATGTTGGCACCGTGCCAAACTTAAAGGGGAACAGCTACGCGGCCGATTTGCGCATGATGATTCAATCAACGAAAAAAGGCTTTAGACCCATGTCAATGTATGCGCGTCGAGCTGAGAAACCTCTCGTAAACACATTGAGCAATGGGGAGGACTCATGGTCTGTGCTCGGAACCAACCTATCAATCAAAAATACAGATGGCTCTTGGGGATCAAGCACAAATCGACTCTTGCTTGTTGATCGGCGCGACTTTAACAAGTTGGGAATTGGTTTAGATGACCTCATCGATGGATTTATTCAAAGCGTGATGGCAACCGTTGCGATCGACAAGATGGCGGAAAATCTGATTAACTCAAAAGGGATGTTAAAAGCACGCCTGTTCAAATCATTAAACGATGACCCCGCTTTGATTGAGGAGATATTTTGAAATGACAGCTGATAATCTTGATGAGATCCCAGTCATAAAAGCAATCGACATCGAATCGATACCACCAGCTTCCGTTCAAAGATACTGGCTGTATTTAACATCAGATGGCATAGGAACCCCGCAATATATTCCTGTCATCATTGTTCGAGGCATAAATGACAAGCATCTGGTTGGAATTACTGCAGCAATTCATGGAAATGAGCTTAATGGCATTCCTGTCATTCAAAGGTTAATAGGCAAAATCGATCCAACCAAACTTGAAGGGGTTTTGATATGTATACCCGTAACCAATGTTCCAGCGTTTTTACGCAAGCAGAGAGATTTTCTAGATGGTAAAGATCTAAATCGAATTATGCCTGGCAATCAGCTTGGAAATGAAAGTGATATCTATGCTTATCGTTTGATTTCCCGTGTAATCAATGAGCTTGACTATCTAATCGATTTACACACTGCAAGTTTTGGAAATATCAATTCGTTTTACGTTCGAGCTAATATGAACTTGCCGGACGTGGCTCAAATGGCATGCATGCTCAACCCTCAAATAATTGTGCACAAGAAAAGTGAAGGTACCCTCAGATATGCGGCAGAAGATTTGGGCATTCACGCAGTTACCGTCGAAATTGGAGATCCCAACCGATTTCAGGAATCAATGATCTCAAACGCTTTAGAGGGAATCTTAAACACACTTAAAGGGTTGGGCATGATCAAGGGAAAGGTCAAGGCTGCCACTCAACCACCTGTCGAGTGTGATGGCTCTTATTGGTTGCACACGAATCAAGGGGGATTGGTAGATGTTTACCCTGAATTAGCTGATTTTGTAGAACAAGGGGAGGTGGTAGCTAGAGTCTACAATGTATTTGGAGATGTCTTAGAAACTTACCAAGCTCCCGAATCTGGGATTGTTATTGGCAAAAACACGTACCCTGTTAACCAAACTGGCGGCCGAATATTACACTTGGGCATACCCGTTGATTGATTTCATATGCCAGTTTACGTCATTTGTCGCATTAAATTTGCTCTAAATGATGGATGTCAACGAAATCGGAACTCATTTCCATTTTAACTATTGGCAGATGGCGGTTTTTTCAACTGCAACGAATCCATCCATCAAAATCTGATTCCAACCCGATCTGTTTTCGATAGGAAGCTCTTTTAATCTAACTTTCCACCGAAAACATAAAAGGGATTTTTCCCATGCTTTATAGACGATCTGTATTAGTCAATCAAATTCCGGCCGATGCAAATTCTTCTCTAGGCCGATTGGCCGCTGTTGAAGGATTTGTGCGAGCCGTCATGGTTGGTGTTATCCCGTTGGTAGCTTTCGAGATTTTTGGGGACAAAGAGTCAATTGCTCGCATCTACTTTTTTAGCACCCTATTCACACTTTTGTTCACGCTCAACTTACAAAGATTGGAGATACTTCTAAAACGACGAGGCTTAGTTACCTTGAGTACCGTTTTATTAATTATTGCAATCATCTTTTACTGGAGTGAAAGTCCCGTCCTATTTGCAATTGCAGTCGGTGTACAAGCAGCTGGTGCATCAATCTTTTCTGTTTGCATATCACTTTATGTGATGGATTATATTGGGAAAACAGACTTTACCCGTGCTGAATCTAGCCGGCTTCTATATGTCGGCTTCGCTTGGCTCATTGGCCCAACATTGGGCGGGTGGCTGTTTGGTATTGGCTCTGCAAGTTGGGTGTATCTCACAGCAATTTCAGCCTCGGTCGTCTTAGTCGCTTACTTTTGGTATTTGAGAATGGGTGATGATGTTGTTATTAAACCTGCAGTCTCTCAATCAACTAATCCACTTAAAGCGATTCGAATGTTTTTCAAACGGCCGAACTTGCGCATCGCTTATTTAATTACATTGAGCCGGGCTTGTTTTTGGGCGATGCTATTTACATATGGGCCGATTTATATCATAGAAGCTGGGATGCCTGCTTGGGCAAGTGGAATGCTGCTTTCTGGAGCAAGTGGGCTACTGTTTCTTAGTCCCATCATCAAGCGACTGGCAGATCAAGTTGGAACTAGGCAAGTCATTATTTTTAGCCTATTGCTGATTGGATCTAGTCTGATCGGGCTTGGCATCATTGGGCCAGCTAGACCAATCGGTTTGTTATTTTTCATAACAGGCTCGTTAGGTGGTGCAAGCATGGACGTATTGAGCAATATCCCTTTTATGCGTATGGTTAAGCCTTCAGAACGTACAGCAATGACTACAGTTTTCTCTACATGGCGAGAAAGTTCGTCATTCTTGACACAGGCAATGGTTGGCATTACTCTGGTTGTTGCTCCATTCTGGGCTTTCTTCTTTGTTTTAGCAGGGCTCCAAATCGTAACAGCCATAGCCTCGACTTACCTGCCACGCCGAATCTAATTTGATACCTCAAGGCAACATTGGTCACAACTTAGGTTTATTCTAATTATTTGTAATGCGGAGCCTTTTTTAGGGAGGATTTTATCCATGGCTAAAGTTTATTATATCGGCGACTGGGCGGTTCAATTGGGTCCCGTCTATGCAGAAACACCTTTTAATCATTCCCCCAAAGGGCTCGATTTTATCAATTATGGCAAATGGCTGGTTACGGCCATTGAGTCCAGCGGCCGGCATGAAATCACCAGCGTACCAACCTGGGAGTTCTACAACATGCCCCCCGGTGAGTATGAGAAAGTCTTGGCCGAATATGACATCATCATTTTCTCTGATGTGGAAGCGAAAAACTTTCAGCTACATCCCCAATTCTTCAATCGCCATTTGTTTGGCACAAAAATCTTAACCTTTCCTGATCGCATTCGACTAACCGTTGAAGCGGTGCAAAATGGAACCCATATGATGTTTCTTGGTGGCTGGCTAAGCTTTAACGGTGAGATGGGTAAAGGGGGATGGGGGCGAACCGATCTACACAAAATATTGCCTTGCGAATGTCTAGAAGTCGAGGATCTAAGAGAGAATACAGAAGGGTTTTTCGTCGAAGCCACCGCCCCAGATCATCCGATTCTCACAGGTATCGATCTATCGACGATGCCGCCGATTCTAGGATTTAACATTGTGAAACCGAAGGCTGGTTGCGAAGTCATCGCGTCCTGGAAAGGAGAGCAATCTCCAGCGATTTCGGTCGGCCAATTTGGAAAAGGGCGGGTGCTGGCATATACGTCTGATCCGGCCCCACACTGGGGCTGTAATTTTGTTTTTTGGGACGACTATGCCAAACTTTGGACCAATGCGTGTGATTGGCTAACGGCCGAGTCAGAATAAGTAACAAGTTTCAGCAAGCAGTCAGCGAGGATATATGAACAAAAATCAATTACGTGAAAAGTATGGCGAACCATCAAAACGTGCGTCCGAGAAAATAGTCCCTTATATGACCGATTGGGTACAATCATTTATCCAAAGCTCACCATTTGCGGTTTTGGCCACGGCCGATGGCGATGGAAATTGCGATGCTTCTCCACGGGGCGGAAAGCCAGGTTTTGTCAAAGTCTTAGATGAAAAACGGCTGTTGATCCCCGATATTCGGGGCAATCGGATATTTGATAGCTATGGCAACACGGCCGAAAACCCCAAAGCTGGACTCGTATTTATGATTCCCGGTTTTAACTACACGGCACGGGTTAACGGACGGGTCCGTTACGTTGAAAAATCTGAAATAGACGAACTGGGCATTGAGGGTGAGGTCTTTGACCCAGATGAAGGTGCGATCACGCTCCAAGCGATCTTGCTGGAAGTGGATGAGGCATATGGGCACTGCCCTCGCTCACTCTCGTTCGGCCGAGTGTGGGATGTGGAGCAGATCGAGCACAACAAAGCCAATCCGCCTAAATCGATTTTTGCTTAATCAACTAATTTTTTTTAGATTTAGGTCTTTAGCTGGGAGGGGGAAAGCAAACTGCGGAAATTGGTCAGATTTCCGCAGTTAATGCCCCTCAATTTAGCCCAGCTAGAGCCTGTTACGGCCGGTTAACCCACGGCAAAAAGTTAAACATATCAAACCCGTCTGTTGGGACCGCCGCTGAATCGTCTTGATCGATATGAACCTGCAGCGCCTTAATCGAAAAACCATCCCACTGATTTTCATCGGTCACACAAGGGTTTCGTGGGCCAATGGTCCATTGGAATGAATTATCTCCTTCTTGTAACCAAGATGGGTCCAGTTCGATGTAAAACGTCTTCCAATTGTTGCTTATGCAGTTCGGCTCACTGTATTGATCCGGTTCTACTTCGATATTCGGCCGACCATTGATACTCAGCAGCACCTGCCCTTTCATCGGCTGGTTAACTTGCCCGATTAATACGGGATTGGGACCAACACGGGGCAATTTGATGTTAACCGTCTCAGTTTCACCAATCTCCCGGCTGCCATTCCGTTGTAAATAAACGACGTTGTCCGCGTCATAGGCATCATGACGGCCGACGACAGGGCCATCAAAGCGAATGTTGTCCCAGTGAAACGTAAACGTGTCATTGTTGTTGTCTT
The DNA here is from genome assembly GCA_020629055.1 of Chloroflexota bacterium. Taxonomy (GTDB): domain Bacteria; phylum Chloroflexota; class Anaerolineae; order Promineifilales; family Promineifilaceae; genus WTJY01. Next base: position 19,637 of record JAHDEB010000015.1, read on the forward strand.
TACTGGGGGTGTACGAATGCGTCTTGAACATCACAATCCCACGATCAAACGGCATGCCATCAGGGACTTCAACGATGTATTCATCAAAAGTGCCATCAGCTTTCTCAATTCCCCAGACAATCTGACTGTCCTGCAACTGTAAGCGCATCGTGCGCCGGATTCGTCGATCCGTTACGGCTGGGTCATCCGGATAAAGCGCGTACCAATAGTTCCAATCATATTCACCTTTGTCTCGCTCATTTACCAACCATCCTTCAGGGTCGATCCCAGCTGTACCAACTTTAATACCGCGAGTGGCTCGTCTGTATTCAAACACAATGCGATCGGCCGGATAATGTTCATCGATTGGAGAATCTTCGGGGCCAGCCCCCAGCCGAATTTGGTCACGGGGAACAATCATCACCTCGAACCAATGGCGAAAGGTGTGGCCACGGTTAATATTGACATCAAATTCCACCACACCCCCATCGCTAAAATCAAACTCTTGTCGAGGCCAAAAGGCGGTGACCGAATAAGGGTCAACTTCACCCATCGACGTCATCATATGGTTTTTACACAAGAAAAAACTCTGATCAGGGTTTGAATTACTGCTCTTGTGGTCTGAAATAACTTGATGGCTTGGCAGCGGGGAAACCTCGGGGTTCGGGCCTGCACAATTTTCCGCATGATCGGCCGGGAATGGGCCAAACTGCTTGGTAAAATGTTCTTGAGGGTGACTACGATGAGTCACCACATAGTTCATGCTTCGAGGAAGCAATGCCTGTGATGGTGATGCGGGATCCCCATCAAATGTTTCTTCAAACGCCCAACTTGATTGCCCATGAGAAGGACTTATGCCCGCTTGCTGAACAAACGCTGCTGTGCCAATACCTACACCTAAAATAAGAACAATCCGCCAAGCAAAGCGCCCCTGAAAAATAAAGCTCTTAAACATAACTTATGTCTCCTTTAAATCATCGCACCTGCTGGTAAATCAGGACAAATGCGAAGGAACAGAACCTGTTGCATCCGTGCAACCTACTCTGGCATACTAAAGACTTGCCCGGCCAATTTGCTATAAAATAGGGATCAACGGTCCATTTTTGCTCATAACCGGCTTAAATTACACACAACCAGCCTCCATTCAACCGGAACGGTTAAGCTTTACTAAAAAAGACAGTATGAATATAACGCCTGAAGATTTGTTACCCGATGAGAAGCTGCTGCTAAGCAAAAACAGCAATGCGGTCATTGCACTATCCGATTACGGATTAAGCCAATTTGCGTTCGACAAATACATGTGGGTGGTCGGCATGAAAAATAAAGAGGCGATTGGGGGGAAATTACACCTGACCAACTACAGGCTCATTTTTAAGTCTCATTCGATAAATCGACTAACAGGCACCTTTAGCATCATCCTGCCCGCCATCACTCAAATTCAAGACTCATCGTTTTTGATGACCCGAAAAATGTCTGTTGACACCCGCTTTAATCGCTTTGATTTTGTCATTTGGGGGGTAGCAGATCTCATCAAAAAAATTGAGCAAGCTCAGAAAGAGTTCTCTGAAGATGACTTCGACAGGCTACGATCCAACATTGTAATTTCCTATGATAAATTTGGCGGTGGGCTGGAGGTCTTTGGTGGTGTGGAAGGCATTAACAAAGCTTTTTTGTGGGGCGACGGTGCACAACAGCTTTTCGAATTGGCGGCCGACCCATTTCAAGCCATTGGTGTGCTGATGCTTGAAGAGCTTTTTGATCAAAAGCTGTCGGATGATTGGCAAAAGTACTTCGATCCGCCTGACCATTCCGGTTAGCAGACAAACCGGTTTTTACAAAAGAAGATGGCAGCAAGCCGGTGATCGTACAGAATGCGTCTTCGCTAAAATAAACCTAATAAATATCAAAACAAACAACTCTCTTAAGCCTTATGAAGCCTAAAACAGCAATCGAAAAACAATCACTACCATTTACATTATCTGAATCAAACGGGCGCCGGGCTCGCAAGATTCTATCCAAGCTAGCATGGGGGGTATTTTGCCTATTCATGGCGGGTGCTTTTGTTTCCTCAGCCTACTCCGGTTACAGCGAGGAACCATCTCTGATCGGACTATTCTTTGTAATCGTTTTTACGCTTTCCATGCTATTTCTGGCTTGGAGCAATCTGGATAGTTTGGTCAAACAATATGTTTGGTCATACACCTTTACGGAAACAGAAATTATTGTACGGAACCTGTTTCGTGAAAAACGGTACCAGGTCAGCGACCTAAAGGTGATGTCGCTTGAGAGCGAAATTCGGGCAACCCCCAAACGATATCGCCCCCACTCAAAACGGGAAGCATGGTTTTTAGAGTTGCTCTTCAAGGAAGATATCAGCTTGCGTATTGAGGGATCTGAAAACGGTTACCGAGAAAACAGAATGACCAAATCGATTATTCTGCACGAAGCCTCGGCCGTCGATGCCGACGAAGACAAGCTGCTGTTAGAAGGTTTAATGAATCTGCTACGCCCCATCTACCTGCCACATCAGGCACCTTAATCGTATGCAAAACGCTCAGCTAAAACGGGGGCTAACCCTCGGCAAATATGCTCCGTTTCATCGGGGGCACCAACTGGTGATTGATACAGCCCTAGCTGAAATGGATGAGCTGATCGTGATCATTTATGATTCACCCGAGGTAACCCCCATTCCGCTAAATGCCCGCGCCCATTGGATCAAATCGCTGTATCCGGCCGTGCAGCTGATAAAAGCTTGGGGCGGGCCGAGCGAAGTAGGCTACACGGCCGAAATTAAGCAGGCACACGAAGATTATATTATTCAAGAGTTAGGCATTTCAGGGATCACCCACTTTTACTGTAGCGAGCCATACGGAGAGCACATGAGCCAAGCCTTGCATGCGATAGACAGGCGGGTTGACCCCGGCCGTCAACAAGTCCCAATTTCCGGCACCGCGCTCCGATCAGATCCGACGCTGTGGAAAGAATTTGTTCACCCCATCGTCTATCAAGATCTGGTCACATACCGTTAGCGGTTAGAGCTTTATATCTTTCCCCAAGCTTTTAGCGATTTTAATTTCTAGATGCTCTTTCGCCAGCATCGGCCGGTATTTTGGTGGATTCGACTCATCATGACACCCATCAATGCACTCGATCAGTGCATTTGGGTTGGGATTATGGAAAAAAGCCATTGACTGTCGCCGCTGCCCCAGCGTTTCAGCATGCGGCACCACTTGATGCAAAGTCGATATCCATTGATCATTGGTCCAATTCATCATTAAATCACCGATGTTGATAATAAAATGATCGATCGGGGCCACCACATTCACCCATTCCCCACTGCGGGATTTCGCCTGCAAGCCACGTGAATCGGCCGACCACAAAATCGTCAACGTCCCATAATCGGTATGCGCCCCAGCGCGAGATAGATTCACCTTTTCAGGATCGTACGCCGGATAATTGAGCAGGCGCAAAATCGTGCGCGGGTCGTCCGTTTTGTCATCAAACCAAGTTTCCGGCAGATCAAGGGCCAAAGCGAACAAGCGCATCAAGTGAACTGAAAGGTCAAGCAAGGCTTGATAATATTTGTGACAATCGGCACGCAGCTCAGCCGGTTGTTGGGGCCAAATCCCATCCTGAATCGGTAAAATCAAATTGAGCGATTCTTTTAGATCTTGTACCGCTTCATCGTCTAAGCTCGCCGCCAAGTTTTCACCGTCTGGGCCGATATAGCCCATTCCGCCAGGAGAAATCACACTGCGTTTAACCTCTTGGGAAGAATCAAAAAAGAGCTTGGCGGCCGCGTTTGCCTGCTCAATCGTTTCGAGCGGAATGCCATGGCCGCTAATCGTAAAAAAGCCGATCTCTCGGCAGGCTTGGCCGATCTGCTGGGCCACGCCGTTTTTATCTGTGCCGTCTAAATACGGCTGAATGTTGATAATTGGTATGTTTGTCATCTTTTTTTGGGAAGCATGAAGTCGCAAGTAGAATGCACTTCATACTTAAACCTTATCCCTTAAATACCCGCCAATGCGGCATCAAAGTCAGCGATCAAATCTTGCGCATCTTCCAATCCGGCCGAAACCCGAATCATCCCTTGAGCGATATTCATTTTGTTCAGCTGCTCTTCAGGAATATCTAAAAACGCCATGGTAGCGGGAACCTGCGTGGTTGTGCGCACCCCGCCCAAGCTAGCGGCAAATGTCGCTAATTTCAAGCTGTCTAGCACTTTGACGGCCGACGCGCCGTCTTTCACCTCAAAGGTCAGCATCCCGCCAAATTTCGGCATTTGCGCCAAAGCCACCTCATGCTGCGGATGTGATTCTAGCCCCGGATACCAAACCCGGTTCACTTTCGGGTGGCTTTCAAAATGTTTTGCCAACGTCATCGCCGTTTGGCACGCCCGTTCAACCCGCACGTGTAATGTCTGAATGCCGCGCAATAACAACCAAGCATTAAACGGTGAAATCGGTGATCCCCATTTCACCATGGTGTTCCAGCGAATTTGTTCCAAGAAATCGGCCGGCAATAAATCTGACTTCATGCAAATCGCACCGCCAATCGCATCACTGTGGCCCCCGATAAATTTTGTAGCACTTTCCAGAACAAGATCAACGCCCCATTCGAGCGGCCGCATCACATACGGGCTAGCAAAAGTATTGTCACACACAACGACGATGTCTTTGCTATGGGCCAGTTCAACAAGGGGGGGCAATGCCGAAACCTTCATCGATGGGTTCGCGATCGTTTCTACATACAACACCTTGGTGTTGGGCTGAATGGCGGCCGCCACGGCGTCAACGTCGGCCGTATCAACGAAGGTCGTGGTAATCCCATAGTCGGTTAACCGATGATCGAGCATTTCATGGGTCGAGCTATAGGTGGTCCAGTCACACACAATATGATCGCCACTTTTCAGCAGTCCAAACAGAGCCACCGTGATCGCAGCCATACCAGACGCGGTGGCTAAGCAAGCATCTGCATTATGCACCTGCATCATCTGTTCTTCAAATTGATATTCTGATGGGTTGCCGCACCGGCCGTAAATATTTACCGTTTTGCGCTCCCCATCTACCACGCGTTGATAGATTTCAGCATCGTACTGAAAACTAGACGCCATGTAGATAGGGGCATTTAATGATTGAGTGGCAGCTTCAGGTGGGTAGTAGACGGCCCGACTGTCAAAGGAGAGTTTTTTTCGTTGTTCTTCGTTCATTCAGTACCTCGTGTATTCTGGAATTTTGGGTGAATGCACGAAGTATCTATCATGAATTGAAATTGCTCAAACGTTAGGGGGTCTATGAACGATGCTAAATATTCTCAGTAGGGGTCGACGGGGTCGGAACCAACTCATCTCTTCGGAGCCAGATTGAACCCGACCCCGTCGACCCCTACACTTATAGCTAACTTTGCACCGCAGCAATTACGGCCGCCATCGCAATATCTTCCGCTTTTGATCCTCGCGATAAATCGTGAATCGGTTTGGCAAACCCTTGAAGCAAAGGGCCTATCGCTTGGGCGCCACCGATCCGTTCAGTAATTTTATAGGCGATGTTGCCTGCATCTAAGTTTGGGAAAATATAGACGTTCGCCTGCCCCGCAACGGCCGACCCGGCCGCCTTGCGCTCACCCACACTGGGGACAAACGCCGCATCAAACTGCAGTTCACCGTCTAGCATCAGCTCGGGGGCCATCTTTTGGGCGATGGCGGTCGCCTCGCGCACTTTGGCCACAGAGTCTGAATCTGCGCTCCCTTTGGTGCTGAACGACAGCATGGCGACCTTCGGCCCTTCACCGGTTAATTGGGTATGGGTCGCGGCCGATTTCACCGCAATGTTGGCCAACTGCTCGGCATCAGGATCAGGTACCATGCCACAGTCCCCATACGTCAGTGCCGTTCCATCCTGCAAAATCATCAAGAAGACGCTGCTGGCTAAATTGTTCCCTTCTTCTAAACCGATCAGCTGTAGCGCCGCCCTTAACACATCGCGTGTCGCATGGACCGCCCCGGCCACGCAGCCATCGGCCAATCCGGCCCGAACCATAAGCGCCCCAAATGTGAGCGGGGCAGCAACACCTTCATAGGCGGCCTCGGCCGTGACCCCTTTATGCTGGCGCAGCTCAAAAAACAGGTCGGCCATCGCTTGCCGCTGGTCACTGTCTTCAGTTTGGATCGTTTGAACACCGGGGTGATCAGTTTTTCCGTTCAGCAAAATCGGCCGAACGGTCCCTTCGTCTGCCAAAATTTCGGCCGCACGCACCACACGCGGGTCGTTTCCTTCCGGCAATACGATTGTTTTTTCGGCCGCTTTGGCTCGAGCTTTTAAGTTATTGATTACAGAATTAGTCATGAGTTTAATCGATAGGGAGATAGAGAAGGATAGAGACAGAGTACAGAGATAGGGAAATTGCTCACGAGCCTCTTTTCTCTATCTCTTATCTCTATCCTTCCCCACCCTTGAAAATTTATTGATATTGATAATCGACTTGTTTAAAGGAGTCTACCGGAAAAGAATAAAAGACGAGCAACTTTTGCTCACCCGTTGCACCGATTGTATGGACGGCGTTCCCCGGTATAAAGACGGTGGACCCGCTTGACACCGCATGGCGTTCGCCATCGCATAGCACAAACCCTTCCCCACCGATTATATAGTAGCTTTCGGCCGGTGTATGTTGATGAACCGTCAATTGTTCCCCAGGCGGGATTTCGACAAAGCCGTGGGTTAGCCCAGCCGTTGGGGTTTTGTCTGAACTCATCAGCGTTTTCCAACGGACTCGGCCGTGTTCTGTTTCAGCATACACATCCCGCGTTTCCCATGGCAAATCTTGCTGCCTAACAATCGTAGCTTTGCCCATTCATCCTCCAAACGATCAGCTCGTCGGCCGTTTTAAAAACTCACCTTTTAAGCATGGTGTAGACCAAAACCAACCGACCCAATCTGCGTACAAAACCCCATCTTGCTTAATGTTGGACCAAACTTGATTAGACAAATTGTGCCTATCCTGCAAAAAAAGGTGATTGATTCTAGAGGGTACAAACTTGAGTTCACCCTGCCAAAGAATCACGCCTTCGTCCCCAAAAATACGCAAATAATCGCCTGAGTGCAAAAAATAGCCCCGGCCGCCGTTCACAGATTCTCGATCATCATTAGGAACAAAAACATAGTCAAAGCCCCCTTCCATCCCTTGTTCCCAATATGGTTCGATGAAACCAGAAACAAGTTCACCCTCAGGCCAGTCGGCCGTTTGAAGCTCGCTTTGACGTTGAGGCAGCAGTCGGTCTAATAAAGCTTTGATCATGGCACAATGGTAACAAAAAAGGGTGGCACCTGAAACCAGATACCACCCTGAATGCTAAATACTGACAACTGGCCCTTCGACAGGCTCAGGGCAAGCTAAATAATCTTCTTCAAGCCATTCTCAACCGCACCAACGATACGGTCAGCTTCCGCTTTGGTAATCGTCAATGGTGGTGATAGAACCAGAACGTTGCACAGACCGGGAACGGTGTTGCCGTTTTTACCGATAATCACACGCTCTTCTTTCGCACTACCGATCACTTTATCGATCAAGGCCGGGTCGATGGTTTCGCGTGTTTCTTTGTTCGCAACCAGCTCGATACCAAACAGCATCCCTTTGCCGCGAACCTCACCCACGTTAGGGTGCTCAAGCAGTTGGTCAAACTGTTCCTGCATATATGCGCCCATCTCGGCCGAACGTGTGACCAACCCTTCACGCTCGATGATCTCGATGTTTTTAAGTGCAACGGCCGTTGCCACCGGATGCCCACCATAGGTGTTGATATGACGATAGTGACTCATGTCTCCAGGATTGCCGATAAAGGCATCATAGATTTTTTGGTTCACAATCGTTGCTGCCAACGGTTGATAGCCGCTAGCGATACCTTTCGCACAGGTGATAATGTCCGGTTTAACATCCCAGTGTTGATGTCCAAACATCGTTCCGGTACGGGCAAAGCCTGACACCACTTCGTCAAAGATCAGCAACACGCCGTATTTGTCACAAATTTCCCGCACCCGAGGTATATAGTTGTCAGGTGGGATCAAGACGCCACCACCGGAAATCATCGGTTCCATGATGAACGCCGCAACCGTTTCTTGACCTTCATAAATGATGGTTTGCTCAAGCTCGGCCGCAACCTGCTCCCCGTGCTCTTCAGGGGTCAAGTTCATATGACGACGATATGGATAGGGTGGGTTGATGTGGCGAATTTCGGCCGGTTGGTTACCAAAGCCAATTTTGCGTTCCGCTTGACCCGTTGCCCCAATTGCTGCATAGGTATTACCGTGATACGCACGGTAGCGTGAAATAATTTTGCGGCGTAAATAGCCGCGTGGTTCACCAGACTGTTGGTGATACTGCCACACCATCTTGAATGCCGCTTCGTTCGCTTCAGACCCTGACGGGGTGAAGTAAACGTGCCCATTCATTTTGGTGAGTTCTAAAAGTTTTGCTGCTAATTTTGCTGTGGGTTCCGCAATAAATGAAGGGCTTAGATAACCTAAATTCAACATTTGGTCATAAGCCACTTTGGCAAGTTCTTCACGGCCGTAGCCTACGTTTACGCACCAGATGCCTGCAATCGCATCTAGCCACTCGTTGCCGTGCTCGTCGGTTAAAGTCGCGCCTTCGCCTTTTACAATAACAGGGGGTGGGGCTTTTTGAATATTTTTGTGTTGCTTAAGCGGGTGCCACAAAGAGTCAACACTGGTTTGGGAAATATTTGTTAAGGTAGCCATTTCTAGTAAAGAGTAGAGAGATTAGAGACAAGAGATGCTGAACTAAATCCAACCTCCTATCTCTATCCTCTCTTCTCTATCCTTTTGTCTGTTTACGCGTTGGTTGATTCGTATTTTTTGAGCTTGCGCGCTGGCAATTTCAAAGCGTCGCGACGGAATGGTTCAGCCAATACAGCCTCTCCACCCTCGATGACAGCGTCGATTACAACCGGCCGGTTTGCAGCAATCGCTTCAGCAATCGCATCACCAACTTGGTCTTGATGGGTAATCTTAATACCTACTGCGCCCATGTTTTTCGCCAGTTCAGCGTAATCTGGGTTGGTGCGCAAGTTAGAACCGATATAACGATCGCCGTAGAAGTCGATTTGGTTTTTCTTCTCAGCGCCCCATTCTTTGTTGTTCGCGACGATGGTGATTACAGGAATCTCTTCACGAACAAGTGTCATGATCTCAGCTAAACCGCCGATACCGTATGCACCATCACCGGTGAAGGCAAATGATGGCGCATCTGGGCGACCCAATTTCGCACCCATCGCTGCACCCACAGAGAAGCCGCAGTTACCCCAGCTAAGTGCTGAAATGTGCTGACGAGCTCCTTCAAAGTGGAAGTAGTCGTTTGACATTGAACAAGTGTTACCGATATCGGTAGAAACCATCGCGTTCTTTGGAACCGCTTTTGATAGTTCAGAAAGCAAACGACGTGGATGCATCGCTTCGGTGACTTGATCTGCACCCCAGTTATGTTTTTCTTCGTTCCAACGCGCATTTTCGGCGTCGATTTTATCCATCTTTTCTTCGTCTGGTCGACGACCTGGATCAGCAGCCATAACCATGCCGGTGAACTCACGGGTGAACTCTTTCACGTCAGCCAAGCTGGCCACGTCAACTTTCATCGTCAAGCCCAACACTTTGTGGTTGACATCAACCTGGATAATCTTGGCATCTTTTGGCCAATATTCCATGTCGTACTGTGGCAAGGTACCAAATGGTCCAAGACGGGTGCCAAGAGCCAATACAACGTCAGCTTCTTTGATTGTGCGCATCGCAGCTTTAGATCCGCAATAGCCGATCGGGCCAACGGCCAATGGATGGTCGTTCGGGAAGCTGTCGTTGTGCAAATAGGTGTTAACAACAGGAACAGTTAGGTACTCGGCCAACGCTTTCACTTCTGCTTGAGCATCAGCTTGAGAAACACCGCCACCTGCTAAAATCACAGGGTTCTTCGCATTCATGACCAATTGAAGCGCTTCTTCTAGGTTGGCACGTGGGCCAGCACCACGGGTAATGTCAAGGCTTGGGTACACTTCGTACTCAGCTTCGCCGTAAAATTTGTTACGTGGAATGTTAAGCTGGGTTGGGCCGTTTTCTACTTTTGCACGGTAGAAACATTGGCGGGCCAATTCAGCCATACGCTCATGATCGCTTACACGCACTTGGTAAACGGTTTGTTTTTCGAACATTGGCATTTGGTCTAGCTCTTGGAAGCCACCGTTGCCAAGTCCCATAGAACCGGTTTCTGGGGTAATACACACAACGGGAGAGTGTGCCCAATAAGCTGCGGTAATCGCACTAACAAAGTTAGCGATACCAGGGCCGTTTTGAGCGATACAAACCTGTGGTTTACCGGTAACACGGGCCAATGCGTCGGCCGCGTGGGCTGCCGCTTGCTCATGTGCTACAGAAATAAAGCGAATTCCCGCACTTGGGAAAAGGTCCAATGCGTCCATAAACGCAGAACCGACGATACCGAATACATATTCAACCCCTTCAGCTGCTAGTGTTTCTACTAGTGCCTCACTGGGTGTCATGAGTTGTTTTGCCATTTTTTCTCCTTAAGAAGTTCAGAGGTGTCTTACAGAATGTTTTTAATGATGGGAATAAACACAGCGCATATCCCCATCCAAAATTTATATTAGATTCGCAACATATTAACCCAAATTGGTACGGTTGCAAGAACCAATTACATAGTCTTTCATGGTACCAATCATTCCAATTTTACATAAAAAAAGGCCGATGACATAAGCGTATATCATCGGCCTCCAAGATTGTTTAGGTTCGGTTAGAAATTAACCCGATGAACCATCAGTAACCAGTGGAAAATCGGAAGTTTTATCCTTTACCACGCCATGGAATCAGCCAGCCTTCAAGGACGCGCATCAACACGTCCATCGCGACACCGATGATACCAATTAAAACGATACCGATAATAACGATTTCTGTCAGGAAGAACTTCTGAGCAACCCAGATCATCTGACCCAAGCCTTCTTGCGCACCCAACAGTTCGGCCGCAACCAGCGTACCCCAGCAAACACCAAGGGCCACACGCATACCGATAAAGATCTCTGGTAAGGCATTGGGCAATATTACATAGCGCAGCACCTGCCACTTGGATGAACCAAGCGAATAGGCGGCATGTACTTTGGATAGCTTCACACCCAAAACCCCAGATCTCGCAGCGATCACCATAATCCATAGTGCAGCTAGAAACAGCAGAAGCCGTTTTGATTCTTCGCCAATCCCGAACCAGATGATAACTAGAGGGATAAAAGCAAGAGGTGGAATAGGGCGGAAGAACTCAACGATAGGGTCGAATAACCCTCGCAAGGTGTTTGACAAGCCCATCGCTAGGCCGAGCGGAATGCCCACAAGGCATCCGTACCCAAAGCCCCACAAAATGCGCGACAAACTTGCACGTACATGTTCACCCAGCGTCACACGCCGATACCCTTCAAGGGCAACTTCGCGATATTTTTCCCAAACCGAGCCGGGGCCTGGTAGAAACTCTGGGTCGGTCCATTCAAAACGAGCCGACATCACCCATAAAGTAACCAATACGACGATTCCGACAATGCTCCAAAACAAACTACCGGTGATAGCCGAGCCATCACCAAATGTGACAGTTTTACGTTCGGTTGTACCAACTCGGGTTAACCCTAGGCCGGCCAAGATACGTGTCATTAAACTTTTTTCTGTTTCAGCAGCCATAATTTATAACACCTCTCCTCTACTACCCATGATCTCTTCTTCCATTTCCCAAATGAGAGACAGAATTTCTTCTCGTTTTTCGATGAACTCAGGGGATGTTTTTAACTCACGTGGGTTTACAACAAGCCCCTGTTCTGCAAATGGTAAGTCATATTCCCGTTCGATACGGCCGGGACGCGGTGCCATAACAAACAGACGGTCCCCTAAAAATAGCGCTTCTTCAACAGAGTGGGTGACCAAAATAATCGTTTTACCGGTCTCTTTCCAAAGCTTTAAAATCAACCCCTGCATTTTTTCACGAGTCAACGCATCTAGCGCCCCCAATGGCTCGTCCATCAAAATAACATCAGGGTCATTGGCCAAGCAGCGTGCCAAAGCGACACGTTGCTGCATACCACCAGACAGTTCGTAAACCGCCTTATCACCAAAGCCGCCTAACCCCACGGTGTCCAAGTATCCATCAACGATGGCGCGTGACTCTTTCTCTTTTGCCGTTTTTAAGTTTGCACGCATCCAATCACGAATGGGAGGTATCAGGAAGCGCAAAATGGCAAGTGAGATGATAAGTGCAATGATATACACGGCGGCCAAGTTGTTGATCAGCGGCATTCGGGCGATCGGCGTGTTGACGATGATTGCCGATACCAAAGAGACCATAATGGCCATGACGATCAGGCTGACAACAACGTATGCCACATTGATTAAAGTATTGCGCAGAAAGCGCATGACCTTTTCGCCGGGATCGGTGTTCATGTTCAAACCAAATCCCACATTTTCAGCAACAGAGAGCCATTCAAATAAGGCCCCCTGCTGAAAGACCATCCCGCGGTCTTGCCCGGGTCCCTGGATACGTTTGTTATCAAGGGTTGCTTCACCGCTGGTCGGTGCTAGAAATCCTGCCAAAATGTTTAATAGTGTGGTTTTACCACAGCCAGATGGCCCCAAGAGGGCCAAGATGCGGCCGGTTTCCAGCTCGAACGAAACATCTTTTAAGGCTTCGACTGAACCCCCGTCAGGGAGTTTGTAGATCATGCCTACCTTATTTGCTCGCAGATCTTTATCCTGCATATTTCTTCTTCCCGGTAATTAGATATAAATTTATTGGCTTCCGATTGTTGCACCTAGTTGCTTGCATATTGAACCCCATTCATACAGATATATCTAAAAAATATTACAAAGTTTTTGAAAAAGCTTGGCATTGGTTCCTTTTAACACGTTCATGATAGACACAAACCATAGGAAGTGAGGGGCCAAAGTTTGTTCGCTTTGTTATTTAGTTGTAGCTATTAAAAACCCGGCCGGTTACCAAAATAACCGGCCGGGTTGGTCTAAATCAAAATCAGAGACTAGCCCTCTGGATAAGGAGCTGTGTCTGGTGCTTCGAATTGTCCAGAAACAATGTCGAAGCTTAGGTTGCCATCAGCATCTGCTGACCAACAACCGACTTGCAAGGTACGTGAAGCACGTTGTACTTCGTCGAATTGCGAAGGCGAAATGCCCATGCCGTCAACTGAACCTAAGTCGATCATTGCTTGTAAGAACTGAGGACCTGTGATTTCAGCAGAGCCAGTGGTGTTCACTGTGCGTACCAAAATCTCTTGAGTAACCAAGAACTGGCCTAGTGTCGTCAAGTAGGTGGTCGAGCGATCTTCTTCTGGTCGGCCGGCAGCTTCAAACAGTTCATTTGCAAGTGCCACACCTGGGATGTCTGTATCGTTCCAAGTTGCATATGGATGCGGTCCGCAGTATCCGTCCATTAGGGCTTGGTTATCACCTAAGAACGCAGGTACGTCGTTATGCATCGACCAGTTCACACCAGAAACAACAACGTTGTCCCATTGACCTAGCGCATGAACGGTACCGATGACCTGTGCCACGGTAAAGCTCAAGCTTTGGTTCCAGATGACGTTTGCGCCACCAAGAAGAAGGTTCTGTACTGGACCAGAAGCGTCAGCGTCTGGAGAAAGAGCGATCTCTTCAAGTGGCAACACGGTAATCCCTAGAGATTCAACATATGCCAATGATTCAGGTGTGGTTGCACCAGCGCCATAAGAGTTAGCCCAACCAACAACACCGATTACGATGTCATCGCCTGCACCTTCTGGTTTCAAGGTGTCCCAATTTTCTTGCAGATATTCTGCGTAACCAGCGAACTGGTCAGAGTAGATTGGGGCCATACCTAGGGTGTAGCCACGTGGCGGATCGTACATTGCAGGACCATTTAGGCCGGCCGCAAAGTTAACGATTTCTTCTTCAACCACACGGTCTTTCAATGCAACGGTTGCACCTGAAGCATAGGTGTAAACCAAGAACGGACGTGGGTCAGAAGCCACTGCACTTTCAAATGCTGCAACCTCTTTCTCGGTGTCGTAGTTGGTTTCAGTGAAGCGAACTTCGAGTTCAGCACCACAGATACCGCCACCTTCACCGTTGATCCAGCCAAGAGCGTCTTCGGTAGCAAATGCGAACCCTTGACCCAGTAGTGCAGCCAATGGACCTTCACGACCAGCTTGTTGATAAACAACGATGGTTTCGCCAGTAAGATCTACTTCACAAGCTTCTGCACCCATCATTGCGCCATCATCCATCATGGCTGCTTCAGCCGAATGAACGGTTGAAAGCATGCTGGTGTTGACGAAGCCATCGTAGCTGTCAAGTGAAGATTCAAGTTCACCTTGTTCTACGAAGAAGTCAGCAACTTCTTTCACGAAGTTTTGCACTGTTCCACCCATCCAAGCATCTGAAAGTTGCTCGTCTGCGGTTGGGAAGCTAAAGGTGTCCAAGTTTGCTTGGGTTGCATCAAGATCCATACCGGCCGCTTCTGCGATCGTGTCGATCATAGATCCAGGATCTTTGGCGTATGCAGCATTGGCATCTTCGGTAACTTGCAAGAAGTCAGCGATAACGTCAGCATGGTTTTTGGCAAAGTCGCCGGTGGTTGAAACGACGTCGAATACTTTCAATCCGATTTCGTCTTCCATCTCAGCACCAGTCATGATGATGTTGCCTTCTTCCTTCATACGAGCCAAACCGCCACCCCAGCCGCAAGACATAGCGACGTCGCCACGTTTTAGGGCTGCAGCGCCATCTGCTGGAGCAAGGTCAACCAATTCAAGTTGGCCTACATCGACGCCAAGATATTCCATCTCTTTCAGCATCTTGTAGTGGGCCACAGTACCGATTGGTACCGCTACTTGTTGGCCGTGTAGGTCAGTTACGTTGTCACGGTTAATACCTAGGTCGGCGCGCGCAACACAGTTATCGTTTTCAGCATAGCTAACAGCGATACCAACCATTTGCAGGTCAACACCGGCCGAAACCGCGTTGGCAAATGGAACTAAACCTTGTGAATAAGCGATATGAACGTCGCCAGACGCCATTGCGGCCGACATAGCCACACCGGTGTCGAAGCTAACCCAATTTACTTTCATGCCGAGCGCTTCATCATAAAGCTCTTCTAGCTGTGCAAACTGGTTAGGCGTTGGCCATTCAAGGAAGTATGCAACGGTGATTTCTTCAGGGCGTTCCATTGATTCCATCATGCCGTCGTCCGTAGCTGAGCCATCAGCCATCATCGCTGGAGCTGAGTCGACGCTAGCCAAGAAGCTGGTGTCTACAAAGCCGTCATAGCTAGCAAGTGATGATTCTAGTTCACCTTGTTCTACAAAGAAGTCAGCAACTTCTTTAACAAAGTTTTGAACCGTTCCACCCATCCATGCGTCTGAAAGTTGTTCATCTGCGGTTGGGAAGCTGAAGGTGTCCAAGTTCGCTTGAGTCGCGTCAAGGTCCATACCGGCCGCTTGAGCGATCGTATCGATCATTGAACCAGGATCTTTAGCAAATGCAGCGTTTGCATCTTCGGTAACTTGCAAGAACGCGGTGATCACATCGCCATGGTTTTTAGCGAAGTCACTGGTTGTTGAAACGACGTCGAATACTTTCAAGCCGATTTCATCTTCCATTTCAGCACCGGTCATGATGATGTTGCCAGCTTCTTTCATGCGAGCTAGTCCACCACCCCAACCACAAGCCATGGCGACGTCGCCACGTTGTAGTGCGGCCGCGCCGTCTGCTGGTGCAAGGTCAACCAATTCTAGCTGTCCTACGTCAACGCCAAGATATTCCATCTCTTTAAGCATTTTGTAGTGAGCCACGGTACCGATTGGGACAGCCACTTGTTGGCCGTGTAAATCAGTTACATTGTCACGCGAAATACCTAAGTCGGTACGCGCCACACAGTTGTCGTTTTCAGCATAGCTAACAGCGATACCAACCATTTGCAGGTCAACACCGGCCGAAACCGCGTTGGCAAATGGAACTAGCCCTTGCGAATATGCGATATGCACATCGCCAGAAGCCATAGCAGCTGACATCGCTACACCGGTATCAAAGCTAACCCAGTTAACTTTCATACCTAGCGCCTCATCATATAACTCTTCTAGTTGAGCAAATTGATTTGGGGTAGGCCATTCAAGGAAGTAAGCGACGGTAAGTTCTTCTAGGTCAGACATCATCGCCTCACCTTCTTCTTCCATCTCTTCTTCAGGCTCTTCCATCTCCTCTTCCGGCTCTTCCACTTCTGCTTCAGGCTCGGCTGCGGCAGGTTCTTCTTCCGCTGGGGCAGGTTCTTCACCTACTCCTCCTGTACAAGCCACAAACAAGAGTGCTAAAAGCATGAGCATAAGCACAAAAGACTTTCTCTTCATTTCTTCTTCTCCTAAATTGTCTAAAACCCAAACCAACTATTTGTTTTGGGAAATGGGGGAAAGTAAAAAAAAATCCTCCACAGGCGAAACGCAAGGGAGGATTAAAAACACAAATAAATTAGCGTGCCAGAAACTGTGGCGACGACACTTGGCAAACGCATGTAATTGTTCGAAAATTCGATTTTAAAACGACTATTATCTACCATGCAAATACGAACCTAATTCTTTGAAAATAGTTGAATTAACAGAGCGTTAATGGTATTTTCAAATTGGTATTCCGGCAAGTGCCAATTTTGGCATTGTATATGGTGCCGATTTTTGCCCTATGCTTCGTCTGAATATATTCTTAAAAATTAACTTAAAAAAGGTTTATTCATGTCAAAAACACGCTCCGCTTTGGTCTTTAGCGGAATATCTTTAGAGCGAAACAGCGAAATGCCATTATATCGGCAGCTCTATGAGTTTTTGAGGGAGCAAATCTTATCCGGACGACTTTCACCAAACACGCTATTGCCAGCGACACGAAGTTTAGCGCAGGAACTAAGAATATCACGAAACACCGTATTAAACGCCTATAAACAATTATTAGCAGAGGGATACTTAGAATCAACCGGGGGTGGCTACACGCGCGTCACCAGTACATTGCCAGAACAAGTGCTGTCTGTTGAGGAAAAAAATCGGCCGGTTGAACGGTATCACCCTACCGGTGAAGATCGGGTTGAGGTCGCCAAGCTATCAGATTGGGGAGAAGCGATCACGTCACTGCCTTATCCATATTGGGACCGATCTGGCAATCGGCCGTTTTCATCGGCACAACCAAGTGTTGGGGATTTCCCCAAAAAGGTATGGGAAAAATATTTACTAGCAAGCTGGCGCAACGTCGATAGCAAAGAATTAAGCTATCCGAATACTTTAGGGTATCGTCCTTTGCGCGAGACATTGACTGAGTATTTGCAGGTTACCCGCGGGGTCCAATGCACAGCCGATCAGGTGGTCATCACCAATGGCACGCAACATGCCTTAACCACAATGTTTAAACTTTTGCTAAATAAAGGGGACAAGGTTTGGATCGAAAACCCAAGCTACAACGGGGTAAAAATCGCCCTCAACCAAGTAGAAGCAGACATCATACCTGTACCGGTTGATGAAAACGGGCTTATTTTTGAGGAGGGAATCAAAATGGCACCGCACGGCCGAATGGCATGTATTTCTCCATCTCACCAATACCCACTCGGCGTCACGATGAGCCTCACCCGCCGCTTAGAGCTATTAGAATGGGCCAAACAAAATCAGGCGTGGATTATCGAAGATGACTATGACAGTGAGTATCGATATGCGGGCTACCCAATTGAAGCATTGCAAGGTCTAGATGGGTCTGGCCGGGTGATCTACATGGGAACCTTTAGTAAAGTTCTCTTCCCCGCGTTGCGTTTGGGGTACATGGTATTGCCAAAACCATTGGTTGAGCCGTTCCGGGCGATTCGCGCTTTTTCAGATCGCGGTACTCGCCTGCTAGAACAAGTAACAGTTGATTGCTTTATAAAAGACGGTCATCTAGCCCGACACATTCGTAAAATGCGAATTTTATATGCAGAGCGCCAAACGGTGCTGATAGAAATGGCCGAAAAATTCTTAGGCGATATGCTTGAATTAGAACCCAACGATGTTGGGCTTCATTTAGTCGGTTGGCTTCCATACCATATGGATGACAAGATCGTCTCTGAGCATCTGCTGGCAGACGGTATTTATGCACCACCTCTCAGCTATTTTTCTTTGGTGCCCCTGCCAAGGCCGGGGTTGGTGATCGGTTACGCGGCGGTTCCGGCCAATGATATCGTTTCGGCCGTCAAGAAAATGGGATGGAGTTTAGCTAAATTGTTTTAACCAACTGAAAAGTCAGGTTAAGCAAACACAAAAACTGATGATGAATGAACTTGAAACAGAAAAAGTGGAAGAGATATTGCGATTTTGGTTCGGAGAAATCGAAGAAGGATTTCCGGTTGATGATATGAGCTGGTTATGGTGGGGTGGCGGAGAAGGGATCGATCGCAATATTCGCGAACGTTTTGGTGACTGGGTTGAACGTGCGGCCGCTGGCAAGTTAAGCCACTGGGCAGGGTCGGCCGAAGGTCGCCTCGCACACATTCTTCTGCTAGATCAATTTACGCGCAATATTTATCGCAAATCGGCCCAGGCCTTTGCCCACGACGCAGACGCTTTACGCTTATCGCTTGAAGGCATTGAGCAAGGTCATGATCTGATGCTGCCACCGATCCAGCGCATCTTTTTATATTTGCCGCTTGAACATGCGGAAGATCTAGCGATGCAGGATCTATGTGTCGCCAAATTCAGAGAAACCCTTGAACCCTATATCAATGACCCAGATAAAAAAGTGACCGGCTTTTTTGAAGCGGCAGCTGATCATCGCAACATCATCAAGCGGTTCGGCCGCTTCCCCCACCGAAACGAAGTCTTGGGGCGCGAATCGACGGCCGAAGAGTTGGAATATTTAGCTGGGGATCACAAAAGCTTCGGGCAGTAAATGTG
>JAHDEB010000015.1:38709-58246 GCA_020629055.1 Chloroflexota bacterium
CCGAAGAGTTGGAATATTTAGCTGGGGATCACAAAAGCTTCGGGCAGTAAATGTGCTCAAAATTTCGAAATGCTTTTTAAAGATAAAACATGAACAAATCAATTGACTTTGCAGCTGTACGAGCAAATTTCCCCCGTGCGATGCGGAAACCATGGTTAGCCGCATCAGAATATGTTCCGTTTAATGTGCATTCTATCCAAGCACTACAAGATTATGCACAAGCCAAAAGCCAAGCACGTGGTTCTTATGGCTTTGGCTTTACCAAAGAACTCCAAGCAGAAGCAAAGCAGCATTTTGCGGACCTCATCAACGCATCGGCCGATGAAATCGCATTTGTGCAAAGTACTACAGACGGTGAAAATCTGATCGTGGCCGGATTAGATCTCGCAAAACGGGGGGGCAATGTGGTCATCGATGACCTCCATTTTGAGGCATCTAAGCATTTATACAGTCGGCTGCAAGAAGAGGGAGCGATCGAACTTCGTATTGTTGAGCACAAAGGATGGCGCACATCAGCGGCCGATTACGCCAAACATGTCGATAAAAACACGCAGCTTGTATCAATCGCTCTGGTCAGCCAAATAAATGGATTTTTAGCCGACGTCAAGCAAATTAGTCAGTTGGCCCATGATCATGGGGCGTGGCTGTTTGCTGATATTATTCAGGCGGCCGGAAACACGCCGATTGATGTGCAGGCGATGGGGATCGATTTCGCCGCAACCAGCACCTACAAATGGTTGATGGGTGATTCCGGGGTCGGTTTTTTGTATGTACGGCGTGATCTACAAGAAGAAGTCGTCAAACAAACCCGGTATGGCATGCGCCAAGTCAAAATTGAGCGGGATTTTGATTTCGAACCGCACAGCGGCGCCGCGATTTATGAAGGGACCAGCTCAATGGCTTTTGTCCCCGGTATCTGTGCCGCACATGGGGTTAAATATGTCGCCAATTTGGGCGTGGATGCGATTCGAGCCCATGCGAAGCCGCTCACAGACCGGCTGCAACAAGAATTACCGGGGCTCGGCTTCCGGCCGCTAACCCCATTAGACAACCCGGTGCCGATCGTTAGTTTTTTATCGACCGGTCCGATCGAAGATGTGCAGAGCAAGTTAGACAGAGCCTTTGGCGAGCCGGTTGTTTCATTTCGAAATTGGTACTTTCGCAACGCGGCCGGTGAACGCGAGCATGTGCGTGGGATACGTATCGGGGTATCGGTCTATAACAACGATGACGATATTGATCAATTCCTTAATGCGCTCGATAATTAACCGGTTTAACGTCAGTGGGATCCAGGTTTCTATTATTCAATTCTTAGACCCGCTGCACCCTACTTTACAGTTACTGGTTTAAAAGATGGCTATATTCGATAGGTACGGGCAAAAACCTCTGAATGGCCCGGCACACCTACAGGAAAAAAGCGCATGTCAAACGAACAATCAGCACAAGGAAGGGGTCCTGTGCGCTTAGCCAACTGGTTAACGGCCGCATTCTTAGTAGCCACACTTATTTGGATTTTGGCCCAGGTTACCCCATCTAACGGGCAAGAAAGCGACCATTTCATCTACTTACCCATCATTGTTTTGAATTTGGTTGAAACAACAGAGCCAATTCCATCGACACCTACACCGCCCCCAACCCCGACGCCAACATTAATTCCAGAGCTTATCTTTTTAGAGACTTTTGATGACGAAGTTTCGAACGGTGAAACCCCGTCGTCCCCTCAACCATGGACAGATGAGAATTGGGATATTAGCATTCATCAACGTGATCAAGATCGGCTTTATGAGATGTTCGAGATCCCTGCCCACCATGGTGCCAATTGTGAACCGCCACCCGCCAGTCATACGATCACCAGCTATGAAGACAGCCTATACACGTGCAAAAACCATATGATGACCTCGATCTATGGGGCATCTAACGATGGCGGTTATGGATTAATCTACTTCACTCCCAATCGTCTTGTTGACACAACGGGGGATTTTATGATCCAGTTTGACATGTCAACCCACCGAACCAACCATGTGCGCAACTGGGTCGATATTTGGATCACCCCTTATGATCAAAATCTGCAACTAGCCATTCATGAATTCGAGCCAGATTTGCAGGGAGCACCTTTAGAAGCGATTCAAATCCGTCTGCTACAAGAGAATTTATTTAGTGTGACTTTGCATGAAAATGGACGCGAGACCGATCTAGAGTTAAACAATTACACTCAATATCATGAAGTGCTGCAAATGAGCAAAAAAACGAGGTCGCTATTTTCTATCGGGGTCGAAAACGGCCGCCTAAAAGTCGGCATGCCTCAACACGATTTATGGTGGCATGATCAACCGGCACCAGAAATGCTAACCCGCCCCGATTGGAGCGAGTCGGTTGTGCAATTTGGCCACCATAGCTACACCCCCGCAAAAATGTGTGAGTTCTCATTCTTCCCTGATGAATGTTTTGCCAACGGCGGTGACACGTTCCATTGGGACAATGTGTTTGTCTACCCCGCCAAGCCGTTTAATCTCGTGCATGGTTCTCCCCGACTGATTACCGAATCGACCGAACAACAAACATTTACGGCCGCTTCCCCCGCCCCCACGAATGCCTATCTCCGTTTTGCCGGAATCGGCAACAACTTAGAAGTTTCATTTGATCAAGGTGTCACGTGGCACCCGGCCGTTGAGCAGGCACATTCCAAAACGACCCAAAACCTACACTTTCGCAGCTACTGGATGCCGGTCCCAGCGGGCACAACGACGGTTCATTTCCGTGGGCAACCTTGGGGAGAAGGCAACAACGAATGGGCCGCGCGTGACATCACCTTTTGGGCCAAAGAATCAAATCCAGAACGTCAAACGGCCGAAAGCCGTAGCCTAACCCCTGTAGAAGAGGAGTTTTTTGCTTCAATCATCAACGGCAGTCGCTCGCCAGACTCCTTTTTCTGCGATCCTAATGCGGCTAATCGCACCAATTCATGGGACGCGCAAAATCTAGGGAATTAGCCGTTTTCTGCTTTTTGTTGGCCCGTTTTTCGTGTTGTTAGCAAGAAAACTCAGCTACTCAAAATACCTAAGCTCAGCTATCCTTAAACTGTGACGCGACCACCTCCCCCCGGCCCGGCCGGCAACTTCTATGCGCAGCTCAAAGAGCTACGATCAGACTTTTTGGCCTACCTGCTTAATGCTGCAACCGAGCATGGTGATTTGGTGCGTCTAAACCCCGGCCCCGGCACCTATTTGTATCTGGTCAATCATCCAGATTTGGTTCGCCAAATTCTTGTGACAGATGCTGAAAAATATCATAAATCAGCGATGACTCAGAAAATGGTCGGCCGCTTCTTAGGCAACGGCCTCATCGTTAATGAAGACCAGTCCCATAAAAAACAGCGAAGACTAGCCCAGCCCGCCTTTCATAAGCAGCGGGTTGACGGCTATGCCCATTCGATGGTTGAGTTAACGCTGCAAGAAATGGCATCTTGGCGGCCGGACACACCGTTCGATTTTGAAGCCAGCATGAATGTTTTGACGATGAAAATCGTAGCCAAGACCCTATTTGGCACCGGGGTTGCAGGGGGGACTGAAAAAGTCGGCCGCATTATGCAGGTATTTGCCGAGGCGATCAGCGGTCAGTTTCGCGCCCTACCGTTGCCCCAATGGCTCCCCATCCCCCGCCATCTGCGCCAACGCGCGGCTGTGGCTGAAATGGATGCACTTATAAAAGAGATGGTGGCCGAATGGCGCACGGCCGGAACCGATAACGGTGACCTGATGTCGATGCTGTTACTGGCCCGTGACATGGATTCAAATGATGGGATGAATGACAAGCAGCTGCGCGACGAACTGGTGTCGATCTATTTTGCCGGGCATGAAACGGTTGCAAAATTAATCAGCTGGGTCATTTATTTGCTAACCCAAAACCCGGCCGTGACCCAACAGGTACAGACAGAGTTAAACGCTGTTATCGGTAATAGACCACCCACAACGGCCGACTTACCCCAGATGCCTAAGCTTGATCAAGTCATCAAAGAAACATTGCGCATCTACCCATCCGCTTGGGTATTTGACCGCACCCCGTTGGTAGATGTGGAGCTGGCCGGTTACCATGTGCCGGCCGGAGCCACGATTTATGTCAGCCCCTACGTGTCACAGCGTGACCCGCGTATTTTTGACCAGCCTGACCGGTTTTTGCCCGAGCGCTTTGCAACCGGTTGGGAGCAAAACATTCCACGCTACGCGTATTATCCATTTGGGGGCGGCCCCCGAGTGTGCATCGGTCAAGCGTTTGCAGAAATGGAAGCCAAGCTCATTTTAGCGACGATCTTGTCAAAGTTTTCAGTGGAGTTGGCGACACAAGAGCCGATTGAGCCAGAGCCAGGGGCAACGTTACGGCCGAAAAACGGCTTGCCTGTGTCAATAAAATCGGTCCTCTAATGCAGTTCGTCTCCCCCAATTACAGAATGTTCAAGACCCCATGTTTCGGGCGGTCCCCGATACCCGAATCGAACTGCCTAGCTCCGCCGGTATTTCGGCCGTTAACAGCGACCGCATTCCCATATCTTCCCCTTGTACAATATGAATCGGGCCGTTTAGCGGCCAATCGATATCTCGTAGGTACCCCGCAAAAGCGGCCGTGGCAGCGCCAGTCGCTGGGTCTTCATAAACGCCGCCAGATGCGAACGGATTACGGGTGTGAAAATGCTGCGGCGTCTCGGCATAAACCAGCAGGATCGTGACCAGCTTTTCTCGGTTCATCAACTGACGGCCGGCATCCAGATCATAATTCATGCGGGCAAGCGCTTCGCGCCTGTTTAGCCCCAACACCAAATGATTGGCTCCTCCGTTGATAAAGGCGGGAGGAATCTTAGGATCTAAATCATCAAGCGTATACCCAAATAGGTCTAGCGTTTCTGAAACAAGATGATGGGTCGTCTGCGCACTGAACGTTGGCGGTGATTGAAGCATGGCTGAGATTTGATCCCCATCACGCCTCCCTTCAACGGTGATTTCAGCTTCATTTAAGGTTAGCTGGAAAACCCCATCCCCATACTTCAGCGCCAGCGCAGCCCCCAGCGCGATGGTCGCGTGGCCACAAAAGGGGACTTCAGATTCTGGCGAAAAGTAGCGTACTCGAAATGCCCGGTCCCCATCAGCCTCCAGAGGGCTCGCAAAAGCGGTCTCTGAAAACCCAACTTCATATGCGATTCTTTGCATCTCTTCAGGCGAAGGATGGCGGTCAGCGATCAGGACCCCTGCGGGGTTTCCACCCTGATCGCGGTCAGAAAAAGCAGCAATTTTCTGCAAATTTGGCGGAAGCTGTTTTTCACTACCCATCATGATCGTCCTGAGAAAGTCGTAACTGTACAGGTGTCTGGGTTTGCTCCCCTCTCCCAGTGGGAGAGGGGTTGGGGGTGAGGGGCTGAACGGAGTTTAGCCCCTCATAGGAGGGGAACCAACCAGATCTGTATAGTCACAAAAAGTCTATAAATTTTAAACAACGGCCACGCCGGAGTCTTTTAGTAGGATCGCACGACTTCGTTCTAGCGCCTGCTCGACATCGCGAACAATATCATCCGGGTGTTCTAACCCCACAGAAATGCGCACCATGCCGTTGGTTATGCCAACGGCCAAACGCCCTTCTTCACCCACGCTGGCATGCGTCGTGCTGGCCGGATGGGTTGCGATCGTACGAGTGTCGCCTAAGTTAGCAGACAGAGACAACATTTCTAACGCATCTAGGAACGCACGACCTTGCTCTAATCCACCCGCCAGCTCAAAGGTTACGAGTCCGCCCCCTCGCTTCATTTGTCGCTTTGCCAGCTCATATTGAGGGTGGGAACGATGATGTGGGTATTTAACAAAATTGACGGCCGGATGGTCGGCCAAATATTCGGCCAACCGCTCCGCATTGTCGCAATGACGGTCTAACCGTACCGAAAGCGTTTCCAGACTTTTGCTAAACATCCACGCATTAAATGGAGAGAGTGCTGGGCCTGAGTGCCTTGCGAAAAAGCGAATCTCATCGATATATTGCTGATCCCCAACAAGAATACCCCCAATGCCTCGACCTTGCCCGTCGATAAATTTTGTGGTGGAATGCATAACGAGGTTGGCCCCAAATGCGAGCGGGTTTTGCAAAAGGGGTGTCGCAAACACATTGTCTACCAATAGGATAATCCCCCTCTCTTGGCAAAAATTGCCCAACCATTCTAAATCGATCAAGTCTAGAGCGGGATTTGAAGGGGTTTCGACCACACACATTTTTGTGTTCGGCTGCACCAAGCTGGCCCATTCTTCCGGCCGGCTAATATCAGCATAGGTATGGCTTATTCCCCATTTTGGTAAAATTTTGGTCAATATTTGGTGCGTCGAGCCAAAAACAGAGCGACAGGCCAAAACATGATCCCCTTGATTTAAAAGCCCAGCCAAAGCGGTAAACACGGCCGACATCCCCGATGCGACCGGCACACCATCGTCAGCCCCTTCTAGCTGGCACATTTTCGCAACAAACTCATCCACATTCGGATTATCATAACGGGTATAAATAAACCCATCCTCTTCTTTTGCAAACATCGCCCGTGCCTGCTCCGCATTTTCAAAGGTAAAACTAGACGTCATGTAGATCGATGACGAATGTTCCCGATGGCCGGAAGCCGCAGTTTGAGTCCGAATAAGTTTAGTTTCTATATGTTGAGTCATGAGTTTTGTCTCTTTTTGCCTGTTAGATATTTTTCAAATGCTAGGATTGTAACGAGGAGACACGAAATCCTACAGAATGATTGTTTGAAAATTATTGCACTTCACCTTCGATTGTTCATCGTTTGCCAAAAACGGCCGAATGTTGATTGACACGCAGCCATTTTTAACCAAAATAGATGGTATGGATTACGATGAAATTGATCTCAAAATTTTGGCCGCTATCCAAGAAGATAGCCGTTTGAGCAACGCAGAATTAGCTCGCAGACTCAACCTATCCCCACCTGCTACCCATGCCCGAATGCGCAAGCTTGAAGATGCTGGCGTGATCAAAAAGTACGTCACCCTGCTCGATCGAGACAAATTAGGGTTCGATCTACTTTGTTTCATTCATATTCGGATGCACGTCCACGAACTCAACTCCTTAGAGTCGTTTCAACGACATGTCCTTTCGCTGGAACAAGTTCTTGAATGCCACCATTTAACGGGGCAATATGATTACGTCTTGAAAGTTGCATTACGCAATAGGCAAGATCTACAAGATTTTGTGCGGACGAGTTTGGTTCCACTTCGTGGGGTCGCTCAAATTACCACCAGCGTTTTGCTTGAAGAAGTCAAATCAACCCCGGTTTTACCGATTAACCATGTAAAAATGGACAAGTAGACGATTTAGTAGCCCACTTCCCTTTTCCTAAAACACAACGTATCGAATCAGCGTGCTGATTCGATACCAGTTACCCAGCCTAACACAACCCATCGGAGGTTTATTTAACGATGCATGTTTCAATTGAATTGGTACCCCGCAGTAAAACCTATCTAATCGACCAACTAGAATCTATCCAAGAGCAGCTCCCGACTGTCAATGCGATTAATATTCCTGATCTGACCCGTATGGACTTGCGCAGTTGGCAAGGGTGCCGCATTGTAAAACCTTGGTTTGATCTTGCGATTCCACATATTCGCGCGGCCGACATTCGCATCGAAGAACCTCTTCCGATGCTAGACGAGATAGATGCGGCCGGAATTGATGAGCTTTTAGTCGTAACCGGAGATTTACCACCAAACGGCGTTGCCAACGGCCATTACACCAGCAGCCTGCCCGTCATCGAACGCATCA
This sequence comes from Chloroflexota bacterium, assembly GCA_020629055.1. Taxonomy (GTDB): domain Bacteria; phylum Chloroflexota; class Anaerolineae; order Promineifilales; family Promineifilaceae; genus WTJY01. Next base: position 46,507 of record JAHDEB010000015.1, read on the forward strand.
AAAAAGAACGGCCGCACATGAAAGTGTATGGAGCCTTAGATCCTTATCGTCAAAGCTTTATCGACGAAATCGCCTATGCGCGTACCAAAGTAGATTACGGTGCCGATGGCTTTTTTACCCAACCGTTTTTTGATTTGCGCTTAATGGGCATTTATGGGGAACTTTTGGGGGATGTCACTGTATTCTGGGGGGTCTCGCCGGTGCTGACTGAGAAGTCGCACGCTTACTGGGTCAAACGTAATCGAGCGATCTTTCCAGATCACTTTGACTGCACAATGGAATGGAACCGGGAGTTTGCAAGGCACGCCCTAGATTTTGCAGGCCAAAGAAACGATCATATTTACTTTATGCCGGTCCGGGTCGACGCGGCCGAATATTTACAGGGGATTGTTTAACGGTCCGCCTTGCTATTCAGTGAGTCAGTATTCGGTATCCATAACGAAACGGAATACCGAATACCGACCTACCGAACACCGTTTATCCTAAAGCATTCCAAACTTCAATCTTACGTCGAACCCGAGTGATCACTTCGTCAGTAAACTCAGTCGTTTTGGCATGCCCGCCAAGGTCACCCGTTTTAATCCCATCGTAAACCGCTTCCATGCAAGATTCATTAATTGCCCGGCCGGCCATCTTCGCTTCGGGTTGATCCATGTATCCCATTAATGATCCGCTGGCCATAAACATCGCCATCGGATTAGCCACGTTCAGCCCTTCCAGCGTCGGGGCTGTTCCGTGCGGAGCTTCAGCCATTACAGCATCCATCTCAAGATTTTCGTCCATCGAAATCACCATCGATTCAGCACCTGCAATCGAGCCAAACACCTGTAGTACAAGGTCTGAAAGCAAGTCGCCATCACGATTTAGCGTCGGGATTGTCATCGCATCGCCCGCATAACGAACCAGCAAGGCAAAAGTAGCATCAATTAGCTGGGGTTCGTATTTCACATCAGGATACCGTTCGGCCGCTGCATCCATCTCTTCTTTTAACAACGCCTCGTACACAGAACTAACGGTGTATTTCGGGCCACCAAATACTTTTGATCCCGTGCGACGCGCATGTTGAAACGAGAATTCTGAGACCGCTTTACACACACGCTTGCTGATCTTTTCAGTTTTCCATGCGATTACATCCCCATCTTTTTCTTCGCGCCATTCGGTCGCCCCATAGGCACCGTCTACCGCCATCCGCACCACGGAAACCGGTGAGTGGAAACCGCCCACAGGCCGCACTCCGGGGATTCTGCGGCCGGTACGCAAAATAATTTCAGCGCTCATCGCGTCGCGTAAAATCGCATTCGGGCTGCCCACATCGCCCGGCTCTTCAGGGGTAATCGTTGCCGCTTTAAGGCCGATCTTGTGTTTGCGGATCGCTTTGGCCGCTTCATAAACGACTTTATTGTCTGTTTTCCGCCGGTTTTCCAAACTTAGATCGTAATGTTCAAACTCCAGTTCGAACTGTGTGACATCAGGCTGTAACAACCGTAGGGTTTCATCAAGCAGTTCTTGACCCGTTTGGTCCCCTGCTAAAATCGCAATTTTTCTTGACATGGATATCTCCGTAATTTAATTGTGTGGGACGAACATCATCATTGTACCAATTTGGCCACAGGAATGTGATAGGCGTTTATGCCAATGCCTGGGCGAAATCTTCGATCAAATCATCTATATGTTCTAATCCGACCGATACGCGCAAAAGGTCGATAGGGGTCTGTGTCGTATCCCCTTCAACCGGTGCTCGATGCTCGATCAAGCTCTCGACACCGCCTAAACTGGTTGCGCGCGCAAAGATTTTGGTGCGGCCGGCCACTTTGTCGGCCGCTTCGCCACCACCATTCACCTGTACGGACAACATGCCCCCAAAGTCTTTCATCTGTTTTTTCGCTACATCATGCCCCGGATGGCTTTCAAGTCCAGGATAATGCACCGTATGGATGGCTGGATGATCCTCTAAAAACTGTGCCAATTTCATGCCGTTGGCACAGTGCCCCCGCATTCGATAAGGCAACGTGCGAATGCCACGCAGCAGCAGCCAACAGTCAAAGCCGCTTGGTACGCCACCGCCGATGCCTTGGTTAAAACGCATCTCTTCAAAAAATGAATCTTGTTCATTGGTAACGATCACACCACCGGTCAGGTCGCTGTGTCCGCCCAGATATTTGGTGGTCGAATGGACAACGACATCAGCCCCATACTCCAAAGCAGGTTGCAAAAGAGGTGTCGCCCATGTCCCATCAACGCCCAATCGCGCTCCAGACTCGTGCGCGATGTCAGCGATCGCCGCGATATCAGTAATTTTCAGCATCGGGTTTGATGGGGTCTCGGCCCATAGCAGGCGGGTGGTCGGCCGAATAGCCGCCTTAACGGCAGGCAGGTCGGTCATATCAACCATCGTGTATTCTAGCCCCCAGCGAGACAGCTGTTTCGTCACCAGCTCCCGAACCCCAAAATAGGTGTCGTCGGCCAAAATCACATGATCACCGGCCGAAAGCGCCTGAAACACACCGGCCACGGCCGCCATACCTGACCCAAATGTAATCGCACCCGCACCACCCTCTAACTGGGCCAGCGTTACCTCTAAGGCATGCCGGGTCGGGTTATCGATGCGTGAATAGACGTAATCCCCGTCATTTCCTCGAATAAATGTCGATGATAGATGGATTGGAGGCATCACCGCTCCGGTCGCAGGGTCTTGGTTACGTCCTGCTTGAATCGCAATTGTTTCAATTTTCATAACTTTCTTCTATTCTCATTCAGTTTTTGGGCTTAAAAATCTGTAGTGACTATTCAGGTGTCTTTATGCTTCTCGACAGGATCAACAGTATTTACAGGATGAAGAGCAAAATAATCCTGTTGATCTTGTTAATCCAGTCAAAAGAACTGGGGCACCTGTATAGTTACAATCTGTATAACAATCCCTCAACATTCAATTTAAATCTTAAATCCGTTGATTTTAATTGAATGTTCCGCTTAAAGCAGATTATTACCAAAAATCATACTTAAAACATCGATTCATTTAAAAGTGATCAAAAGAAGTATGCCAGCTTGGTACTTTGTGTCTATTTTGTTTTAATGCAAGTAACTCCGTAAGTTGTAAACTATATACATGCAAGCATAGGATGTTATTCAGATGAATCCCGAGACTTATTTCATTCATATTTCAGACACTCATATCGGACCTACAAAAGATTATAAACGGCACGGTTTTGCTTCATACCCCTGTGCGGAAAAAATGGTCGAGATTATCAACTCTTTTCCCCATCGACCTGATTTCGTTATTCACACCGGGGATGTTGTCACTGAACCTGACGACGCATCATATAAACTGGCGGCCGAGCTATTTGATCGCCTAGATGTCCCCATTTATTTTGCAAACGGCAATCATGACCGTGCCCAAGATATCCGGAAATTTTTAACGATGGGCCCGAAGACCGATCTTATGGATGATGAGTTGGTCTATCGCTTTGATGTCAAAGGGAATCGTTTTTTGGTTATCGACGGCCGAGCTGACGATATGCTTGATCCGCATGGGAATATTTCAGAAGCCCAGCTCGAAATTTTGCGTCGCGAATGCACGGCCGACGGCCCACCTCTCACCATCTTTTTGCACTATCCTTTATGGCCCATCAACTCGACGTGGTTTGATTCGCACATGTTGATTATCAACGCGGCTGAGTTACACGACATATTCTTACAAGCGGGTAACCGCTTACGCGGCGTTTTCCATGGCCATATTCATATGCCATTGCAAAACATAAAAGATGGCATCGTGTACACATGCGCCCCCAGCACCTTCGCTCAATTCGAAGCATGGCCCGGGGCCAAAGAGCCAGCCTTTTCACAAGCCCCTCCTGGCTATGGGTTTGTACACCTCGTGGGTGACCAGACATTGGTACGCCAACACACGTTTGAGCGAGTCACAAAAACGGTCAAAAAAGAGCGGCCGACACCCCGGACAATCGCATTTCGTGAACCGACCCAAAAGCGGGTGACCCTACGACTGCCAAAAGCAGAAGAAACGATTTAGCTTTCAATACATTAATGGCAGTAGACCATCCCTACCTCATACAAATTAACCTCAATTCTGTTTAGGTATTTCAAGTCCTCTTTTGCAACGGATGGCACTAATTTCCGCTGATTTTGAATCGTTTTCCGGGCAAATCCGTTTAATCCGTTGCAATCAATGCTTATGCAGAACTCTGGTGAATTAAGGTGTAATCGCGACAAGATAGCTGTAATAAACCGATTGGTCGATGACATACAAACTGTCACCCAACGTTTCGATCTTTTCGATGTTGTTAAACAACCCGGCCGGGTACCCCTCATCTGTCTCATCGGCCCGGGCTCCAAAACGAGCCAACTCATTCCCTACTGGATCTAATTGAATCAATACTTGATCTTGGTAAACCCCAACATAGATTCGTCCATTTGATTGAACCGCTGCCGCCTCGATGTAAGAAGCTCCCGGCACGGTAATTTCGCGCACGATGTTTAACTGATTGTCCACTTCGGCAATTATCGCATCGCTGGCAAACATCATATACATCCGCCCATCATCCCCCTGAACCAAGCGATCTGCGATACTATAATCGGCCGACAAATTAACAACCTCTGCAATCTCACCACTTTCTGGATTAAATTTGATCAGTCGGTCGTTCGCTCTCTCATCTTTTTGATTAAAATCCAAAGCCCACAACAACCCATCTGGCCCGAACGCCAGAGCTTGGGGTGATCCCGTGCTCAGTTGCCCCTCTCCTGACCCACGGCTGCCAAAAGCGCGTAATAAGCGCAAACTAGGGTCAAACACACGAATCAGATTTTCCTCTGCAAAAGATTCTAAAATATACAGATTCCCATCCGGCCCCACTTCAATATCATCCAAAAAACCTGCGCCAGAATACTCGGTGGATTGAATAATCGTTCCGCTTGTATCCATCGTTAAAAGATGTGTATTGGTGGCTGCATACAAGGTTCCATTGGCCGAATCTAGGCTCATCGTTGCGATACGGTTCTCAAATAGTGCCCCTTCGTCTAAAGAAGCCGCATTTCCCCCAGCCCGCCAAGCAACAGCTCCATCTGCTGAAATCGGAGCCGATTCACCAGCAGAATCTGAAGGGCTCACATTGGTGTCTTCAACGATCTCTGCGGGGGCTTCTAACACGGGTGCCGCGACAGGATCGTCTGGGGTACGCAATGCGAGGCTTCCAGCCCCTACAGCGCAAAGTGTCACCAAGACCCCGACACCGATAATGGCCCACGCCCAAATCGGCAAGCTATTTTTGGTCTTAGCCGGTTCGTTGGCAGGGGCAGCTACCGCTTCTGATATCGGGGCCGATGATATTGGCGCTGAAACAGGTGCAGAGACAGATACGCTAGGGGGTTGGCTAGGCGGGTCAATCGTGGGGGCATAACCGGCCCCCGCCCCTAATGAAGCTGAATCTGGCTGCGGCCGAGAGTGAGCCGAACGACGACCGTCCTTCACTTCTTTTAAAGCATCTCCCATCTCGGTTGCGGTTTGATATCGGCCGTCCATCGATAGAACCATCGATTGGCGAATCACATCTCCAACCGGCCGGGAGATCGCCGCATTAAACTGCTCAGGCTCAGGCAGCGTCTCCTGCCCCATCATAATTTGAATACTTTCTGGGGGATTCTTGCTGGTCAAACAAGCGTACATCGTGGCACCCAATGCGTATAAGTCAGATCGGCCGTCTGTTGACCCCACACCATATTGCTCGGGAGGTGAAAAGCCAGGTGTAATCGCCCGTGCCCCCATCGTCGTCTTGCCACCGGCTTCAGCCATTTTCGAAATACCAAAGTCGACCAAAATCGCGCGCCCTTTCCCGTTAATAATAATGTTGGCCGGCTTAATGTCACGATGAATAATCGGCGGCGTGCGTTTATGCAGATAATTCAACGCTTGGGTCACCTGAATCATCCATTGCATGAATTCATCAAAATCCAGTGGTCCATCCTGTTCAGCCATCAGCTCTTGCAAACTCTTTCCTCGAATAAAGTCCATCACCAAATACTGCCCTTGGTCCTCGACCCGAAAATGATCGGTTACCCGGGGTAAGCTGGGGTGATTGAGCCCTGCCAGCAGTGAGGCTTCCCGATGAAACTGTCGATTCGCCGACGATGTATCATTTAAATTCTCTTTGAGCGCACAGATCCGGTTTAGAGAGGTGTCTTTGGCACGATAAACGGCTCCAAATCCCCCCCGGCCGATCTCTTCAAGAATTTCATACCGATCATGTAATATCGTTCCGTTGGCTAATGAACTCATAATTGGCTTTTTCCAAGAATCACAACTAATTATTTATACGAAAGACTCAACGTCTCTTTGTTTAGGCAGTATGCAACACCAATTGATACATTGAAATTGAATAGGACTTTGGTTATGTTAGCCGTAATCGAGTGATCTACGCAAATAAAAAAAGGGACAAATTGCTTCAAGTAACAATTTGTCCCTTTTTATTCACGAAAACAGAAGGCTCTCGTGAAATGTTTTCGATTTAAGTGAGTTAAGCGGCGATTGTGCGCACACGATCTAGAAATGCGACTTCCGCATCACTAACCTGCTGTCCGCCCATCCCCAAGAAACCACCCTCTTTAGCCGCTTCCGCAACCGCTTGGCCGGTTTCAACAACCCATTCCTTATACTCTGCAACATCTTGATCAGACGCGACTGGAGCCAATAATGCTAGCGCAGATTCTAAGCTTTGAATGGCGAAATCAGCCATGTCTTCTGGGCTCTTAATCCCCTGCTCTTTGAGTTGCTCCATAAATTTTTCGCGCGTTGCGAGCATCTGTTCTTTGGCTGCAGCACGGTCACCGCCACTATCAGGCACAATCGCTTGGATCAGGCTGTTGCTTGGGTATTTATCGCCCCCGGCCGCCAGCGCCTGTCCACTTGTCATAACTTCTTTCATGGTGCCCATGACACCGCTGCGGCCTGCTACCGCCATAGCCGAACCGATTAAAGACGGCGCTGAACTAATTGTAAACCATTGGTCTTCTGTGAAATTCTCTTGCATGATATACCTCCTGTGCATTTGAGAAACAGTCAAAATGCGTAGCTTCCCCCCATCATTACGTGCTAAACCAGATCAAGTTTTATGAATTATCTTGAGGTTACCAACCTGTTAATGACTTGCGCCGCACGGTACGCAAAAAGGAAATAAGCATCAAGTTTATAACGGATGTTTTCCAGAGGTAGACACCAAGCTAATGGCTAAGAGCTGATGGCTGTACTAGTTTGCGTTGGGATCCCCTTCAACCGGCAAGTCAAGCGGATCGGGCACCACAGGTGCTTCTGGATCAATTTCAGGTTCGGGATCCGGCCGTTGCAATTCGCGCACCGACTCTGGCAAATCTTCAAACGGCAAAATCGAGTCTCCCTCATATTGATCAACCCCATAATATGCGGCGATCAGATCACGCGCAACCGGCAAGGCCCATTGCGACCCCTCACCCCCATAATAAATGAACGAAGCGATCGCAATTTCAGGATTTTCATACGGAGCATAGGCGACGTACCAGGAATGGGTGGGCAAAACTTCGGCGTTCAAAATCTTCTCTTCGGTACACCACCCTTTTCGCTGAGAAAGGTTGTCGCAGAACTCAGACGTTCCTGTTTTACCGGCCGAAACCAGACCAAAATCATCTAACCAGTCAGATACCGGTTCACCGTCTTCGTCACGATAAAAGACAAACGCGGTACCGGTACCGTCTAGCGTATTCACCAGCTTCATCCCCTCCGCAACAACGGTCACAAATTCTGGCGCCACATCTAAAACACCAATCACCTGCCCCACAAAACCCACTTCGCCGTCGGCTGATACCGGCACGTTAGCCTCTTCTGCCGGCACCGGATTTAGGCTTTCGTTTAAAATAAACACGTTATCTTCAGCATCAGTCAAATGGTGCACAATGCGTGGCCGGTACAAGAATCCCCCGTTGGCAACAACGGCCGCCATTTGGGCCACCTGCATCGGGGTCGATGTGACAAACCCCTGCCCAATCGAGGCGTTGTAGTCGTCACCCGTTGACCATGGCTCACCGAAATTAACCTGCTTCCACTGGCTGGTAGGGATATTACCGGGGGCTTCAAGCGGTAGTTCGATACCCTGAACACGGCCAAAGCCAAATTGGCGCGCATATTCGGCCAATGTGTTGATGCCCAGACCGCGCAAGTTATCTTCTCTAAACCCACCCCCAACTTTATACATGTAAATATCACAAGATTCAGCCAAACCGGAGATCGCATCCATCGGCCCATGCTCACCAAACGTTGGGGCCAAGCTAATCCAACAGACAAAGTCTTGCGCCCGGCCGGGGTCATTGGGAGCAAATTGATTGGCGATCGTAATAACGCCGGGTGCATCTAACCTACGATTGGGAGACACGATACCCTCTTGCAATGCGGCAGCCACCGTCACAACTTTAAACGTTGATCCTGGCGGATATTGCCCAGCGATCGCATGGTTCAAAAACGGCTCATAGTCGTTCCGAAACAGCGACAGGTAATAATCAACCGGAATTTCAGTCGAAAAGCGATTGTTGTCCCATGTGGGGATATTGACCATGGCGAGCACCTGGCCGTCTCGTGGATCGACAGCGACCACAACGCCCAACTCAATTTCTCGGGTCTCACCCTGGCCGGTAAAAAAGTCGACATCTTCAAATTGGCGGCGTTCTTCCATATACTGCAACATCAGCTCTGTCGCCCTCTCTTGCAGCTCTGTATTGATTGTCAGGTGCACGTTATAACCGGGGACCGGCGGCACGGTAACCCCCAGCTGTTGCACCTCTCGGCCGGTCCAATCTGTCACAATTTGCCGCTCCCCTTTGCGCCCAGCTAAAAGTGGCTCAAGCGAAACCTCTAAGCCAGAAAGCCCGACCCGGTCGTCTCGTTCGTATCCTAAATCTAACCAGCCTTCATTCGGCAACGGCCCCATAAATCCAATGATGTGAGACGTCAGTTCACCGGTCGGATAACGCCGGATCGGTTCAGGAATAATGCGAACACCGGGCAAATAGAGACTCTCTTGCTCGATCAGATACGCCTCGGTAATCGTTACACCAGACCGAATGGTGGCAGGCAGGTATTGAGCAAAGCTAAATGTGTCGTAAACGTCTTGAATACTGGATGGCAGCTGAGGAATTAAACCAGATGCATCGAGCGTTTCCCCCAAGGGCGCTCCGTATAATCGGGCAAGTTCAGTGTACTGCCGCACCAATGCGGGGTCAGCCGCGTCGATCAGGGCCTGCTGCTCGAGCGTGTTCGTCACAGGCACACCGCTTAGCAGAGAAAGACGTTGAAAAACGGCCAGCCGCTCAGCATCGTCTGACGGTAAAAACGCCGGGGTGATTGTAATATTAAAACTCGGTTCATTGATCGCCAGCGGGTTCCCATCTTTGTCAAACATCACCCCACGCGGAGCATTAATCAACAGGCGAGCGGTACGGTTATCGGTCGATTGGGCACGCAGGTCGTCCCCACGCACGCTTTGGAGCCAGAAGACGCGAAACAGCAGCAGGCTGAGCGAAATCAGCACAACAAGCTGCAAAAAAAACAGTCGGCCGCGGTAGGCAACATCGGCCGATGTATCTTCTAGTTCTTCATTACGACGCCAAATGGACATAAATGTTTGGTCAAAACGGCAGTTAGCCGCTTGAACATAATTTTTTGTGGGGCAAAAACGATTTTAACTTGCACGCCACACGATCAACAATGAAACATCAGTCATTTCTAAAACTGGTTTATTCGGCGTGATTATGAAAGAATCAAGAAACCTTCGCAATCAAAACAGGAAAAACTCATATATGAACCATCTAAATATATCAAATCTATTTTCAGTCACCGGCAAAACGGTCCTCGTTACCGGTGGGTCGCGCGGTATAGGCAAAATGATCGCCGCCGCCTATGTCACAAACGGTGCAAAAGTTTATATTTCATCACGCAAAGCGGCCGTATGTGACGCTGTCGCCGCTGAACTTAATGCAGAAGCGGCATCAGGTGGCAGCTGTATTTCGCTACCGGCCGATTTAGCATCTGCAGAAGGGCGCGCCGCCCTTGTTTCCGCACTCTCAGCACAAGAAACATCATTGGACATATTGTTTAACAATGCCGGAGCCACATGGGGAGCCCCGTTTGAAGAGTTTCCTGAAAACGGCTATGACAAAACAATGGACATCAATGTTAAAGCGATTTTTATGCTGACTCGTGACCTGATGCCGTTACTCAAAGCCAACGCCACGAAAGAAGATACGAGCCGCGTCATCAACATCGGTTCGATCGATGGCATGCACGTTCCGATTTTTGACAACATCCCCTACGCAGCCAGCAAGGCGGCCGTGCATCAGTTAACCCGCGTACTCGCATCTAAACTAGCCCCAGAACATATCGCTGTGAATGCGATCGCCCCAGGGTTTTTCCCCAGCAATATGACCCAATTTATGATGGAAAGCGAAGAGGGAATGAAAGAGTTTGAATCAACTTGCCCGCTCGGCCGGGTCGGTGGGCCGGAAGATATGGCGGGGCTCGCACTATTTTTAGGCTCCCGTGCAGGCGCTTATATGAATGGGGCCATCATCCCGATTGACGGCGGCACCGTTCTAGGTCGCTAGCATCAAATCGAAGTATCTCGTGATGCAACGTGCGTACATGAAGGAAAACGACTCTGACCACGCACGTTGCGATCCACCATGAAAAGCCGAACGAAAATCAACATCACCCTTGCCGCATTTTTAGCCGCCCTTATCTTAATCGTAGTCGGGGTCATGCAACGGCGCGCCAACCCCGGCCGCTTACAGGCGGAAGTTGACCAAACGGTGCTTGAATCGCGTACTAAGTTTGCGGTTGAGGACTTGCTTGCATTTGCCAGCCAAACGCCCATCGGCCCCTTCCCTACTGAACTGATCTCGGCCGATTTAGAAGCACGAACCGGCGCGACGTGGTTTTTTGAGCGGCATGAATCCTGCTGGCGCAGTTTGCAAACAGGGGCAAAAGGGAACATCGGCCGGCCGACGCTAACCGCTTACAAAGAACCGAATCAGCCGGAACCTCTTTTAGTTTTGATTGAATTTGAATCGGGAGAATGGGCAACCCTCAAATTTGTACAAGATGCAATTGTCTCTTGTGATTTTAATTAACTTAGTCGGTTAATTTTTTTAATTTCCCTTTCGCTGCGCTAAAAACATCCAGATCAACCCCACCCCGATTAAAATCAAACCATAGCCAAAAACATCTATCACCCGAATCAGAGACGGCCGTATGCTTTCAACCGGTGCTGTTTCAGCCGTTGGTGTAGGCAAATTTATTTCGTCTTGCCCCCCTAAATCGGCCGACTCACCATCTTCGACCGGGAACACAGAATGTGTCGGCCGTGGCGTTCGGGTCGGTTCAGGAGCAGGTGTCTCATCTGCCAATAATAATTTTTCCAAGGGAGAATGAGCTTGCGTTTGATCGCTAGCATAAGCTGCAAGGGGAGACAGATAGACCGCACAGAGTAGGCATACGAAACCTATTTTAACTATTTTCCTCATCGCATTAGTTTATCCGATTCAAAATTCGATGCGAGATTGATCATAATTCAGAAATCAATCCCCCGATTCTATTAAAACATTCATTTGACAGCCCCCATTGGGTGTGACATAATGCCAGCATTATTTACATTCATGCCTCCGCAATCTAACAACAAAGGAGGTGGTGCAACAATGGATCACAGTAGTATTC
>JAHDEB010000188.1:0-5188 GCA_020629055.1 Chloroflexota bacterium
GAGCATCGTAAACCTCCATGTAGATAGGAGGCTCTTCGAGATGGCGCGCCAGAACCTGTGACAGTCCCTTCATGAAGATGCTCAAGGAGCCGAACAATATAATTATTGTCAGTCAGAAATCGGTAGTACCAACTGACAAGATCAAGAATATCGGAAAAGAGTAGGGTCAACGTCAGGGGAAACTATGAAATTACTCAGAGAGGACTCTGAAGTTTTATGGTCTGGGAGGGTTAAACTGGTTCAAACAAAAGAACGGCGTCTGAAACTGGCACACAAAACCGAATTTTTGGATACTAGCCTAACTAAAATTTGGAGGACGTATGAAATCAGGATTTGCAGACAACAACGGGGCCAAAATCGCTTATGAAACCTTGGGAGATCCCACAAACGAAACGATTATTTGTATCTCGGGCCTAGGCAGCCAGCTGGTCTATTGGACCGATGAGCTATGCCAGACGTTTCTCGACCGAGGCTTTCATGTCATCCGCTTTGACAATCGAGATGTAGGACTCAGCCATAAAACCCCCGGAACTCCCCCATCGGTCGAAGAAGTGATGCAAAGCCCCGACTTTCAAGCCCCTTATAATCTGTCAGATATGGCGAACGATCTTATTGCGGTCCTAGATGCCAATGATGTGGAGCAAGCCCATGTTGTCGGCACGTCGCTAGGTGGCATGATCGCCCAGACGGTCGCGATCGATCACCCCAATCGGGTCAAAACGCTCACCTCGATTATGTCGGCCCCCAGCCGCAGCGCGGCCGTGCGTGACGAGTCTGAGGACGAAGCGGTGAGCGCATCGCTGACCATGGATATGAGTGATCCGAACACCTACGTCGATATTCAAGTTGAAGGGTATCGGGTCACCAGCGGCCCCCACTTCGACCCTGTTTATCAGCGTCAGATCCTTCAAACATCGTTTGACCGCTGCTATCACCCTGACGGCTGGTCTTATCAAATGATGGCGGCCGCCGCATCAGGAGATCGCACCGAGAAACTGGGGCAGCTTACCATGCCCACCCTCGTCATTCATGGGGGAGTAGATCCGCTTATCCCACCACTTGGTGGTGAAGCAACGGCCGCAGCGATTCCGGGTGCCCGTTTAATTGTCTACGATGACATGGGGCACAATCTACCTCGGCCGCGCTGGGGAGACATCGCTGACGCCATTGCTGAATTGGCAAACCAAGCGTCATAACCAGTTTGATTGATCTGAAATCACTACCGGCCGTAGAGCGCCAGAGCAACACACAGCTCGCCAAAAGCATGGGGCGCTTGGCCCTGCCCGTTTTACTCACCAATCTGCTGCAAAGCCTTGTCGGGGTCATCGACGTCTTTATGATCGGCCGGTTGGGGCCACTAGAAATCGCCGCCAGCGGCATGAGCAACGTCGTCCGCATTTTAGTGCTGATCATGGTGCTCTCAGTGGCGGCCGGGGCGATGAGCCTGGTTGCCCAAGCCAAAGGGGCACGTGACCCTGAACGCATGAGCTTTGTCGCCCGCCAAGCGATTTCTTCCGGCTTTTTACTTTCTCTCGTTCTAATCGGTTTAGGCTTTGTCATCGCCCGGCCGCTGATGCTGTTCGCCAACAGCGGCGGTGACCCTGCGGCTGTCGACCTTGGGGTCGCCTATCTACAAATCATCTTTTTAGGGCTGCCATTTTTGGTTCTAAACGTCGTATTTGACCGACTCATGCAAGGGGCCGGGGACACAATCACTCCCCTATTTCTGACCGGCACCCTGAACTTGCTCAACATCGCATTCAACTACATCTTTATGTTCGGGGTAGGCCCCATCCCCGCCTACGGGCTTTCCGGTGCTGCGATGGGGACGGTGCTCTCACGTGCCATCGGCGTCGTGGTTGCCTTTATCATCGTTTACAGCGGCCGGAACGTCATCAAAGTCGGCCGCGGCTCTTATTGGCCAGACATTCAGCTGTTTAAAGACATTTTGGGCATCGGCCTACCCTCGGGCATTCAAGGGGTGTTTCGCAACGGATCCCGCCTGCTCGTGCTCAGCCTCGTCACCTCAACCGAAGTCGGCACGTTGGGTGCGGCCGCCATGGGGATCGGGCTGCAGCTAGAGTCGTTGGCCTTTATGCCCGTTCTCGGCATCAACGTAGCCGCCACCAGTCTGGTCGGCCGGGCGTTGGGGGCATGGCAAGTGGACGAGGCCAAACGGCGTGGCAACGTTGCCATTGTGTTGGCCGTTAGCCTGATGTTTGTGCTTATTTTGCCGATGATTATTTTTGCGCCACAAATTATTCGACTGTTTGATCCTTCCGCCAACGAGACGTTACTGTCGGCCGGAACCACCTATTTACGCATCGCCACACCTTCGCTCATGTTCACGGCCGTCGCCATGACCGTCAATGGTGCACTGCGCGGTGCAGGGGACACAACCCCCGGCATGTACAGCACCTTGCTCACCCGGGGTGTCCTATCGGTCTTTTTGTCGTGGCTATTCGCTTTTCCATTTGGATGGGGCTCTGTGGGTGTTTGGGTCGCCCTCCTAATCGGCTATTTTTTCGATGGGTTATTTTTATGGGTCCGCTGGCGCATGCCGCACGCATGGCTCAAAATCGCCCTACAAAAAACCGAACTATATCGGCAGCACCTGGCCCAATTGCCCGATCAAGTCCAACAAACTTATTTACAAGACGTACGCTCACCATTGATGGCACAGCCCACCGCGTTTGAAGATGTTCAGCCGGACCGGGTGGTTTACCAAATGGCCGATGGTGATATCGCTGTCACCTTTGATAAACTAAATGGCAGTTATGCGCTGCAATCTTAAACTTAACAGTGCGGGGCACTCCCCTGAACCTTGTTCAATAAACAAATTTGCTCGTGGGGAGTGCCCCGCACTATCGGCGAATCTAGGCTAAAAACAAACTCGACAGTACTGACAAATGATCAAACATATGAACCAAACAATAAAACATTTCGTCCCACTTGGGCCAAACCGATGACCCAAGACGCACAACATTCACCACTTTTGACCGCACCGATTCCGCTTATGACCCGCAAAATCGGCATACCGGTCGCGGTTGGCGCCACGTTTAACACCCTTTACAACGTTGTTGACACCATTTATGGCGGCCTCATTTCAGACGATGTCCTGGCCGCTCTCTCGCTTTCATTTCCGATCTTTTTTCTGTTGATCGCATTTGGCTACGGCTTTGCCCAAGGCACCACCGCCCTAATCGGCAACTCGATGGGGCGAGACGATATGGAGCAAGCGCAGCAACGGTCGGTCCAAACGCTTGTCTTTGGCCTGCTGATCTCCGCTTTTTTGACGATTTTTGTCACGCTGTTTTCTTCAAACATTTTAGAGCTGATGGGTGCGACCGATCCTGAATTTCGGCAGTTGGCGATCGACTATGTCAACCCACTGTTTTATGGGGCCGTCTTCTTTATTAGCCAAGCGATGATGGGGTCGATTTTAAACGCATTGGGGCAGACAAAACCGGGGCGCAATGTGTTGATCGGGGGCTTTTTCCTGAATCTAATTTTAGATCCTTGGTTTGTATTTGGTGGGTTTGGGCTACCTGCCATGGGAATTATGGGCATCGCCCTTGCAACGGTTTTGGTTCAAGCGTTAGGCTGCATTTATTTGGGATATGTGCTCATGAAGACAGAATTGATTTCGGCCGACATTTTGCGCCGTCACTGGGTGCCAAACCTAGCGGTCTTTTGGCGCATTCTAGAGCAAGGTTTCCCCACCATGCTTGACACGTTAGGCGTATCGTTCGGCTTTTTCATCCTGAACTTTTATGTTGCCGATTTCGGCCGTAACGCAATTGCGGCATTCGGGGCCGCATCCCGCCTAGAGCAGCTGGCCCTACTCCCCTTACTGGGGTTAAATATCGCGGTCATTTCGCTCGTTTCGCGCAACAACGGCGCTAAAAAATATGACCGGGTACAAGAGTCGCTGAACGTCAGTCTCAAATATGGCTCCATCATCATGTTTATCACCATGGTCTTGGTTGGGATTTTTGCCCGGCCGCTGATGCGTCTGTTTTCAAGCGATCCTGAAATTATTCAAATGGGGGTAGAATATGTTTGGATACGAAATTTGGCCCTTATTCCATCCGCATTTTTCTTTTTGTCATCGTCTGCTATGCGTGGAATCGAACGGCCGATTATTCCGCTCGTTTTTAATTTACTGCGATTCTTTGCGCTTCCATGGCTCTTAATCGTCATATTTGTAAAATGGCTCGGTTATGGACTAACCGCAATTTGGGTGACATCGACCATTCCATTATTTGTGATGGGATTGGCCATGTACTTGGTTGCTCGGGCCGCTTTGCCCAAGCCAGAATAAATAAACGTAACGGGTGTTTCGTAGCTGTCACACCATAATCACCACGATAATCATCAAACCCCGAAACCCTTTGGAGATTAAATGTTAACTCAAGAAGAGAGACAAGTTTGTGTAGACGCCCTGGTCGAAGCAAACAAAACAAAAGTACAAACCGTACGGCCGTCGGCCCGCTATGATCACATCGAATTTGACGATGCCTATGCGATATCGGCCGCCGTTGCCAAGCAAACGATCGAAGACGGAGCCAAGCTGATCGGCTACAAAGTCGGTTTAACCTCGGTCGCGATGCGCCGCTCGTCAAAAATCGACGAGCCCGATTATGGCTACCTGTATGATCATTATCTCGTGCAAGACGGTGCCACCCTCAAACACTCAGACTACTGCAAACCACGTGTCGAGCTTGAGCTCGCCTTTATTTTGCGCGACGCCCTTGAAGGTCCAAACGTCAACATGCTCGATGTGATGCGCGCCACCGAATACGTTGTGCCTGCCATTGAATTAATCGACACCCGCGTTGATGAACCGCGCAAAATCTATGACACCATTGCAGACAATGGGGCTGGTGCCGGAATCGTCCTCGGTGGCACCCCCGTCCGGCCGCACGACGTTGACCTACGCATGGTGCCAGGCATCTTGTATCGCAACACCGAAATCGAAGAGACCGGTGTGTCATGTGGCGTTATGGGGCATCCGGCCAACGGCATCGCTTGGCTGGTCAACAAACTGCATGAAATCGGTGAACGGTTAGAGCCAGGCCAAATGCTATTGGCAGGCTCGTATGTACGGCCGATTTTGGCCCAAGTTGGCGATACGGTTCGGGCCGACTTTGGCAGCCTAGGCTCTCTTTCGATTCGATTTGAATAA
>JAHDEB010000188.1:5288-12539 GCA_020629055.1 Chloroflexota bacterium
ATGAAACTTCCAAAAAACAACTTCAAAGCAGGCTTGGCCAACGGCGATTTACAAATCGGCCTATGGTCAACCTTATGCTCTAACATCGTCGCTGAGATTATCGGTCACAGCGGATTTGAATGGGTGCTGCTCGACACCGAGCATACCCCCAACGAAACACCCGGCCTTGTGTCGCAAATGCAAGCCTTAGCCGGTGGCAGCGCTAGCGTGCTGGTGCGCCCCGCATGGAACGACACCGTTCTGATTAAACGGCTGCTAGATATCGGCGTGCAGACTTTGCTAATCCCCTTTGTGCAAAATGCAGAAGAGGCGGCCGCAGCGGTTGCCGCTACCCGCTATCCGCCAGAAGGGGTACGGGGTGTGACCGGCAGCGGCCGAGCGGCAGGGTACGGACGGGTCAAAGATTATTTGCATACGGCGGCCGATGAGATCTGTGTCATTGTCCAGATCGAAACCGGCGATGCGTTAGGCCAGCTTAAAGAAATCGCTTCGGTCCCTGGAGTAGACGCCGTTTTTATCGGCCCTTCCGATTTATCCGCATCGTTGGGCCATTTGGGCAACCCGTCCCACCCGGAAGCGCAGGCGGCCCTAAAAAGCGCCATCGAACAGCTCAACGAGCTGGGAAAACCGGCCGGCATTTTGGCTTTTAATCATGATGATGCCAAGCGGTATATCGATTGGGGCTATCGCTTTGTCGCCGTCGGTTCCGACCAAAGCGTTTTGGCCAAAGGGACTTCAGCGCTGGCCGCATCTTTTAAATAGCTGGGGCAAGAAAAGTCTAAGTTCTGAAAAGACTTTTCTTGTCTAGACCGCTTCGCATGTCTTACACCGCCTCAACGTCCAAACTGTTAGCTCCTATTTTTGGCCATGAAAAAATGTCGGCCGTTTTTTCTGATGATCATTTCATCCAACAAATGCTCATCGTTGAAGGGGCTTTAGCAACCGTTCAGGCAGGATTAGGCATCATTCCCACAGACGCGGCCGAGGCGATTAATCGAGCCATCCCATCTTTTAAACCGGATATCGCAAAACTACAGGCCAGCATCGATAAAGCGGGCATTCCGGTGCCAGGACTGGTCGGGCAGCTGCGCCAAGAAGTTGGAGAACCGGCCGCGTCTTACATCCATTGGGGGGCGACCACCCAAGACATTGTCGACACCGCCTTGGTATTGCAAATGGGGCAAGCGTTGGTGATTTTAGAAGATCGGTTGGATCAAGTCATTAAACGATTGGCGGCAATGACTGAAAAACATCGGCACACCCTTATGGTCGGCCGGACCCGTTCACAAGCGGCCCTGCCAATCACATTTGGGCTAAAAACGGCCGGTTGGCTCGCCCCGCTGTTGCGCCATCGGCAAAGATTGGCTGAACTCAAGCCTCGGCTTTTGGTCGTAGAATTTGGTGGGGCGGTCGGCACGTTGGCAGCATTGGGTGACCAAGGTTTGCTCGTACAGCAAGGTTTGGCTGACCAACTCGGGCTAGCCGTCTCATCGGCCCCATGGCACACTCAGCGCGACACCCTTGCAGAAGCGGCCGGATGGCTGGCCGGTGTCTGCGGCAGCTTGGGGAAAATGGGGCAAGACATCATTTTAATGGCCCAATCTGAAGTGGGAGAGCTACGGGAATCGGCCGACAAATCGCGCGGTGGCAGCAGCACGATGCCACAAAAATCAAACCCGATCATCAGCGAAGGGTTAATCGCCATCGGCCGGATCAACGCCGGGCTGCTGGCCAACATGCACCACGCCATCATCCAAGAACATGAACGAGGCACCCACGGCTGGCTGCTAGAGTGGTTTAGCCTGCCCCAGATGTTTGTTCACACGGCCGCGGCGCTCAGCAAAGCGACCTTCTTAAGCGAAAATCTAGTCGTCAACCACGAACATATGTTAGCCAATGTCAAAGCGACCAACGGGCTGATGCTGGCGGAAGCGCTCAGCTTGGCACTAACGGCCGAAATGGGGCGTGATGGCGCCAAGGTATTGGTGTCTGCGGCCGCAAATCAGGCGCTAGACGAAGGGCGACATTTGATCGACGTCGTCCGCAAAAAAACATCGGCCGCGTTAGATTGGGAGCATTTACGGGATGAGGCCAACTATTTGGGAGAGACGCAAGCGACGATTGATCAGGTGTTGGGTGACGTTTAGAGCTAAGTTGCTTGAAACCCGGCATGAGATCAATGAGCGATCAGGTCAAAAGCTGCATTAAGTCGTCAATTTCATAAAAGATGATACCGTTCCTAAATGACTACGCAATCACTCGAAACCCCAATCAGCTACAGCCAACTTCTACGTTCTAATCGCAACTTTCGCTGGCTGTGGAGCGGCCAAATTGTTAGCCTGCTTGGGGACTGGTTTAACCTCATCGCCTCGGCCGCACTCTTGGCCCAGTTAACCGAATCGGGGCTTGCCATCGGAGGGCTGTTTGTTATTCGCATGCTTGCCCCTTTTATCACCTCCCCCATCGCTGGGGTTGTCGCCGACCGATACAATCGTAAAGCGATCTTAATGGCGACCGACATTATTCGAGGGATTACCGTAGTCGGCTTTTTGTTTATTCGCCGGCCGGAAGATGTCTGGATCATCTATGCACTCACCGCGATTCAACTGGGTACCGGCTCATTCTTCTTCACCACCCGCAACGCCATTCTGCCCGACATCGTTAAGCCGAACGAAATCGGCACCGCCAATACGATTTTGTCCATTACGTGGTCAACCATGTTGGCGGTTGGGGCCGCGCTGGGCGGACTCGTCGCCGGTTTCTGGGGCATTGCGCCCGCCTTCATCATCGACGCGCTAACCTTTGCGGTATCCGCCTTCTTGCTTTGGCAAATGGCTTACACCCCACCGAAAGAGCAAGCAACGTCAGACAAGTCGATCGCGGCCGCCTTTACTCAATACGCTGAAGGAATCAAATATTTAAAAGAGCGCCTTGACCAACTTTTAATCACCTTGCTCAAAGGGGCGAATGCATTGCTGATCTCGGCCGGGTTTCAAATTATGCAGGTTACCTTGGCCGAATCTACCTATTCGATTGGGGAAGGGGGTGGCATCAGCATGGGGTTGTTCTTCGGCATCGCCGGTATCGGCACAGGGGTGGGGCCGCTTATCGCCCGCAGAATCACCGGCGATGATGACGGCAAAATGCGCTGGGCCATTGTCATCGGCTGGCTTATATCCGGTGTCGGCATGTGGACGGTTTCAACGCTGGGGGCATTTTGGCTAGTGCTGTTTGGCACTTTTTTGCGCGGATTTGGTGGCGGCATCATTTGGGTCTTTTCAACTCAGCTCTTGCTCCAACTGGTACCCGGCGAGGTTCGCGGCCGGATTTTTGCCACAGAGTATATGATTTTCACGCTGTTGGGGGCTTTAGGCTCCGCCATTGTCGGTTGGGCCCTTGACGGCGCAATCAGCATTCAATGGATGATGCGCATTATGGGGACAAGCATCTTGGTTCCGGCGGTTTTATGGACGATTTGGACGCTTAATCGATCTGAGCCGGACAAGGTTAAAGAGGCAGTTTAAGCTGTAAAAGCTTTTTGCCGACGCTCTTTTTCTGTTTTAATTTCTGGAATATCTTTTTTGCGGGGGTCTCCACGTACCAAAATTCAAAAGGGGTTTGAATTCCATTGGGGTTGACATCGACTGTCGGCCGGGAACGTGGTTTTCTAGTTGACATAAATCAATACTGAATTATTGACATAATGTTGAAAGATGCAAGAGGGGAATCCTTAAAATATTAAAAATGATGCAAACGCTCGTCAGTTAGAAACCGTTCGAAGCCAGAATCTAAAAATTTGTAATCATTCAGCACCCCAACTATTTTCGCCAGATTGGCCCAGTTTTTAGCTCATTTTTCCGCAGAGCACAGATCCTTTTTTCAAACTGGACCAAACTGCTGAACAATTATCAGTTTTTAACTATCCCCAATTCGCTTTTCAGCCACAAGCACCGTGGCCACACTTCGCTTTAATAAAACTTCTTCTAAATCAACCGAAAAACCGCAAGCTTCCATCATGTTTTCGACATCGCCCCAAAAAATCTCAAGCTGTGACTGGGTCGGGTCAGCCTGCCCATTGCCAACCGTTTGCCCGGTGATATAAAACAACCAGTGTATAAAGCGGCGCAGCGGACCATTTCCGGTTAAGTGTCCTTCAGGCAAAATCACCAATCGGCCGCCCGGTTTTAAGATCCGGTTGAGCGCCACCAGTGTTTCTGGCTGAAAAATAAAATTAGTCGGAAACTGGGAAAGGACACTATCAAAATGATCGGCCGGAAACGGAAAGTCTGGAATTTCGCAGCGTAGCAGTTGAACCTCCTCATCTAGCCCCAGGCGAACGAGCCTTGCCTGTGCTAAACGCCCCATGGCGGCCGAAAGATCAAGGGCGGTAACGGTATAGCCTCGCTGGTGCATTTCGGCCAGCATGTGGCCAGGGCCGTGTGCAATTTCAAGCACATGTGGCCCGTGCAAAAATTCTAGAGATGCCAGCTGCCATTTACGCCATTCACCCAACGATACAGACCAACTGACAATATCATAGCTCCATGCAAATTGGTTGTAGAGCAGCTGAAAACCAAAATCAACAATTTTTTTCCAAAGCATCGGTAATATTTACGTGGCGTCGTGATGACAGGAGCGGGGCGAATTTGTGCCCCAAGAACGTAAGAAGCATTCTGCGACTTACTTTTGAATGAAAGTCGATTTAATCCGACCGGATGCGCTCGCGGCCGCGTTCAACTCGTGCACGGATTTTTTCGCGCGCTTCCTCATCAACCAAAGGCTCTTGATGGTCTAAAAAGTGGATGGCCAGAACGATAATGACCCAAATGGCTGGTTCGATAAAAGGGACATGTCCCACAACACGGCCGGTAATCTCTGTCATCAGATATAAAGGGATAAATGGCATGAGGCTGCCGTCTACTTTTTGGAAGAACCAAGCGTAAAATACACCGATCTTGACCGTTGCCAAAAACAAGAAGAGTGTATCAAGGGCGAAGCCGCCGTGGATCAACCAGACGGGTAAATGCCAAAGCCCCCAAATCGCACCGGTAATCGAACCTGCGACAACCAGTGACCATTTTTCTTCTAGGTGAGCTTGAAAGTAACTGCGCCAACCCAACTCTTCGCCGATAGCACCCGGAATTGCGAATAAAACAATCACAGGCAAGCCGCGCAAAAACAACCGGGGGGTAAAGTTCAAATTAATCGGATCGATCGTATGGGCAAAGGGAACCGCCTCGTAAATAGGGATGAGGGGGAGATAAACAAGATAGGCCAGAACCGGAATTACAACAGGTGTGATAAAGGCGACGGCCCACCATTGCCACCCGACCCTAAAGCTAAAGCCTCGGCGGAAAATCATCTTCAGCTCATCAATCTCTTGCAACAAAAGTAAGATCAGGATCGATGAGATACCCGGCGCCCAAAGCGCGATCAAATTCAAGGCAGACTCGGGTGGGGTAATTCTCATATTTTCCCCTAATCCAAATCCTAATGACTGAATCGCGCCAGGCAGCTGAAAAAACCACGCGATGATAAACGTGAACAGGAAAAAGAAGAAGAGTTGAAATTTGTGAATTAATTTAATGACTTTTGCCATAGCTCGGGTAAATGTCTTCTAGACACAATAGTCTACAAAGTTAGCCCTACAGTTATTCTGTCCAAATAAAATCGCTTGAATATCACATCAAAAGTGATGAGGCTTATTACTTAAAAATATTACCAAAACGAGAAAAATCGGTTTTGCCGACGTTCTATAGTTAACCCCAAAACAGGTAAAAGAGTTCTGCAAATCATTTTCGGCTCATATTTTGCCAAGGATTCAGCTCATGTAGCGCCTCTAGCAGGCATACTGACCACGTTCTAGACTCCGTATCTAAAGTGTAAGGAAGCAAGAGGCGTAACTGTCGGCCGAGTTCAATTGACGCGCAATACCCCATACAAAAGAGTGAACAACGTTTAAGCTAGTTCGTTATTTATCCCCTTTATGCTAGCGCCTCGTTTTGCTTGGTGTTCAGGTCGCGAATTCCGGCCGCAGCTAAATCGAGCATCTGGTCGAGCTCTGTCCGGGAATAAGGGGCCGATTCAGCCGTGCCTTGAACCTCGATAAAACCACCCGTACCATTCATGACGACGTTTAAATCTACATCGGCCGCAGCGTCTTCAACATAAGGCAGGTCTAACAATGGCTGCCCGTTGATGATGCCCACGCTAATCGCCCCGATTTGGTGCGCCATCACCGACTCCGGCACTTCGCCAGCCGCGATCAATGGCTTGAGGGCCAACATGAGCGCCACCCATCCACCGGTAATCGATGCGGTCCGCGTGCCACCATCCGCTTGAAGTACGTCACAATCGACATACAACGACCGAGGCCCCAACGCTTTGAGATCTACGGCCATGC
The DNA here is from genome assembly GCA_020629055.1 of Chloroflexota bacterium. GTDB lineage: Bacteria > Chloroflexota > Anaerolineae > Promineifilales > Promineifilaceae > WTJY01. Next base: position 11,692 of record JAHDEB010000188.1, read on the forward strand.
GCAGGCTGCGGCCGATGAGTCGGCTAATTTCTTGCGTGCGACCTTTGGGCCATTTTTGCTCACGTCGGCTACGCGTATGTGTTGCCCGGGGCAACATTGCGTATTCACCCGTCACCCAACCATGTTGTTCCTCGACCGGTTTATGTTTTAACCAGCCAGGCAAGCTATTTTCAAGCGACACGTTGCACAACACATGGGTATCGCCAAACTTGGTCAGCACAGATCCTTCTGCATGTTTGGTAAATCCGGTTTCAAAACTAATGGGGCGCAGTTGATCAAATTTTCGGCCGTCTGGTCGGGTCATAATTTTCCTCTTATTGGGTGGTTTCTGTTTAGGGTCAAGAGTTTACCACGAACAGGTTCATTCCAGACGAAACAACGTATCTTTATTAGGACTTTCGCTTGGTTGCACCTTAAATGGTTGGTTCCCAAGCCCCATCGACATAAGTCGCCTCATGGTCACCTTGCCACGGCGGCATTGTGATACAAATAAATTTAAGATCTTGATCCGAGACATTCCGATATTGGAATGAAGTTCCGACAGGGATGTCGATTGAGACTCCTTCAACCAACGATGTGATTTTGCTCGTCTTCCCATCGCTGCGCCAAATCTCCCCATGCCCTTCAAGAATGTACCAAAATTCACTGACCCGATGATGCACCGCGGCCCGGTTAATTTGGTGGGGTGGCACCGTACTGTGAATCATCCCCCCTGTTTCCCCCGCAAGTAAAATACGTACATCGGCCCCGGCCGGTGATTTTTTGTCCGCCTTGAGTGGCAGCATCGATTCCTGCATATGATTTCTCCTTAACCTGAACTGAGATTCCTTATGACTTTAGCTTAATTA
>JAHDEB010000189.1 GCA_020629055.1 Chloroflexota bacterium
GTAATAACGTGAACTCGAAGTTCTTTTCGATCCCTGTCAGAGGGCAGAAACAAGTCGCCTTTAGATTACTCATCCTGCACTTCACGGTAGAGCTTTGTGGCAATCGTTGACCACAACTCGATTAAATTTGGATCAGGGTCAAGCGCGTAGCGGATCGCTAGGCCGGTTGATAATGCCCCAATTAAATTGACGAAGTCATAGTGTTTGGCCGAAGGTTCATCTTCAGCAGACAAAATCTTTGCAATGGTGTTGTTTGCCTGCCTGTTTCGCTCAACCATTCGCTCACGTAAAGCCTCGTTATGCTGAGCCTGCACCCATAATTCTATCGACAATAAATCACTTGATTGGGAACCGGTTTGGGCACGCTCGATCCAAAACTGTTTATTATTCCCATGGGTCAACACCTGATTCGCAATTGCCTTTAACTGCTGCTCACGATGTTGATCAAGAACGGCCAAGGCTAAATCTTCTTTCGATTTGAAATTTGAATAGACGGCCCCTTTTGAATAGCCTGCATGTTCAGCGACTTCATCGAGCCTAGCTCGGGAAAATCCTTTTTTAGCAAACACGGTAACGGCCGCTTCTAACAGTCGTTGTCGCGTCTGTTCTTGGCTTTCTTTGCGGCTTAATCGTTTTCGTTTTTCGCTCATTCACACTGTTTCCATCTTTAAGATTGTCGACAAGCAATCGGCCGATACAAATTCACCTTAAAAGATTAGTCTAAATCGTGGCTGTTGCCCAGCTAAATTACAAATTTTGCAGGGGGTCGGCAAGTATATTATACTCCTTTGAAATACTATGGGTATCTAAAAACTTGTGGTATTTAATTTGTTAGTACAAGTGATTTTTGGAGGAATAATATGAGCATGAATGGCTTAAAGTCTGATGCAGAATCTTCGGAAGCGTTGAGTATTCGAAATGTATTGAAGTGGGTCGGCCGGATATTCAGTTTGTTATTAATAATCATTCTGGCCTTTGTGCTCATGTTCGGCTTAATGAAGTTCCTGCCATTTTGGCTGGCTTTCATCACTCTAATCGCTGTTACAGTGGGCTCGATCTATTGGATTTGGCGAAAAGACCAAACCTTTTCGATTATTAGCATCGTTGTAACTTTGGGCATATTTATTTCGGTCTTCTTAGTGCCCCTCTCCGTCCCTAACTTAGAACCACTGTCTGTCACTCCTGAACAAATAACCCTTTCAAAAGGTGAAGAGATGGCCCTTTTTCATGTTGCCCCAAACGAGAAGGTGAGTGAGATCCCCATCGTTTTTGTGCATGGTGGACCTGGTGGCCCCACAACCGAAGCACCGCTAAAACTAATGAAAGACCTAGCCAATGACCTGGGCCGGGATGTTTACACCTACGACCATTACTCTGCTGGGCGATCAAGCTTTGACAATGCAGACATGGCGTTAATAAACATAGATGAAGAAGCCCGTCGCCTAAACGAAATTATCAATCGGGTCGGAACACAAGCAGATGGCACAGTTCAGGCCACCATCTTTGGCCACTCCTATGCAGGGGCGTTGATCGGCCGATATCTTGCGTGGTATCCAGGCTCAATTGATAAATTTGTGGCTCTTGATACGAGCCCTTTATACAGTCTGGGCACAGGAAACTTAAAAGATCGCCCTATTTACGATTCGGAGCTTGAATCGATTCTTCTAGAAAGTAAAGCGAAAGAAGATGAGGAAGTCGCAAATATAAATGTCCGAGGCGTTCTAGGAGCTGTTTTTCAACACTTATCCTTGCATGAAATCACCCGTGGGGCGTTTCTTTTGGGTCCTTCATTTTTTGAAGGGATCACTTTTGGATCCAATCCTGAAGCCTCTTATATGCTAGAAAAAGCATTTTTTAATGTGATTAGCGGATATGGGCGATACGGTGAGGTGCCTGAATTTTCATTTCAAGGAGTCAGCTTTGCTGCGCAGGGGGTTAACGCTTCTATTCTTGAATCTGATGATTATTCCGCAACGCTTATGGCTGTCGAAACCCCATCTGTCTTGATGGTTCATCCTGAGAAAGGGGATGTTCCATGGGCGATCCACAAAGACTATGAAAATTTCTTTTCTTCTGTCGATTTCGTTCTAATCGATGAAGGAACTCACAGCAGTATTTACGGAGATGATTTGCCACCGGCCCAACAAACCTATCAATACATCCTCTCCTTTTTGCGTAATGAGCCGATTGAAGATGTTTACACCGGGTTTGAAGACCCATACAAATAGAGCGTAGGGGAGCCTGCTTTTTAGATCAAGCTAGCACAACTGGCGTTGATGGGATTCCATTGGAATAATATGGCATTCATCCATTCGCCCAGCCGATTGTGTTTAGGGCTTCTCATCTGGAAAGACATGAGCGATCAAAACCAACAAAACAAATCAGTCATTTGGGATTTCTGGCAACGACTTAATTATGCAGATCCTGATCAATTTACCGACCTGTTTAAGACTGTCGCACACCCTGACATCAATTGGAACGGGTCACAGCCGCTCAACCAAATCATCGGCATCGACGGTGTGGTTGATCAAGTGTGGCGGCCGTTGCGGGCCGCTTTCCCAGATTTGAAGCGGCAGACTGATATTTTCTTCGGCGGGATGAGCGGTGGCGAAGAGTGGGTGACCGGCCGTGGCTATTTGGTTGGCACTTTTGTAAATGATTGGCTTGGTATTCCTGCAACCGGCCGGAAAGCACATATTCGATTTGGCCAATTTTATGTGATGCGCGACGGAAAAATCGCTGAAAGCTATCTCATATTCGATATGCTTGATCTCATTCGGCAAGCGGGTTTTCAGCTGCTACCACCCGCACGTGGGGCTGAAGGTGGTAAGGTGATCGCATCGATGACAGGGGATGGGGTGATTTTTACAGAACAAGACCCGCTGGAGACGCGCAAAACGGCCCAGCTCGTTCGCCAAATGGGGCGCGGCTTGCGCCGGTACAACCGCGATCGCGACGGGGGAGACTTGCGCAGTATGTCTGGTGGGGATCAGTGGCACCATCGGTTTCACTGGTACGGCCCCTGCGGTATCGGATCGAGCTATACGCTAGAGGAATTTGAAGATTTTCATCAGCGGCCGTGGCTTGAGGGGTTTGGTGATCGGAATCCAAACTTTACCGGCGGCCGCATTTTGGGCATCGGCGACGACACCATCTTGGCTGAAGGAAACTATGCGGCCTTGGGCATTTGGGACACCCCGTATTCGCGTCACAACGGCACCTACATGGGGGTGCCACCCACCGGCAAAGTCATGACCCTGCGGGACTTTGACTGGTATCGACGAGATGGAAATTATCTTGTGCAAAATTGGGTGCCGATTGACCTCGTTGATCTGTTTTTACAGATGGGCGTCGATCTGTTCGACCGATTACAAGTGCAAATCGAGAATGGGAAAAAGTGATCGCCAAGCAGACAAAAGTTGATGATACCGACCCTTAAACCTTGAGATAAAAAATTCGATTGCGCATCAAAGCAGTGACTGTATACTTGCTCGAAATGGGGAGAATGATGTTGTTATACCGATTATGTCGCCAAGTAGCGGGACAAGTGGTAGGGGTAATCAGGACGTTGCCTAAGGGAACTCAACTTTGATCCCGCTCTTTTTTCATAATTGGTATTTGTAAAACCTATTAATCTAGAGGAAGGGAAAGCATGATAGCCGAGACTATTAAAGAAACACATTTTGATGTTGTCATTGTTGGCGGCCGCCCTGCGGGGGCAAGCTTGGCCGCTCGTTTAGGTCAAAAAGGGATTAAGACGCTTATCGTGGAGCGTGCTACATTTCCGAGTGGTGCAGCCGTATCGACCCCATTTATTTTTGGTCACACAATGGCCCTGCTAGATGAAATCGGTGCGAATGAGGATGAGTACGCAGAAACGACGCCAAAAATGCGTCGTTTTGTTTTGGAGTTTAAAGATTATTTCCGTACGTTTTTCCCTGTAGGTACAGCTGGGGGAAGGGATTATATGTATACGGTCAATCGGGTAAAGTTCGACAGCTGCCTATGGAACCAGTTAGAGCGTTTTGAAACGGTGACCGCTGTACCTAATTTCGCCGTGACCGGCATCATCAAAAATGACCAAGGGCGGGTAAGCGGCATAACCGGCCGACACCCTCAGCAGGAGGAAATGACGATAACGGCCGACTGTGTGGTGGGGGCTGACGGCCGGTATAGCACCATCGCCAAAGAGGTTGGTGCCGAGATCACCGAACAGCGAAGCGACGTTGATACTGATCTGTTTTACGCCTATTGGGAAGGGGTTGCAGATTACGATGACCAAGGGGATGCGGTGCCTCATATTCACACATCGATTGATGGGTTTAGCTATGTCTTCATGCCTTCGGCCGATGGGCAAATCAGTGTGATCGCTCAAGGCCAGTCTGACTTATATCAGGCTTTAGACGGGTCGCCTCAAGAAGTTTATATTCAGCTTTTGCAAAAACAGCCCCACGTTTGGCGACGCTTAAAACAAGCCAAACAGGTGACAAAACTAAGCGGCATTCGTCGCATCGGGAATCTGTTTCGCCAACCGGCCGGGCCTGGTTGGGCCTTAACCGGCGACGCATATCATCAAAAAGATTCGCTCGATGCACAAGGGATTTATGATGCCCTATTGATGTCTAAACTTTTAGCTGAAGAATTGACCGCTTGGAAGCAAGGAAGCAAAGATTGGGAAACCGCAATGGCCGACTACGAGGCGCGAAGTTATGCTGATTTAAAGCCGACGTTTGATGGCACGATGGAGCGGGTCAAACGTGAAATCTATGACATTCCACCTGAATTTGTTGCCAAGAACGTGCTCCGTTGGGTTTTGACCAGCAAACGGTATCAGCATGGCTTTAGCCAGATGTTAATCCGCCAAGTAGACCCGACGAGCCTGCTTGCACCGCCCGCGATGGTCAAGATGTTGGGCGCTGGTATCGGCACAGATATCAAGCGACTGTTTTCATCTGATGAAAATTTAAATGCGATGCCGGCGGTTGAAACGATGCCGCAATAAAACAGGGCGGGTGAACGACTAGAGGTTCACCAATCTAAAAACCGATAAACGCAAGCCTTCACAGAGCGATTTGAAATCATACAAATAGGAGAATGATGAAATGTGTAAAAATCGGGACAACCAGAATCAACCCCTCAGCGATCAACAGCTTACTCATTTTGTAAACGAAGGGTATCTCGTCGCACGAGAGTTGCTAGATGTGGATCTAGACCTTCAGCCTGTTGTGGCAGAATACGAGGCGAAGCTCGATACGATACTGGCCGCTTGGCAAGCCGAGGGGCTCATCGCAGAGTCGTGGGATGAGTTGTCGTTTGGCGAACGGATCACGCGTATCGTTAGCGAGACCGATCTCGACTACTCGCAGCCACTCGATATTTCACTCCCGCTCTCCAATGTGACAGAGTCAACCCCTTTTCACACCGGCCCCGCAATTTTTAGCCTGTTGCGCTCACCGCGCCTTTTAGCGGCCGTTGAGCAATTTATCGGTCCCGAAATCTACTCGAATCCGGTGCAGCATGTGCGGATCAAACCGCCAGAAAGCGCTTTGCCAAAAGGGTTTTCCAACAACTCGCTCATCAACCATACACCGTGGCATCAGGATATGGGTGTTATCCATAAAGAGGCGGACGAGTCGAACATCCTCACCGTCTGGCTCTGCATCACCGAAGCGACCGAAGAAAATGGATGTATGGTCGTTGTGCCACGCAGCCACAAAGGGCATCTCGCACTTCATTGCCCTATTGCTGGCAATAGCGTTACGATTCCTGAATCGCGCATTACGGGTGACCCATTGCCTGTACCGATGCAGCCGGGCGACGTTCTTTTCATGACGTCTACAACGATGCATACTTCTTTGCGCAACGTTAGCGATGGCATTCGCTGGAGTTTTGACTTGCGCTATAACCCGATCGGGGAAAAGACCGGCCGCCCTTGGTTCCCCGGTTTTGTTGCGCAGAGCGTTGAGAATCCCGAGGCTGAGCTACATGATGCGGATGACTGGGGAGAAATGTGGGAGGAGACCCGCCGTTATCTCGCATCTAACCAGACACCTGTACCGACACGCTGGGATGCGAACGCGATCGGTTGTGCGTAAATCAAAGAAAAGAAAAATCTTTAAGATTTTTCTTTTCTAGTGGAACCTTATGAAAATTGAAGCAGCTGTCTTATATCATCCGCACGAGAAATTGCGCGTAGAAACACTCGAGTTAGACTCTCCGAAACAGGGGGAAGTGTTGATTAAAATGGGGGCAACTGGCGTTTGCCACAGTGATTATCATGTGGTGACGGGAGACGCCAAGCAGACGTTGCCCTGTGTGTTGGGGCATGAAGGGGCGGGCGAAGTGGTTGAAGTAGGTGAGGGGGTTACCAAAGTTTCAGTTGGCGATCATGTCATTCTCAATTGGCTCCCCTTCTGCGGCTTATGCTTTTACTGCCAGCATGGTCAGACCAATCTCTGCACCGCCTATCATCCCCCCGTTTGGTCAGGCACGATGATGGATGGCACGGTGCGCATGAAAAATCAGGCTGGGCAAGATGTTTACCATCTGAGCAGTATCGCCACTTGGGCCAATTACAGTGTCATTCACGAAGATTTCTGTGTGATTATCAAGAAAGACGTGCCGTTTGATGTCGCATCGCTTGTTGGCTGTGGCGTCACAACGGGTGTTGGTGCGGCGCTGAACAAGGCGCGGGTCACGCCGGGCAGCACGGTTGCCGTTTATGGTGCCGGTGGAGTCGGTTTGAGTGTGATTATGGGGGCAAACTTGGCGGGCGCAGGGCGCATCATCGCTGTTGACCGTGCGGAAGCCAAAGGGGAGATCTCTATGCAGTTTGGGGCAACTGATTTTGTGCTGGCCGGCCCAGATGCGATCGATCAAATCCGCCAATTGACCGACGGCCGTGGGGCGGACTATGTCTTTGAGGCGGTTGGAAAGCTGCAGGTTGACTGTTTTGAAGCTGCACGGCCGGGTGGTACGGTCTGTTTTGTCGGGATCCCATCGGCCGGAACCACAGCCGCACTAGATGTACCCGTCTTAATTCGCCAAGAAAAAACGGTAATTGGCTCCTTCTATGGTTCGGCCCACAACGTGCGGGACTTCAACCTATATTGCGATCTCTGTGTCGACGGCCGTTTGCCGATCGATCAACTGATCACCCATCGCTATTCGCTCGGGCAAATCAACGAGGCGATCGATGACATGCTTACTGGTGAAATAGGGCGGGGCGTTATTACGTTCACTTAGCCGATCAATTACGCGAACTGAGTCAAAGAGAGCAGATTGCCATCAGGGTCTTTGAACCATGCTATTTTGGCCCCGCTAGGGGATGCCCAGACGCCCGACTGATCTTGCCCAAGCGACTCGAACCTCTCACACATAACCCCTTTGTTCGATAACTCAGCTACGCTGGCCTGAATGTCAGTGACATCCCAACCAAGCACGGTGTATGGAGAAGGGGTATGCTCTCCGACTTTCTGCACGCGCAGCATCACCCCGTGCGCATCAAAGACGATGGCGAAGGGGTCATCTGTGATGAGGGTTAGGCCTAACGTCTCGGCATAAAAACGCTTCGCTTCATCCGGTCTGGCCGTGGCGACCAAGGCGACCAGATTTGAGTTGTTGAGCATATCTTCTCCTTTGCTTAGCAGGATTGGTAAGCGGCATCACGGCCGGTTTGGGCTGAGCGCCGCGTCGGCCGGAAGTGTGGTTAGGCTCAAGCAGAGTTTTCCTGCCAACCTATGATTCACCTGGATTTTTCTCGAAATTTAAAATGAGTTCCGCGATTAAAGAATCAATTAAATATGGTGGCAAATCATGGCCCATGTTCTCAAACCACATTGTGGTTGAGTCTGGAATTGTCCTTCCCAACTTCTGGCTATGTTCAATGGGAATAAAAGGATCATCTAAACCGTGAATAATTAAGGTCGGCAGTTCAAGCCTTCTTAATGCGCTATAGCGCGAACCTGAACGAAATACAGCATTTTGATGTTGTTGCGATGCTTGTGAATTGTACCCATTTCGATGCCTCAAATTATACAAGACCTGTTGCGCCGTTTCTTCCACATCGAGCTCGTAATCAGCATCGCCGCTCAAGATTTCCCTGGCCGCGATATGAAGTTTTATCGTATTGCGCTCAGTTGGAATGATCCCATATTTTACACTGGCCAGGATCAACTCCAATGTAACATCTTGCGATATCGGGGGCAGCGCGCCATCCACAATATTTCCAGAAGACATCATCAGGGTCAAAGTAAGTGTGCGGTGTGGATGATGAATCGCAAACTCTTGAGCCACCATGCCTCCCATAGAAACGCCAATGATATGTGCTTGATCAATGTCTTCTTCATCAAGAATGGCTACCGCATCAAGGGCCAGATCCTCTAGGGAGTAGGGATTTTCTCCCCAGTCATTGTCCCAATCAGACAATCCGGTTCCTCGATAATCGAACCGAATCACTTGATAACCGGCATCTGTTAATGCGTTAAGAAAACTTGGCGGCCAACCCAGAGCATCATTCGAAATGCCCATAAATAGTAAGACCGTCCCCTTTGACGGAGTTGCGGGTGGGATAGATTCATACCAAATTTTCGTTTCCCCAGAATCAACATAACCCGTTTGCCCCTGAAGCAGCTCAGGTAAATCTGATTGCAGCACAGAATCAATCGTCATATCAGCATCTTGCGGTACTCCGGGGCCGTAAAAGAAAAGCGCTGTTGCCAGCAAGATCAAGATGACGAGTAAGGCGATGCCTATGAATTTCAGGGACCTAATGAGTAATCTTTTCATATGTGAAACGTACCGATCTTCTTCGCGCCGTTGATAGGATGTTATCCATCCATTATTTCCCTTATCGAGGCAAAGGTTGCTGGGATGAGTGGCCCCATCTGCTCGTTGACTCTCGGATTTGGAGAATTATACACCCAGTCTAAGAAGGCCAACTTCACAGCGACAATAAATGGGTTCAATTCGCGCTCATCTTTAAACGGCAGGGCTGTGACTTGTTGGTAGCCTGCTTTTAAACTATGCCATCGTTCTACATATTCCTCTGGTTCATTCAAAAGCTCAACATTCAAGGTGGCAAGGTCATACAAATAGTGTCCGTTTCCTAATTGGTCGAAATCAATGACGCTAACCGCACCGTCACGGACTAAAAAATTGCCAAAATGTAGATCCGCGTGAATGAGGCCAAAGTTATCGCTGGTCTCCCCGATACGTTCTAGTTGCTCTACGAGCCATGTCACGGCCCTTTCCAGAAAAGTTGCGTTTTCCGTGCCTATTTTAACTTGATGTTCCGCGATCCATTCCCGATGAGAAACCGCCAAACAACGGCCATATTGATACCGGCTTCGAAAGCCGTTTTCATGAAATGGGCCACCATGCTGTCGCGCTATTTCATGTAATGTCGCTACGCTTCGTCCTATTTGGTGCATAATTTCCGGCGTTAGGCGGTTCTTTGTTGGCTCCCCTTCAATCCATTCGAATAGGCAACTGAGACGCGTCCCTTCAGCGGTTGAAACAACGGTTATTAGCTCTTGGTGTTGATTTCGAACCGGCCGGGGCACGCTAATCTGCTGTTGGTTCACGATTAGCTCCAGCCAAGCTAACTCTTCTTCAACGCTTCGTTTTTCCTGAATGACAGGTGCGCATAGCCGCAGGCTGTAAAGACGCCCATTCTTAGCCTCGACGCGATAAACACGATTCCATAAACTGCCTAATAACTGAGTCTTGGCTCCACTGAGTCCGTATTTTTCTAATATTTTTAGCAGAATGTGTTCTTCGTTTTGCATTTCAGTCCTTGAATACTTTACGGCCTGACGTTGATATTTACGGATAAGAGCCAGTGGACTAACGCCAGTTCATTCCCTCTGTTGCAGCTCAAAATAATTGTTCTTGAAAAGATATAAATTCTTATCGGAGTAAGTGAGCCCCCACATCATATTATCCCGACGTCGTTCAGGATAATACTGGAAATTTAAGTTTAAGCCGAACGCTTTGGAACTGTTTTTCGCCCTAAACCTAAATTTCCGATGCTATACCGCCTGAAGAAATGTTAGGATCTCTTCGTCAGAAAATTAGACTAATTATTCGCAATCGGTAAATAGATCGAAGAGAAATCTGTCGTTGTCACAAGCATCCCATTGGTGATGTCAAAGAAGATGTTGTCTGTACATGCGACCCGGATGCGTCCTTGGTTTATTGGCTCGTTGGGCAAGGTCACCGGTTCAGATCCGTCATTGGGGGTGTTTTCAGCCAATGGGATGGTCCATGATTGCCCATTGTCGGCCGACATGAAGACATCCACCAGCGAACAGTTGATCGGGGGTTCTGTTGTATTTGCGACGTCCCATGTCACCGTGATGTCGGTCCCCAAAAAGTAGAAGGCTGACAACGTTTGTGAGGTGATGCGGAAGGGGCCTGCGCTGTTTGCCACCGTCAATTGCATATCATCACTGGCCACACCGCCACCGTTGATCGCATTGTCCCGGCCGGTTGCGCGAAAGGTGAGCGTTTGATCAATCGTCGGCAGTTCTTCACCCAGATTGGCATAGGTCCCATCAAGAATGCTAGACAAATTAGGGATTAGACGACTATTGTCTGCTGTGGGCGGCATGACGCGTACAATCGGCCGACTTTGATTATCTTGCTGATCGGTATTGGGCAAAACGTCTTCAATTGTCCAAGCCTTGCCCAAAGTGTACTGCTCCCATGAAACAGTCAACCCTTCATCATTTTGCTCAGCATCTGTGATCGTTGCACTTAGTTCAAAAGGGGTATCTCTGGGAATCGTATAATCAGCCCCTGCATCGACAGTGGGTGGGGTATTACCGGTTGCACTTTCATCTGCACAGCTGGACCCAGCTCCACTCGTGACAAACGTCACGATTTCGTTGAAGGAACCCGCATTAAACATAGCATCTGCTTGTTCTTGAACATTCTGCCCATCACATATCCCCGCATAGCTCATAATCGTGGTCCCCGAGCCTGGCTCAAAAGCGGCCGTATCAAATCGCTGAGAACAGCTGCCACCGGCCGAAGCGTTGTAGGTATGAGAGGCGGTAAATTGATGGCCGATTTCATGTGATACGTAATCGACCCAGAATGGATCGCCGATGGGAGACGGAATTGAAGAAGCAGCTGCGGATTTTCCTTCGTGATCTGTTGCATTGCAATCAAATGGAGATGCGATGCCTCCACCTCCTCCCGCACCGATCGCATGGCCCAGATCATAATCTTGGACTCTGATATCACTTGCTTCAATCACACCGGATAGTTGGCCCCATAGCGCGTAAGCATCCGCACCGTAGGAATAGGATTCGTACGGGTCACTGTCTTTATCGATAAAGACCAATTCATCTGTGTTATTGATTAAGACGAATCGGATCGAAAGTTCTCGCTCGTATATCTGATTCACTCGATTGAAACCGGTCACAATACCGGCCATCGTGGTTGCCTTTTTTGCGGCCGGATTAGAACAATCTCCTCCCAATGAACAGATGAAATCAGCATATTCTCCCGGAGCTGAGAGTGCGAGTTGGTAGGTGCGCAACGTCTGCCCAACAGATCGATTGGCGGCCAAGCTCTGTTGCAAATTCTGCCGATTTTTAGGCAGCCTGTCTGGTGCAAACTCTGTAAAACGCCCTTCCGGTTTTACAAAATCTGACTTGTAGTAGCTCATGTAGTGCGTAACGTTGTTGGTTTGGTAGGGATCGATAAATATCTCACCCTCGGCCGTTTGCAGATAAGCATGGAAACCGGCCGGGGTCAGGTCGGCACGGCCGGTAGCGGTCGGGTCATCAACCCCTTTAAGCACAAAAGTTTGTAGCTCTGGATATTTTGCGGCTAGCTTCGGCTCCATAATCGGGCTGTTCACAAATATAAACCGGGCCGAGTCACCGTTTGGCATGGGAAGATCGATTTCGGTACCAGCTTGATTCGTTCTACTTGTTGGGCCATTCAGCAGAAGGTCCTCAAGTTGAGCAAGATCCGCTTTTACTAAACGATAGGCGTTTGGGACAATGATCCGCTGACCTGCATTTCTGCTTAACGGTTCCGACGCATCTTGCCAAAGTGGGGCTTTTGCACCCGCCGTTGAGAGCACGCTGACGGCCGAACCAAAACCAACGACCAACAGCAGCATGAGCAATATTTTTCGACTTAAATGCATAATTTCTCCTAGCCCCTTAACAACTCTCGTTCCTAGACGCTTAGATATGATAATGTCAGAACAGTGGATATAAACGATGATGAGACATATGCCTTATGCGGTTAATTCGTGTGAAACGAAGGTTTTGTATCTGTGTCATATACAGCTATTACGGAAACGAATAACGTCAAGACCACAAATTCCTGACTTTTTTCATTGTTGAATCGGCACCCGTTCGGTGTTGCTCCGCGAGAAAAGAGACGGCCGGCGCAACGTAGGTGTTGCGGCCGAAATGGTGAAACAGCTACCCCCAGACGTCAATAGAATGACGCCACACGGCTATTTCATTAGTGGCTGTTTAGATAACTGTGGTCCACAGGCCGGAGCCC